>JBKPSV010000236.1:0-12702 GCA_046735215.1 Pseudomonadota bacterium | reverse complement strand
GTGCAGCACCATGCCGGCAAACTCGATGCCGTTCGTCTGCTCGTGCAGGAAAATCGCTTGAACGATCCAGTTCAGGCAGTCGGCCTTACAGGTGGGGCCGGAATGTGGGACCTCGACCCGGATGAGTTGGCGGAAGCGCCGTTGCATCCGTTCGACTTCGGCGGTGGTCGCTGGATCGTTCGCATAGGTGCCGACGAAGATCAGGTAGTTCCGGTAGTCGAGCGTCGTCACCATGTTTTCGAGCATCGGCGCGATCACCGCCTGCTCGAGCCATGCAGGAATCATGATGGCGAGAGGCTGCTCGTCGCGTTCATAGAGCTGATTGGCGGTCAGTGGCCTGTGGACCCGCCAAATCGTGACGTGGCGGTAAAACTCGCGGCACCAGAACCAGGCGTCGACGAAGAGATCGTCGAGCGACAGCAGCAGAATCACCGACGCAAGGACGACCGTTGCCAGCAGCAGCCCGCTGTAATACGCAGATATAACCGAGGCGGCTGAAGCCATCATTGCGGATCGCCTGCGTCGCCAAATGGCGGCGCGATGAATTCCTCGACGCGACGCCCGACAAGGGCAGCCATAATTCGTTCCGTGGCGTGACCATCGCCATAGGGGTTGAGCCGACGTGAGACGCGGTCGTAGGCGTCGTCGTCTTCGAGCAGTTCGGTGACCGAGGCAACGATCCGCTCTTCGCTGGTGCCGACCAGGCGGACTGTTTTCGCGGCAACCGCCTCGGGCCGCTCCGTGACGTCGCGCATGACCAGCACCGGCTTGCCCAGCGACGGTGCCTCTTCCTGCACGCCGCCTGAATCGGTCAGGACGATGCAGGCCCGTTGCATCAGGTAAACGAACGGCAGATAGTCAAGCGGATCGATCAGATGAATACGTGGCCGATTCGCCAGCCTGCCGAGCACCGGCTTCCGGACATTCGGATTGAGATGCACTGGATAGACGATATCGAGATCCGGCCGTTGCGACAGGCGGTGCAGCGCGGAGCAGATTGCCGCGAAGCCGTCGCCGAAGCTCTCGCGGCGGTGGCCGGTCACCAGAAGCAGTCTGCGATTGGCTTCAAGGAAGGGAAATTGTGCTGCGAGGGACAACCGCAGGCCGAGGTCGCGGTCGATCAGGGCGGTGGTGGTCAGCAGCGCGTCGATCACCGTATTGCCGGTCACGACAATCCGGCCGCCGAGCTGCTCATTTTCAAGGTTGACCTTTGCGCCCGCCGTCGGTGCAAGCAGAAGGTCGCTTACGACGTCAACGACGCGCCGGTTCATCTCTTCCGGCCAGGGACGCGAGAGATCGTAGGTCCGAAGCCCAGCCTCAACATGCCCGACCGGAATGCGGCGATGGAATGCCGAAAGGGAGGCTGCCATTGCCGTGGTGGTATCGCCGTGCACCAACATACGATCGGGTTGCAGTTCTTCGAGCACTGCGTCCAATGCGCCAAGCGCGCGCGCAGAGAGCGTGTTCAGCGTCTGATTGGGGGTCATCAGCGAAAGATCGAAATCCGGCACGATGCCAAACAGCTGAAGCACCTGTTCGAGCATCTCGCGATGCTGGCCGGTCACACAGACCAGAGAACGGACGGAGGGCTCGTCCTTCAGCGCCTTGACCAGCGGCGCCATCTTTATGGCCTCGGGCCGCGTGCCAAACACTGTGAGGATGTTCATGCCCGTTCCAACTGCCACAAGGTCCACCAGCGCCATCTCGGCTCATCGATACGGAGTGGGCCGGAGGCGTCGATCTGAATTCGAAACTCGACGCCATCGTGATCGTGGTGATATGTACCATAGGGATAGGGAGCAGACCGTTAAGAACGTGTTATCACCCGGTTAAACCCCTTGATGCTGCTGGATCTGCAACGCGGTTGCTGAATTACATTCTGCATTTTTCCCGCTCGCGATGCAGGAGAGCCGCAGCTCAGAAGCAGACGATGCGCACTTGGAGGAGTCGCTGCGTCGGCGCTGGGTGTACGGTTACCCCCTGCCGATGAGGTTCGGCCTTTTGCCGCATGACAACACACACACCGCTGCGGCAGCATGCGTTGCCGTGCGGCCCTCTAACCAGTCGGTGATCAATTTCCTTGGATACTATCGCCGGGTCCGTTGAGCGACCCGACATGCACAGCGCCGACACCAGGCGTGCGGGCTGGGGTATCCGGCGCTACCTTCTGCTGGTGGTGCTGAGCAGCCTGCTTCCGCTCGCTGCCTTCGCGGCCTACCTCTCCTACGATAGCTCGCAGGCGCAGCTCGCGACGATCAGGACCTCGGTGATTTCCACCACGCGTGCTCTCGCCATTGCCGTGGACGAGCACATCGGTGTGCGACGCGAGATGCTGGAAGAGCTGGCAAAGTCGCGCAGGCTGCAGGGTGGTGACCTGGAGGGCTTCCACGCCGAGATGGTCAGCGTGTCACGCCTGCTGCAGGGTCAGATGCTTACGCTCGTGCGTCCCGATGCGGCCTACGAGCTGTTCGGCGATATGCCACCTGGTTCCGTGGTCCCCGGCCATTCCGAGCCGGACTTGGTTCGCCGCGTATTCGAGACCGGACAGCCGCAACTCTCCGACGTCTTCGTCGATACTATCATGCGGGAACCGATCGCCGTGCTCGCTGTGCCGGTCAAACGCGACGGGAAGGTGATCTGGTCGCTGCAATTGGCCATGCGCAACCAAGAGTTTGGCCAGTTGCTCAATGAGCAACTGCTGCCGCCGGGCTGGCTCAGCGGTATCGTCGATCGACAGGGCCGCTTCCTGGCGCGTATGCCTGACAATGAAGGGCGCGTCGGGCAACTGGCCTCGGAGGGCTGGCGCGCGGCCATTCAGGTCAGGCCGGACGAGAGCTGGGACCGCTTCGAATCGCTTGAGGGCGATGACGTCTACAACGGCCACGCACGCGCTCCCGAAACGGGCTACATCATCGGCATCGGCGTCCCGGCGAGCATCATCGAGGCGCCCCTGCAACGCTCGCTTTGGCGTCTGCTGATTGGCGGCTGCGTGGTGGTCGCACTCGGCACACTGATTGCCGTGCTCGTAGCGCGGCGTGTCACGGACGGGTTGCGGAACGTCGCCGCCGCCGCAGGCCAGGTACCGCTGGGCCGTTGCGATGCACCGCGCCCCACCGGTGTGCGCGAGATCGACCAGATCGCCACGGCCCTGGTCGAGAGCGCCCAGACCATCCTGCGACGAACCAATGAACTCAACGATCTGAACGAAACATTGGAACAGCGCGTCGCCAGTGAGATTGCCGAGAGACTGCGTACCGAAGCGGCGCTTCGTCAGGCACAGAAGATGGAAGCCATTGGTCAGCTCACGGGTGGTGTGGCGCATGACTTCAACAACCTGCTGCAGGTCATCTGCGGCAGTCTCGAGAACCTGCGTCAGCGTCTTGGCAGCGATGCGGACGCGCGGCTCCGCCGGTCGATCGAGCTTGCCGTCCAGGCGGCCGAACGAGCCGTATCCCTGACGCGGCGCCTGTTGGCGTTTTCACGCCAGCAGCCGTTGGCGCCGGAGGTGATCGATCCCAACCGCTTAGTGGGTGGCATGTCCGAGCTGATCCGGCGCAGCATCGGCGAGATGGTCGCCATGGAAACGGTTCTGGCTGCCGGGATCTGGCGCGTGTTCGCCGATCCCAATCAGTTGGAGAGCGCGCTGCTGAACCTCGCCGTGAATGCCCGCGATGCCATGCCCGACGGCGGGAAGCTCACGATCGAAACCGCGAATACGTACCTCGATGAGGCGTACGCCGCGTCGCACCAGGTTTCGCCTGGCCAGTATGTGGCGATATGCGTCACCGATACCGGCGAGGGAATGACCCCAGAGGTGATCGACAGGGTGTTCGATCCATTCTTCACGACCAAGCCACCAGGACAGGGCAGCGGCCTCGGTCTGTCGCAGGTCTATGGCTTCGTGAAGCAGTCGCAGGGCCACGTGAAGGTCTACAGCGAGCCTGGCGCCGGCACAACTGTCAAGATCTATCTGCCGCGGAGTTGGGCACCTGATGTTGCCGAGCCGTCCCAGGAGCACCAGCCAGTGTCGCAAGGCGACACTGAGACCGTGGTGCTGGTGGTCGAGGATGACGAGGCTGTGCGCGTACTCAGCGTCGACATGCTGCAACGGCTCGACTATCGCGTGCTGCAAGCGAAGGATGGCACGGTGGCACTGCAGTTACTGGCTGAACGGCCTGACATCGGTCTCTTGTTCACCGATGTGGGCTTGCCGGGCCCCTACAATGGGCGTCAGTTGGCTGATGAGGCGCGGCGACGAAATCCGGCGCTCAAAGTGCTGTTTACCACCGGCTATGCGCGCAATGCCATTGTGCACCATGGCCGGCTCGATCCTGGCGTCGAGCTGATCGTCAAGCCTTTCAGCTACGCTGCACTTGCCGCTAAGCTGAAGACCGTGCTGGAGGGGAAATGAGGCCGAACCGATGAAATATCTGCCGCTCGCCATGACGCAGGGACCGCTGCTGTCGCAGGTCGTCCGCGACCTGCACAAGGACCCCCGTCGCCGGACTCTGTGCAGTTGCTGCGGCGCGCGGATGCTGATCAAGCCGGAACTCGTCGACCAGAAGGTCCGCTGTCCAGGGTGCGCCCGCTGGCAGCGTGTCACATTGAACGAGGAGCCGCCGTGGCGGCTGACCGCAGCCGCGGCGGAGGCGTTGCGCCGGACGCGCTCCTGGGTACGTCGATTGTAGCAAGTCGGTTGTGACTAAACCGCAGGTATGGTCTCCGCCAGTCGCCCTCCCACCCGTACTGGCGCGATCCGCCGCGCGAGCCCGGTCGCATCATCGGTTTCAATGAACACGCCGCACACGGTCGCGTCACCCTCGGCCGGCGCCAGTCGTTCGCCAGGCATCTTTCGCCAGAACCGCAGTGTGGCTGCATCCTTTGCCATGCCGATAACGCTGTCGTAGTCGCCCGACATGCCGGCGTCAGACTGGAACGCAGTGCCACCCGGCAGCACCTGTGCATCGGCCGAAGGGCAGTGTGTGTGGGTGCCGATCACCGCCGATACCTGGCCGTCGAGGAAATGCGCGAAAGCCATCTTTTCGCTGGAGGCCTCGGCATGGAAATCGACGAGGATGGCCGCGACCGTCCCGCCCAGGCGGTGCCTGGCCAAAACGTCGGCAGTGGTGCGGAACGGGTCGTCGAGTGGGTCCATGAACAGCCGCCCCATCGTCTGCAACACCAGCGCGCGGCGCCCCCCAGACACCTCTACCAGCGTAGAACCCGCTCCCGGTGTGCCGGGTGGAAAATTCACCGCACGCAGCAGGCGAGGGGTCTCCGCGATGTAGGGTATGATCTCTTTGCGATCCCAGGCGTGATTGCCGAGTGTGATCACGTCGGCGCCGGCGGCGAACAGCGTATCCGCCATATCCGGGGCCAGACCGAAGCCGTGCGACGCGTTCTCGGCGTTGACCACCGCAAGCTCGATGCGAAGCGCGTCTCGCAGCCCCGGCAGCCTTGCGGCGACGGCTTCGCGGCCGGTCCGGCCGACCACGTCGCCGATGAACAGGATGCGCATTCATTCGTCCTTGCAGAGGATCACGCCGTGCTCGGTCGCCACAGCGTCGAGTCGCTCGTCGTAAGGGCCAGCCGGCACTTCGTCCAGTTCCTGCGCGGCATAGGCAACGCCCATCCGGAAGCGTCCAGGCAACCCCGCCAGTGTCCGATCGTAATATCCGGCCCCGTATCCTATGCGGTAGCCACGCCGATCGAACGCCAGGAGCGGCACCAACAAGAAATCCGGGACCAATACCGGTCCATCTGGCCGCAAGGTCCCGAACCGTTCCTTCACCATGCTGCATCCTGGGCGCCAAAGCCTGAAAATCAATGGGTTGCCGCGCTTCGGGGTTTCAGGAAGTGCGATGCGGTGACCGCCTATATGCAGCCCGTGCAGCAAGGGCCGAATGTCGATCTCTTGGCCGATTGGCCAGAAACCGGATACCACTGCAGAGACGGGAAGTGGCGCCTCGCGAAGGACGTGTTCGGCTACTCTGGCGCCCAGCGCCGGGTCCCACGCGTCGCGTGCAGCCAGCATGCGCTGACGCAGGGCGCGCTTCGCTTCGATCAGATCGGGGAACATGTGCGGAGCCGCCATAGCCGTTGGCGTCTCATCCTCCCAGAGCCTGCGTGTGCAGGTGGGCGCCAGATACCGAGACCAGGATCCCGGCAGAGCCAGCTCCCTGGAAGATGCTTACTGGCCCCGGGGATAAATTGCCTGACGCACCCAGCAGCTCCGCCTCTCCAATCTAGGAATGCTCCAGCCCCGCGGCAATCTCCTCGGCGCGTTTCGCCAGCTTGCCAAGCCGCCGACCCAGCTTCGGGTCAGGCATGGACGCCACGATCGGTCCCGTCTGCACCGCCTTCAGCGACTTCCGTGCCTCATAGAGGTCGTCGGCCAGCAACAGTGAGGCCATGGCGAGCATCCGCGCTTCATGGGTTGGCCCCGCCGCCGTCTTGATCGACTCGATGCGCCGGTCGACCTCGCCTGCCATTGCCTGGAGGTGCTCCTCCTCCCCGTCCTGGCAACCGATGGTATATGCGTAGCCGTTGATGCGAACGGTAACCTGCGCCATCCAATTATCCCTGCTCGTTGGTTCAATCAGTCCTGCCAAGCGCCGCGCGCAGACGATTGATCACTGCGTCGAGTCGCGCCGCAACCTCTTCCGCATCATACTTGGGAAGTTGATCGGCAGGACGCGCTTCAGTGCGCGCCGCCGCTTCGGCGATCCGCTCCAACGCCGCTTCCAGCCGGTTCGCCGCGGATTCAGGATCCTCGCTGTCGCTGACCATCCCTACTCGTCTCACCTGTCGTATGAACAGAAAGCGGGCGGGACATTGAACGTCAAGCAGATATCGGCGGCATGAGCGGTAATCGCTATCCCGCGGTGGTGGTTCATAGCCTGGCCGACGCCCGGACGACTTTATCCATTGGTCGGTCGGTCACGCTTCTGTCGGCGATAGGCGCTGTTATGTACGCAGGCAGCGCGTGGTGGCGTGCGCTGATTAACCGGGTAGCGATTGAATATCCCGACATACGCTGCGACAACATCCTTGATTGCGCCGATGCGTCCGGCCTGGCGCTGGGCGCGCTGCGCATCGGCCAACGCCGAATTATTCTTTATGCGGCGGCGCCCGGATGGGCCGAGGTCGCCACCACTGCGGCAACGATTGGTTGTGAAGTCCTGCCCGAGCGCCCGCCCGCTCTTGACCTGGCGCGCCGCGGTGCCGCGCGCCGGCTACACAGTTGGTTGCATCTCGAACCGCTGGGTGACAGGGGCAACGGCCTGAGCTAGTACGCACCATCCCATCAGGAAGGATCTCCCGATGCGCGTTACCCAGAAAGTGAAGAAAATACTGGATTGGTACGAGGGCGATCCGCCCGGAGTGAAGGCCAACATTGCCCGCATCCTGTCCACCGGGAAGCTGGGTGGCACCGGCAAGGTGGTCATCCTGCCGGTTGATCAGGGCTTTGAACACGGTCCCGCCCGCAGCTTTGCGCCGAACCCGCCGGCCTATGATCCGCACTACCATTATCAACTCGCCATCGAAGCTGGGCTGAGCGCCTATGCCGCGCCGCTTGGCATGATCGCCGCCGGCGCCGACACATTTGCCGGACAGATCCCGACGATCCTGAAGTGCAACAACGCCAACTCTCTGGCCACGAATAAGGACCAGGCTGTCACGGCCGGGGTCAAGGATGCGCTGCGTCTCGGCTGCGGCGCGATCGGCTTCACCATCTACCCCGGCAGCGAATACGCCTACGACCAGATGGAGGAACTGCGCGAACTCACCGCTGAAGCGAAAGCGGCTGGCCTGGCCGTCGTGGTGTGGAGCTATCCGCGCGGCGGCAATCTCGACCGTGCCGCCGAAACCGCGCTCGATATCTGCGCCTATGCAACACAGATGGCGGCGCTGATGGGCGCGAACATCATCAAGGTGAAGCCGCCGACGGCAGTCGTCTCTCTGGACGCTGCCAAGAAGTCCTATGAGAAGATCGATGGCTCAACGCTCGCCAAGCGCGTTGAGCACGTGATGCAATGCGCATTCAACGGCCGACGTGTCGTGGTGTTCTCCGGCGGCGAGGCCAAGGATCTCGACGGTGTCTATGAGGAGATCCGTGGTCTGCGCGACGGCGGCGCCAACGGCAGCATCATTGGTCGCAACACCTTCCAGCGCCCGAAAGAGACAGCGTTGGAAATGCTGAACAAGATCATCGACATCTATCTCGGCAAGGCCTGACGCGTGGCAGGAATGGGCGGCAGCCAGGATGGCTGCCGCATCTACCTCATCACGCCGCCAAGGCTGGATCCTGTGCCGTTCGCTGATCAGCTTGCTGCCGCGCTCGATGCCGGCGATGTGGCGGCGGTGCAGCTCCGTGTGAAGGACGTGGATGACGACACCTGGCGCCGCACGATCGACGAACTGCGTCCGGTGGCGCAATCGCGTGACGTCGCATTCCTGTTGAATGATCGCGCCGATCTGGTGCGCGATACCGGGAGCGATGGCGCTCATGTCGGACAGGAGGACATGCCAGCGCCCCAAGCTCGTCAGCTGATGGGCCCCGATGCGGTTCTTGGCGTTACGTGCAAGGGCAGCCGCGATCTTGCGATGCAGGCGGGCGAGGACGGCGCCGACTACGTCGCCTTCGGCGCATTCTTTCCCTCGGGCACCAAAGAGGTCACGCGCTTCATCAGCCCGGACATCCTGCAATGGTGGTCGGAACTGATGGAGCTGCCGTGCTGTGCCATTGGCGGCATAAATGCAAAGAATTGCGCACCGCTGGTGCAGGCGGGTGCGGACTTCCTCGCCGTCGTCGGTGCCGTTTGGAATCATCCGGATGGTCCTGCAGCCGGTGTGCGCGCGCTGAACGCAACGATCGCTGCGGCTCGGTCAGCCTGATCCCGGCAATGTCGGTTGATCCAGATCAAGGCCTTATACATTCGACCCGTGCATGAATGGCATTCCTGCGGGGTCGGAGGCGGCGGTCGTGGTGCCCTTCGGCCCCTCAGTGCGCGGGAGGGAATAATGCAGACACTTGTAGTCACGATGCCGGAGCTTGAGCGGGCCGCCCGTCAGTGGGCCGTGGATTTCTTCAATCAGCCGTGGGGATCCGTCGCCGTTGCGACCAGCCCCCAGCATCTGGAAGGTGTGGCGTGCGAAGGCACAGGCATTGTCTTGTTTGAACGGGCACCAGCCGATGTGCTGAAGCATGTGTTGCAAGACGGCGGGAAGCCATGGTTGGTGAGTGACTTGGTGAATCGAACGATCGGAGAGATGCACTACCGAATGTGACGGCTGACCTCTGCCAAAGGATCATTGGTGGTTCGGCTGGCGCGACGGCATTCGGATGGCGCGGCCGCGCGCCAGCCATGTAGTGCTGCGCCGGCCGTGAGGCTGAAACCGCACCAGAGAAAAAGATGTGCGGTGACAAGTGCTGAGGGATAATGCAATCCGGCACGGATCGGCCGCGATGGGCCCAGCATAGCCTCTACATTGACACGATTAGGACGTCGCCTGCGGCGCGTGTGCCAAGAAAGACCGAAGGCGCCCTTCGGCATCGATCCGCTCATACCACGTCGGCCTTGTGGCTCCAGGTCCAGTCGAGGACGCACGCGGCGCCTGGCCCAGGTGGAAGCTCACCAGAGTGACATCGTGGCGGATTGGCACCAGCGAGGACAGGGCGCCCCCATAATGTTGGCGAACGAGAATTGGGGCGAATGCCGGATTTTGATGAAATTCGTCATTACACGTTGATCTATACCTATGATTCTACTAGCTTCTCGCCCTTGCTGCTGCGTTGCACAGGCGCAGTGGCGCAACCTTGACAGAGTCTATCCTTCCGGTGGATCTACAACCAAAACGAGAGGGGAAATCGAACGTGAAGTTTGCCAAGTTGGTCACTACCACTGCACTGGCCGCCGCCGCCCTGGGCGGACTGGCTTACGCCCAGAACATGCCCGAGGGCAGGGTGTACACATTCCACTCGAAAGCCCAGGGTGCTTGCCCGGCCCTGGACTGGCATATCGTGGCCACCGAGAACGGTAAATTGGAGGGCATGTTTTCCTGGAACAGCATGAAGTCGATGGCCCACGCGACGGGCAGCGCGAACATGCAGTCGAAGACGTTCCATATGAATGCGAAAGAGGTCGGCGGGCAGGGACGGACCGCCGAGATCATGGGTAAGGTGCGGCCTGAGGACGGCTACCTGGTCGCCACTGTGAAGGGGCCAGGCATCAGCTGCCATGACATCACGGTGCCTTGGTTCACGCCACCTCCGCCGTCCGGCGGCTGACTTGATCGGGCGCGGGTGGCTCGATTCGCCGCCCGCATCCATCGGCTTCCTCGCGTTGATTGAGGGTGCTAGCGTCGCCATCGACGATGGCCAGACTTAGCGTCAACCTGAACAAGATCGCTCTGCTCCGTAATTCACGTCGAACCGGGGTGCCGGATCTTCGTGCGTTTGCGCGCATCGCCGTCGACGCTGGAGCGAGCGGCATCACCGTGCATCCGCGCCCAGACGAGCGACACATACGCCGCTCGGATGTGCCGCTCCTTGCCGAGACAATTGCCGCCTTGCGCCCGCAGGTCGAGCTGAACATTGAAGGCTATCCCGACGCGCGACTGTTGCAGATCGCGGCCGAGGTGCGGCCGGAGCAGTGCACACTGGTGCCCGATGCGGCGAACGCCTTCACCTCGGAAGAGGGGTGGAAACTTGGCCCCGAGCAAATGGCTTTGGTGCAGCCGGCGGTCGCGAAGCTGAAGTCGATGGGAGCTCGCGTCATCCTGTTCATCGACCCCGAGCCCGGGGTGCTGGACCGCATCGCACTTGCGGGAGCGAACGGGGTGGAGATTTACACCGGCTCGTATGCTGAGGCGTTTCGCAGCGGCGCCCACGATAGGTGGCTGGATGCCTGTGCAACTACGGCAAAGGCGGCCGCGGAACGCGGCTTGACAGTGAATGCCGGCCACGACCTGAACCTGCACAACCTGCCACCGCTGGTCTCACGCCTGCCTAGCCTGGCAGAGGCATCGATCGGTCACGAACTGACAACCGATGCGCTGGTGATGGGCTTCGCCGCTGCCGTCAGCGCTTATGCAAAAGCGCTTGCCGCGACCACCTGATCCATCAGGGGAAAACAGCCTGCAGACACAGCTGACACGCGTGGTACGTCGCGTGGCGTTGCTGAACCTCGCGTACTTCGGCGTGGAATTCGGCGTTGCGACTGCCATAGGCTCGGTGTCGCTGTTCGCCGACAGCATCGACTTTCTGGAAGACGCCTCGGTAAACCTCCTGATCGCCGCGGCCCTCAGTTGGCCGGCGCGCCGCCGGGCTCAGGTGGGGATGGTACTTGCTGCCATCCTATTGGTTCCTGGCCTGGCAACGCTGTGGACCGCGTGGCAGAAGTTCAATGTTCCCGTCGCACCTGCGTCCACTCTTCTGTCATTGGCAGGCTGCGGTGCATTGGCGGTCAATCTGTCCTGTGCACTCATGCTCGCACGCTATCGCCATCACAGCGGCAGCCTGACGCGCGCCGCGTTTCTCTCGGCGCGCAACGATGCGCTGGCAAACATCGCCATCATCGCTGCGGGCGCGATGACCGGCTTTGTCTGGCGTTCGGCGTGGCCAGATCTGATCGTGGGCCTCGGTATTGCTGCCATAAATGCTGACGCAGCGCGCGAGGTATGGACGACGGCACGGGAAGAACACCGCACCGTCGTATGAATTGGTCCGATGCGATTCTAGAGTCGATAGCCGATGCCGGCACCGATGACGAGTGGATTGAGTGCCGTCTTCGCCTTGATGGCGCCGCCGTTGATGCTCGCAGTCGTGTTGAGGAAGATCTGCTTCACGTCGAAGTTAGAAAACCAGTGACCACCGACGTTGTAACCGACGCCGGCCTGAATTGCCGCTCCGACAGTGTTGCTGAACGCGACCTGCTGCACCGAACCGCCCGCAGCGTGCGCACTATAGAGGAATGAGGGGTTGATCCCGGCCCTGATGTATGGGCTGAACCGCTCTTGCGGAAGAAATGGTACTGCACGGTCAGTGTCGGTGGCAGCACCCAGACGCTGCCGACATCGACATGACCGATGGCCGTGTTGCTGGCAGACATTGTGACGCGTGGTGGCGACAATCAGTTCAAAGCAATGTTGTCGGTGAGGAAGTAGGAAAAGTCGATCTCGGGCGCCGCTTGGGCTGTGGCGTTCGCTTGGCCGCCGATCACCGAAATGAACTCGAGGAATCAAGCGGAATCACACCGATAGCCCGTAGCCGCACCATCACCGCGTTGGCCTGCTTGCCCACCGGCGTGGCGCTTAGGTCGAATGCACCCTGAGCTCAGGCCGCTGCATTGCATGCCAAGCCAGCCGATAGGCAGGCCGCGGAGATAGTTTGCCTCATCGTCACTCCTGTCGTCCGCAAACTTTGCGGTGGAGTGTAGAAACAATTGGTTGGTGGTCCTGGCGTTGATCCAAATCAAATCGCCGAGGAACGGAGCGAATTATCCGCAGGCGTTACCGCGGAGCATGAAGGACCTCACGGTGCCGGCGGCGACCTCAAATGTGGTCTCACACTTCCATTCGATGACCTGCGGCGGAAAGCTGGCCCCGTACCAGCCCAGATAGTAGGGGGCGAATGTAGGACCGCTGGGGACGATGTCGATGCGGCGGTCTTCGTAGGCCAAATACCTCACGCCGCCCGTT
>JBKPSV010000235.1:0-11091 GCA_046735215.1 Pseudomonadota bacterium | reverse complement strand
GGTTGGCGGCCGTGATACGACGCGTTAGGAAAGATGTTGCCGGTGAACGGCAGCAAGCGCGCCTTCTCGCCCAGGCGGCGCTTCCGCTCGTTAAAGCAGTGGCGGAAGTACTCGTCCACCGCCGGATACTGTACATAGGACGACTCGTATTCCATGGTCGGCGGCATCAGCACACTGTGCATGCCGTGCCCCGCCGGGTGTCCCACCCAGACGTGCTGGCCCTTGTTGTACTCATTGTCGCGGCGGCCCTTCTGGCCGCGCTGTGAACTCGGACCGATGCCGATTATGTCGACCGAGCGGTGCGAAGGGTTGTGGTAGGTGTCACCTAGGAAATTCTCGGCGGCGAACTTCCAGTTGGACGGGAACACCCACTTGTGCACGCCGATCACCTCGGACCCGCCCGGGCGCCCGTCGCGACAGTCAAGTACCTGGTCGAGGTGATCGACGGCGGACCCCAGGTAGTCAAGCAGATCCGGCGCCGCCGGATCCCACGATGCCCATACCGTGCCCTTGTATATGGCGAGACGCGGCACCTCGATCAGCGACCAGTCCTCGCGCTTCAGCGTGCCTTCATACAAAGCGCGGTAAAGCGGCACGCCCTGCAGCTTGCCGTCCGTCGTGTAGCTCCAGGAGTGATACGGGCAGACGAACAGCGAAGTATTGCCCTGCTCGTAGCGGCACACCTTCATCCCCCGGTGCCGACACGAATTGAGGAACACGTGCACCGCGCCCTGTGCGTCGCGGCAGAGGATCACTGACTCCTCGCCCATGCGGGAGACGAAGAAATCGCCCGGGTTGGGTATCTGGCTCTCGTGGCCGACGAACAGCCACGCGCGGGTGAACAGCTTCTCCAGCTCCTCGCGATAGAAGTCGGGCGAGACAAAGATCTCGCGACTGATCGCCCCGCATTGCAGATCGATCATCTGGTCAATCGGCAGGGTCGTGGTCATTGGCCGAACCTCCCTGAGGTTGGCCGATTGTGCGCCGGCGCAGCCCCCAGGCGTCAAGCCCGGCCACAGTTTACCGCGTACGCGAACTTCTGTGCTAACAACCGGGTCGGGCTACTCCATGCCGCTCCCGTTTTCTGTCCAAGCGCTGTTGCAGGCAATTCCCGGCATTGCCTATGTGGTGGATCGTGGCGGCGTCATCCTGGGGTTCTCGCGTGGGCCCCTTCATCCGCCTGGAGATGACCCTGCGCATGGAAGTGCCGGGGGTGCTCGACAAGATGGAGAGCGTCGCGGCGGACAGGTTGACGGAGTGGAACGCACGCAAGCAACGCAAGTACGGCGCTGCGACCTGATCGCCATGCAGGACGAACTGGTCGCGCTCGATCTACCGCGCGGCAGCGGCTATGACAGTCAGAGCGGGCTGAACAACCTGTTCCCGAGGGTGTTCGGCCGCCTGGCAGCCGAGGGCTGCGGCAGACGGGTGGCGTTCATCGTGATCCATCCGACCAGCAACTTCATGCGCCATTACCTGATCGGCCCGTGCAACACATCCATGAGGAGGTGATGCAGCACAGCTGGAATAATGCGCACGAACATTTCGTCGTCCGGTACGGCGGCGAACGTCTCGATGCGAGTCCGTTGCTGCTGCCGTTGGTCGGCTTCCTTCCGGCCGATGATCCTAGGATGAGCGCGACCATCGATGCGATCGCACGTGAATTGACTGAGGACGGCCTGGTGTGGCGTGGCCCGCGCGGCGGCGATACGGAAGAGGGAGCGTTCATCGCCTGCACGTGCTGGTTTGCAGATTGTCGTGCGCTGCAGGGCCGCCGCGACGAGCCCGTTGAGTTGCTCTAACGTGTGTTGGCGCTGTGCAATGATGTCGGACTGCTGTCGGAGATGTGCCATCCCGGCCAGCGGCAGCTCATGGGGAACTTCCCTCGGGCGCTCAGCTACCTTGCCGTTGTCAATACCACCCTCGGTCTTTCCGTGCCGGTGCTGCAGCGCGACGGAGGCTAGAGGCGGCCGCAGCGAATGCCACACCAAGAGTCAGCAGACCGGCCAGTGCAAGGTTCCGGTTCCTGCTGAGGGCAAACTCCCAGCTTTCCCGCCTGGAGCGGCTGTCAAATCGTCCATGCGATCCATAGGCTCCAGGCACCGCTGTAAAAAGATTGGCGGGAGAGCCTGCCGGCTTCAGCTCCTCTGTTAGCTGACCCGAATAGCCGCTCTTCGCCAAGAAGCGGTCTAGCAGCCCGGGCACCAAACGATTGGCCAAGATCGCCTTGACCGTCGGCATTCCCACCCAAACCTCTCGGCGTCGTGCCGAGGCGGCAAAGACGATGGCCCGGGCCGGCACCTCCGGCTGATAGATTGGTGGCACGGGTTGCGCCCGGCGTCCCATCTTGTTGAGCGCCCAATCGAACTGCGGGGTATTAACTGCCGGCAGGTGCACCATCGTCAGATGTACGTCGACGCCTTCGTGCATCAACTCGCAGCGCAACGCATCGGTGAAGCCTCGCACTGCGAATTTGGCACCGCAATACGCGGCTTGTAGCGGGATCGCACGATAGGCAAGTGCCGACCCCACATTGACGATAGTGCCACGGTTACGTGGCCGCATTCGCGCGAGGGCTACCATCGTGCCGTGCACCTGCCCCAGATAGGTCACCTCGGTGGCGCGGCGAAACTCGGCCGGCGTCGTGAAACGCACCGGCGCGAAGATGGTCGCCATGGCGTTGTTCACCCAAACATCAATCGGCCCCAGCTCAGCTTCAACCTGTCCTGCCGCCCGATCCAGCGCTTCGATATCGCTTACATCGGCCGACAAAGCGAGCGAGCGAGCGCCGCATGACTGCATGTCCCGCGCAGCGGCTTCTAGCCGCTCCTGATCCCGCGCTATGACGGCGACGTTCCAGCCTTGGCGCGCAAATTCCATTGCCGTCGCGCGACCAACGCCGGCGCTGCCACCCGTGATCACGACCACCTTCGGCATGGGTTCCTCCGTATCAGGTAATGCGACAACGGGGGGCGAATGAACGAAGTTGCCGACGCAAGGTTGCTTCTGCTTCATCTTTCTCCAGGGAGTGTGATGCCGCGGTCGCAAACGGTTCGCGCCTGCTTGACGTTGACGCGGCAGATCCAGCCACAAAGGGCACTGCCATGAGCCAGACCGTCGGCGACTTCTTTTGGCAACGCATGCACGAATGGGGGGTCAAGACGGTCTTCGGCTACCCTGGTGATGGTGTGAATGGCCTGCTGGGTGCCTTGCAGCGGACCAACGGGCAGTTCCGCTTCATTCAGGCCCGGCATGAGGAAATGGCCGCATTCATGGCGTCCGCCTATGCCAAGTTCACCGGTGAGGTCGGGGTGTGCATGGCGACTTCGGGTCCCGGCGCTTCGCATCTGATCACCGGCCTGTACGACGCTCGTCTGGATCACATGCCGGTGGTGGCGATTGCCGGCCAGCAGGCGAGAACGGCGCTCGGTGGACACTATCAGCAGGAGGTCGACCTGCCCGCCATGTTAAAGGACGTGGCCGGCGCCTTCGTCTGCCAAGCCAGCGCCCCCGCGCAGGTTCGTCACATGGTCGATAGGGCAATGCGGATTGCCAAGGGAACCCGCCGCGTCACAGCGCTGGTATTCCCAAACGATCTGCAGGAGGCGGAATACACCCAGCCGCCCCGAGCTCATGGCACGGTGCACTCGGGCGTTGGGTTCAGCGAGCCTCTTGTCGTGCCGCGCCAGCAGGATCTGCGCTCCGCCGCTGAGGTGCTGAATGCGGGGAAGAAGGTGGCTATTCTCGTTGGCGCAGGCGCGCTGCGTGCCACCGACGAGGTCATGGCGGTTGCCGAGAAACTCGGCGCCGGCGTTGCGAAGGCGCTGCTCGGCAAGGGGGTCCTCCCCGACGATTTGCCGTGGGTCACCGGGTCCATCGGCCTGCTGGGCACGAAGCCAAGCTGGGAGATGATGAGCGATTGCGACACGCTACTGATGATCGGCTCCGGGTTTCCTTACTCGGAGTTCCTGCCGAAAGAGGGGCAGGCGCGCGGCGTGCAGATCGACATCGAGCCGGAGATGCTAAGCCTGCGCTATCCGATGGAGGTCAATTTACAGGGCGACTCCGCCGAAACGCTGCGAGCGCTCTTGCCCTTGCTTGAAGAGAGGCGCGACCGCACCTGGCGCCAGCAGATCGAAAAGAATGTCGCCGAGTGGTGGAAGGTGCTGGAGGACCGGGCAATGACGTCGGCCAATCCGGTCAACCCTCAGCGCGTTGTGTGGGAGTTGTCACCGCGGTTGCCGGAGCGGGCCATCATCAGCAGCGACTCGGGTTCCTGCGCCAACTGGTATGCGCGCGACCTGAAGATCCGGCGCGGCATGATGTGCTCCCTGTCTGGTGGGCTGGCGTCGATGGGAGCTGCTGTTCCCTACGCCATCGCAGCCAAGATTGCCCATCCGGATCGGCCGGTGATCGCCCTAGTGGGTGATGGTGCGATGCAGATGAACAACATGGCCGAGCTGATCACTGTTGCCAAATACTGGCAGGAGTGGCCGAACAGCAAGTTTGTCGTCTGCGTCTTCAACAACCAGGACCTCAATCAGGTGACCTGGGAACAGCGCGTGATGGAAGGTGATCCCAAGTTCAATGCCACACAGCAGATTCCCGATGTTCCCTATCACCGCTTCGCTGAATTGATCGGATTGCGCGGGATCTACGTCGACGATCCGGCTCACTTGGCGCGGGCATGGGATGACGCGTTGTCCTCTGACCGACCAACGGTGCTGGAGGTGAAGACCGACCCTGAGGTGCCGCCGCTGCCACCCCATATCACGCTGAAGCAGGCCAAGAACTTCATGCTGGCCGCGCTGGCCCCTGATCCGAATGAAGGCAGCATGCTGGTCGGCGCCGCCAAAGAGGTTCTGAGCGCGGTGTTGCCCGGGCGGACGTGATGCGCGGCGTTCCGCTCGAACAGGTCGAGGCATGTGCCTATACGATTCCGACGGATCAGCCGGAGGCGGACGGTACATTTCGCTGGACCTCCACGACTCTCGTGGTGGTGGAGGTCACGGGCGGCGGCAAAACGGGGATTGGCTACACCTATGCACACGGCTCGATCGTATCGCTGATCAACGGCAAGCTTGCCGATCAGGTGAAGCAGCAGAACGCCTTGCAGCCCCCGGCCGCTTGGCAAGCCATGCAGGGTGCGGTGCGCAACCTGGGACGCGAGGGGTTGGCGGCAACCGCTATCTCGGCAGTCGATACGGCTATCTGGGACCTTAAGGCGCGGCTCCTGGAGGTGCCGCTGGTGACGTTGCTCGGTCGGTGCCGGGACGCAGTGCCGATCTATGGCAGCGGTGGTTTCACCAATTACAGCGATAATGAACTGCAGACCCAATTGTCGCGATGGATCGAGCGCGACGGCTGTCAATGGGTCAAGATGAAGGTGGGGTCAGATCCTGACCGCGATCCTGAGCGGGTGGGCTGCGCACGAACGGCGATCGGGGCGGCTGGGTTGTTCGTCGATGCCAACGGCGCCTACGGCACGAAGCAGGCACTGCAGCTGGCTGACAGCTTCGCGCAGTGCGGTGTCGCCTGGTTCGAAGAGCCAGTGTCTTCGGACGACCTTGTGGGACTGCGTTCACTGCGCCGTCGGGCGCCGGCCTGCATGGACATAGCGGCCGGCGAGTACGGCTACACGATCGACTACTTCCGCAGAATGCTAGCTGCCGAGGCAGTGGACGTGCAGCAAGCCGATGTCACGCGGTGTGGCGGCATTACTGGCTGGCTCAAGGCCGCCGCGTTGGCCGAGGCACACCATATCGATCTCTCCGGCCACTGTGCTCCTTCGCTCCATCTGCATGCTGCTTGCGCCGTGCCTCATCTCCGGCACCTGGAGTGGTTCCACGACCACGTAAGGATCGAGCAGATGCTGTTCGACGGAGCGCCGGTGCCGCTCAGGGGCATGATCGAGCCTGATCCGTCGCGTCCGGGGATCGGTCTGACGTTCAAGCGGCAGGATGCCGAACGCTTTCTCGAACATTGAGCGGAGCCGGGATGGCGCGAAGATCAAATGCAGTCGCACCACTGCGGGAAGCGGATACCGTCCTGGCGGCCCGTCGCCTCAATCGCGCTGCAGGCTTTCTCGCGGGATCGGTGCTGGCGGACAGCGCCGTGGAACACTACCGCGGCTCATTCGAGAATCCTGCGATGTACGCGCCGCTGCTCAGTGCCGCTTGGAGCCTGGCGATGAGTGGCCATGGTGTCAGCGATCGGCGCGCAGGAGCGCATCTGGTCCGCGATGCTGCGTACCTACTCGCGGGCGTTACCGGGCTGATCGGCACTGGGTTTCATGTTTACAACGTGACGAAGCGTCCGGGCGGCGTCTCCTGGCTCAACCTGTTCTATGGTGCACCCTTGGGCGCTCCGTTCGCATTGCTGCTCTCGGGGGTGCTCGGGTTTACCGCCGAGCGTGTGCGCGATAATCAGCCGGGCAAAGCGCCGCGCCTCCTGGGCTTGCCCGCTGGCCGGACCACGGCTGCACTTTCCGCACTCGGCCTGCTGGGAACAGTCGGCGAGGTTGGCCTGCTCCATTTCCGTGGCGCCTATCAAAACCCTGCCATGTTCCTGCCGGTGACAGTGCCTCCGGTGGCGGCGGGACTGCTTGGCAATGTCGCTGCCGGCCCGGGCGGCACGGACCGCTGGTTCACGCGCTGGTGGTTGCGCCTGACGGCGGTGCTTGGCATCGCCGGGGTCGGCTTCCACGCGCTTGGTGTCTCACGGAACATGGGTGGCTGGCGCAACTGGTCACAGAATCTGCTGAGCGGCCCACCCATTCCGGCGCCGCCCAGCTTCACCGGTCTGGCCCTGGCGGGCCTTGCCGCCCTCGGGCTGCTGCGGGACCACCCGGATGCGTGACCGTTTTCCTGGTTACGACGTCCTGAACAAGCGGCGCTCGCCATCCTGGAACGAGGCGACGCGACAGGTGATCGATGCGCGCCTGGCCATGCGGCGGGAGCCTTGCTTCTTCACTGAGCACGAGTGGCTGACTCTCACCGCAGTTTGCAATCGAATCGTCCCACAACCGGCGAGCAGGCCGCCCATTCCAGTGGCGGCGATGATCGACCACAAGATGGCCAATGATCTGACCGACGGCTATCGCGACCACCGCCTTCCGAAGATGCAGGATGCCTGGCGTCGCGGGCTTCACGCGCTGGATCAGGAGGCACTGACGCGGCACGGTGGCCGCTTCCACGGGATCAGCGCGCCGGAACAGGACGCACTGCTCACAAGGATGCAGCAAGGCGAACTCAGCGGCGCAGCCTGGGGCACTATGCCGTGCCGGCTGTTCTTCAGTTCGCGCGTGCTGCACGACAGCGTGGCTGCCTATTACGCGCATCCGACGGCATGGAATGAGATTGGCTTTGGCGGCCCGGCCAGTCCGCGCGGTTACGTGCGCTTGGCGTTCGACCGGCGCGACCCATGGGAAGCCGCGGAAGCTAGGCCGGGTGAGGAAGCCGCGGTCGAGCGCAAGAACCGCGATGTTGGATGACGCACTCCATACTCCGCGCGGCAGAAATGGCCGCGCGCCGAATCCATTGCGCATTGGCGGTTGGATGCCGATGCGGCAGTACAGCGAAACGGATCCCGTCGACTTCGCCATCGTCGGTACCGGAGCGGGCGGCGGGACGCTGGCCTGCAGGCTGGCGGAGCATGGTTTTTCCGTGGTGGCATTCGATGCGGGGGCATGGTGGCGGCCGCTCGAGGAGTTTGCCTCGGACGAGCAGCATCAGCAGAAGCTGTACTGGACAGATGAGCGGATCTGTGATGGCGAGAATCCACTTACCCTCGGCTCCAACAACAGCGGCAAGGCGGTGGGCGGCAGCACGGTGCACTTCGCCATGGTGTCGCTGCGCTTCCGCCCGGAGTGGTTTAAGGCTCGCAGCAAGCTGGGTTACGGCGCCGATTGGCCGCTCGATTGGCGTGAGATGTGGCGGTACTACACGGACGTCGAGCAGGCGCTGAAGATTTCCGGTCCGGTGACCTATCCTTGGGGGCCGCCGCGCCCGCGCTATCCGTATCGGCCACATGAGGTGAACGCCGCCGGTCTGGTGCTGGCACGTGGATGCGAGGCGTTGGGCTTACCATGGTCGCCAACGCCGCTTGCGACTCTCTCGGCGCCGCGTGGTCTGGCGCATCCTTGCGTCTACCGCGGCTTCTGCACCATTGGTTGCTCCACCAACGCAAAGCAGAGCGCACTCGTCACGTGGATCCCCCGTGCGGTGCGCGCCGGTGCCGAAATCCGCGACCTGGCAATGGTCGGCCGGATCGATACCGACGCGTCCGGCCGGTGCACTGGCGTCCACTATCTGCGGGAGGGGCAATGGCGCTTCCAGAGCGCCCGCAATGTCGTGGTCGCAGGTTACGCGATCGAGACACCACGACTGCTGCTGATGTCGGCAAGCAACCGCTTCCCCCATGGGCTGGCCAACAATTCTGGTCTGGTCGGACGCAATCTCATGGTGCAAACGAACCAGGCCGTGTGGGGACGCTTCGATGAGGAGATCCGCTGGTACAAGGGTCCGCCTTCGCTCGCTTTGACCGAACACTGGAACTATCAGGACACCGGCAAGGATTTTTTCGGCGGCTATGCATACATGAGCCAGGGCCCGCTGCCACAGCAGTGGGCGGCGACGCAGAGCAGCAATCACGGTCTGTGGGGCGAGGCACTGATCCGAGACATGGAGAGCTATATCCACCAGGCCGGCCTGAAGATCGTGGGCGAGGTGCTACCGCAGGAGCAGAACCGCGTCACGCTTGCCGACGAGAAGGATCAGTATGGACTGCCGATCGCGCGCGTGACCTTCTCGTTGTGCGACAACGACAAGCGATTGGTGCGGCACGCAATCCGCCACATGACCGACGTGATGCGCGCCGCTGGCGGGCACGACCTCTGGCATGAGGATGATGACACCGCGCACCTGAACGGGACCGTAAAGATGGGCGATGATTCGCGCACCAGCGTAGTCAACGCCGATTGCCGCAGCTGGGATGTGCGCAATCTCTGGGTCTGTGACGGCTCCGTGTTCCCTACTGTCGGCGGGGTCAATCCGTCGCTGACGATCCAGGCGATTGCCTGTCGGACGGCGGACAGGATCAGAGCTCTTGCCGCCTCGGGCGATCTGTGACCGCGAAGGGGGACTGATCTTGAATTCGCGAACGGTCCTGATATCCGGCATCGGCGTCGCCGGTCCGACCCTGGCCTGGTGGTTGCAGCGCTACGGATTTTTGCCGACGCTCGTGGAGCAGTCGCCAGCGCTGCGCCAGGGAGGCTATCTGATCGATTTCTGGGGCGCGGGGTTCGACGTGGCGGAGCGAATGGGGCTGGTGCCGGAACTGCGTCGGTGCGCCTATGCGATAGAAGAACTCCGCATCGTAGATCAAGACGGTTCCGGAATCGCCTCGATTGACGTTGCGCAGCTTCGCTCGGCGATCGGCAACAGGCTGATCACGCTGCAGCGCAGCGATCTGGCCAGCAGGATATACGCGCATCTTGACGGCCATACAGAGACCATTTTCGGCGACAGCATCACTGACATCGATGACACTGGGGAAGGACTGCATGTTCGCTTCGAGCGCTCTCCGGAGCGCGACTTCGATCTTGTCGTTGGTGCGGATGGGCTGCACTCAAAGGTGCGATCCCTGACATTCGGACCATCACAGCAATTCGAGAAGCACCTCGGCTATCATGTAGCAGTGTCCACCGTCACCGACTATGCGCTCAGAGACGACGGTTGTTACGTTTGCTATAATACCCCGGGAGGCAAGTCGCACGCTTCGCACTACGCGACGGACGCTCGGTGTTCCTTTTCGTGTTTGTGTCACCGCCGGGCCGCAAGGTTTCGGGCGAAGTCGCGCAACGCGCGCTGCTCGAGGAACTATATGGCGACGCAGGATGGGAATGCGCGGATCTCTTGGAAGCCACGCGCCGTTCGGACGACTTCTATTTCGATGACGTAAGCCAGAGCCGCATGGAGTCCTGGTCAGAGGGTCGCGTCGCACTGATCGGTGACGCCTGCTTCTGTCCTTCCCTGCTGGCCGGCCAGGGCGCCGCCCTGGCTATGGGAGCTGCATACATCCTGGCAAGCGAGTTGAAACTATCGAGGGATGACTACTCGATCGGATTCGGCCGATACAGGCAAAGGCTCAGCCGGCTTATAGCCGCTAAGCAGCGGTCGGCAGAGCGGCTTGGACTTTGGTTCGCACCTGCCACAGACCTCGGCCTGTTCGTCCGCAATCAGGTGACCCGCCTGATGGCGTGGGCGCCCATGGCGCGATGGATGGGGCGCAAGATAATGGACGACAACTTCGCTCTACCCGAATACCCATGCTGAGGCGTTGGGGGGACTGAGTTGAGGCCCGAGCGTGACAAGGGCTCTGCTGCTTCTCCTCATTCCGATCGCCCGGTGCTGGAGTATTTTCTGCATGCTCCGTCGCTGTGGATCTTCATCGCGAGCATCGGGGCCATAGCGGTGCTCGCCGAGTGGATCCGCTTTTGCACGGAGCAACTTGCTCGCCACGTCGGCCCGCGATCGGCAGTTTGCTGACGATCAGTCTGGGCAGTCTAGCAAGATTGCTTTAGCATTGTTCGTCTTGGCCGGGGGCGAGACTGAGGTCGTCTACGCCCAGATCACCGACTCAATCATGGCGACAGTCTATTGGGCCTCGGTCTCGCGATCGTTGTCGGCGGAATAGCCCGTGATCGGCGGCAGTTCCGGCGGAGCGTGCCGGTCTTCTGTCCAGTTCGCTGATCCTGTCGGCGCTCGCCGGCCTCAACTCCACGTCACGTACAACCGCCCATCTGGACCGCCGGTTGCGTGATGTTGGCGATCTGTTGTGCTGCTACCGGCGCTGTTCGACTGCACGGCACAATTCGTCACCGAGTCTCCGCGACGTGGCGCTCAGCGACGAAGGACTAATACCCATCTAATACCAAGTGCCCTATCCGATTGGACTTACCCCGGTTTCGTGGAGAGTTGCGAGCTTGGGATCAGAGTAGCTGTTGGGGTGTCATCCTGTCCTCCAGTTTCGTGGCATTCTTTGGTTCGGCCCCTAGGGGAGCCATTCTTCCGTCCCGACCCGCATATAGTG
>JBKPSV010000234.1:0-5873 GCA_046735215.1 Pseudomonadota bacterium | reverse complement strand
CGCGGTCAAAATCAGTGGAGCCTGCACGTTGTCGCATGAGCCGTTCCCCTATGCAGACATCTGGGATCCTCTGCGTCGCATCTTCGATTCGTTCGGCTTCGATCGCTGCATGTGGGGCACCGACTGGACGCGGGCGGTGCGGGTATTGACATATGCGCAGGGCGTAGAGTCTTTCCGCGTCACCGATCGTCTATCTGACAGCGAACGCCACGCGCTCATGGGCAGTACGCTGCAGAATATTTATAACTGGCAATGGGCGCCATCTTGAAATGCTGCCAGCCGTTGCCGCCAATCGAGGTGGACGGTTGCATGACCCGGGGGAGATAGGCGATGCCGGCTGATCTGCTTATCCGAAGCGTTCGCCCGTTGGGCGGCGGGCTTACTGATATAATGATAGTGGAAGGGCGCATCGCATGCGGTACGGCGCCTGCCGGTGTGCCTGTCGTGGATGGCGGAGGGCGCATCGCGCTACCTGGTCTGGTGGAGGCTCACACCCACCTCGACAAGTCACTGCTCGGTCTTCCGTGGTATCGCAACGAGGTTGGGCCTCGCCTGATCGACAAGATAGAGAATGAACGCAAGGTCCGCGGGACATTGCCGATCGATCCGCGGCGACAATCGGAGCGACAGGCGCTGCTTTCTTTGTCGCACGGCAGCACGTTCATCCGCAGCCATGTGGATGTAGACACCGAATGCGGCGTGGCCGGCATCGAGGGTGTGATGGCGACGCGGGACACGCTCGCAGGTGTTGTCGATATCGACCTCGTCGCATTTCCACAAAGCGGTCTGTTGGTGCGACCAGGCACGGTGAAATTGCTGGAGCGAGCGCTGCAACTTGGCGCCGAGACAGTAGGTGGGCTGGATCCGTGTGCGATTGATCGCGACCCGAAGGGCCATGTCGACGCGGTGTTCGGTCTTGCCGATAAATTCGGGCGTGGGGTCGATATCCATCTGCATGAACCGGGTGAGATGGGGGCGTTCTCGATGGAGCTGATCATCGAACGAACCCTCGCGCTGGGAATGCAGGGCAGGGTGATCATCAGCCATGCATTCTGTCTTGGTATGGCGGATGCAACAGTGGTGGATCCGCTGATCGCTGCGTTGGCCGATGCGGGGATCGCGATCATGACCACAGCGTCGCCCTCGCGAACCGTGCCGCCGCTGAAGCGCCTGCTGCAGGCCGGCGTGGTGGTATGTGCCGGATCGGACGGCATCCGCGACACATGGGGGCCGTACGGCAACGCCGACATGCTGGAGCGGGCGATGTTCGTGGGCCAGCGCTACAATCTCCGCAGAGACGATGAGTTGATGCTGGCGTTGGATGTGGTCACGACAGGGGGAGCGCAGGCGTTGGGGCTGCAAGGCTATGGGCTGGCTCAAGGCTGCGGCGGCGATCTGGTGCTGGTGGAGGCTGAGACCGTCGCCGAGGCGGTTGCCCAACGGCCGGGACGACGCACGGTGATCAAGCGAGGCCGCATTGTGGCTCGTGATGGAGTGGCCGAACTTCAGTGATTGGCCGCATCGCGATGTGGCCCAGGCTTCGGGGTCTTACCGTGCTAGCGCAGCCTCTGCCCTCTCCCGCACAACGAGCGGGGCGATGGCCGCCATGTTGATCAGGTTGAACGCGATACCAGCGGCGAAGGCCGGGGCGTAGAAGCCAAACTGATCGTACATCGTACCGGCCAACCAACCGCCGGCTGCCATGCCAAGCGCACCGGGGAACATCACTGCGGGAATGCGCCAGCTCGCCTCGTGCGTCGGGAAAAGCTCTCGCACAGCCAAGATGTAGCCCGGTATGAGGCCGCCAAAGCCCATCCCAAATACGACCGAAACGGAGAACAGCCCGATCTCATTCTGCGTCAGCAGAAAGCCGATCATCGCCACCGCCATGCTGACAGAGGCGCACAGCACGGTGGCCAGACCGCCCAAACGATCCGCCAGCCAGCCCCACATCTGCTGCGCCACGAAGCCGATTGCGAGCTGGGTTGACAACATTGCGGCGCCATGCGCCGGGCCAATTCCGATGTCGCTGCAGAACGCAACCATGTGCGACAGCGGCATCGCCATGGTCAAGCAACAGCAGAAGATGGCCAGCATAAGCAAACCCAGAACCAGACTCGATGGCAAACCCAGCGCAGACAAAGCGGCAGTGTCGCCTCTTAGGCTTGCCGGCTGCAGCGAGAGTCCTTCTTCCGGCGGCGTGCGGAAGAACGCGGCAGCCAGGGGAACGATAGTGCCCACCGCAAGCAATCCATACAGCAACATGGTGTTGCGCCAGCCTATGGTTCCTACGGCGAACTGCAGCACCAGCGGCCATAGCGCTCCGGCCATGTATTGGCCCGACGAGACCAGTGCCACCGCCGATCCGCGGTGCTGGTCGAACCAGCGCGTCACGTAGGCCATGATGGGCGAGAACATTCCCGCCGCACCAAGCAGCCCGACCAACAGCAAGTTGCATAGGTAGAGCGACCAAAGTCCGCCGAACGACGCCGCGACCAGGCCTGTCGCAAGCATGATGCCGCAGCCGATCACCACGCGACGAATGCCGAGGTGTCCGGAAATCCAGCCCATCAGGATTCCGCCCAGACCTGAGCCGATGTAGGTGAGCGAGACCGCCAACGAGGGGCCTGATCGCGAGGTACCGAACTCAGCGGCGATCGGCTTCAGCGCTACTACGGTGACCAGTGGCGCGCCGTAGGAGATGGTCAGGACCGTCAGCGCGACCGTCGCGACAATCCAGGAACGTCGGCTCTCGATACTGCGGACCATCATCGGGTTCTCATGTCCGACGCCTCAGGCTCGACGCATGCCCCAGAACACGGGAAACGAGGCGAACACCATGTCTTTGATATCTGAGCGGAACGCAGTTGGTTGCTGCATGCGGCACAGCACGAGGAAGGGCACGGTCTCGAAATACCGCTGCTGCACCTGCGCGGCGATCGCTCTCTGTGCGGCGAGGTCCGGCGCATCGAACCACTCTGTGCGGAGTTCCTCGAGGCGCTCATCTGTCGGCCAACCGAACCACCCCTTACGGCCGTTACCGCGCAGGGGCAGCATGCTGCCGGGGTTCGCCGCGGTGAGTGGGCTCATGACCGTGACGAAGGCACCCCAGCCGCCTTGGTCGATCGGGTTTTGACTGGCACGACGTGTCACCACCGTGCCCCAATCCATCGCCTGGTAGTTCACCTTCAGCCCGATGCTTTGGAACAGCTCGCGGGCTACCTCCGACATCTGCGACAGCGCCGGCTGGTCACTCGGCGCCATGAGTACGACCGGCTCGCCCTTATAACCTGACTCGACGATCATCTGCTTGGCCAGTGCGACATTCCGCGGCTTTGTCAGCGCTTCGATCCCGGCCGTGGTTGCCATCGGCATCGTGGGCGCGAACAGTGCGGTCGGCACGATGCCCAGTTCCTTCTGATCACCGATCGCCGCATCGAGGAAAGCCTGTTGGTCCAGTGCGACCTGGATCGCCTGACGCACCTTCAGATTGTCGAACGGCGGGTTGAGGTTGTTGAGGACCATGAACATCAACCAGCCGGCCGGATCAGGCACCTTGACCTCGATACCGCCAGACTTCTTCAGCATCGGGCACAGATCGATCAGCGGTAGTTCGACCCAGTCCACCTCATTCTTCTGTAATGCGGCGGCGGCAACAGAGGGGTCCGGCTGAACCAGCCACTCGACGCGCTCGAAATGCGCGACCTTGCCGCCGGCAAAGAAACGCGGTGGCTCCTGGCGCGGAGCGTAGCCGTCGAAGCGTGCATAGGCGCAGCGGGCGCCAGACACCCACTCGTCTTTAAGAAACCGAAACGGGCCAGAGCCCGTGATATCTGTCAGGTGTTCGGTACCGGGAGCCTTGGCCACACGCTCCGGCATCATAAAACATTGACGTCCACCCAGGCCGAATACCAACTGCGGACAGGGCCGCTTAAGCCGGATGGCGAACCGCTTGTCGTCGAGCGGGACGACCTCGTTCACATAACGCATGAGGTGTTGGCCGAAAGAGTCGCGCGAGCCCCAACGCTGGATCGATTGGGTGCAGTCGCGCGACAGCACCTTCTCCTTGTCGTGGAACATCAGACCGTCGCGCAGCGTGAAGGTCCAGGTCAGCTTGTCGGCGGATAGATCGTGGCCCTCGCACATCTGCGGGCGCATCTCGCCGGCACCGTCGTACCCATACAACGTGTCGTACACCATGTAGGCGTGGTTGTAGGTGATAACGGCGGTCGTCCAGATCGGGTCCAGCGACGTCAGGTTGGCCTGTGGCACGAAGCGGAGAGGTTTTTGCGCCTGCGCCAAGGCTGGCGCAGCCAGGTGACCGGTGGCGAGGAGCGGGGCAGCTTTCAGCAAGTCTCGGCGCCGCATACGATTTCCTTCCCGTCGACTTCGGCACGCGGCGTTCTGTCGCGCGGCCTTCAGGCGGGCAGTCATTGCATTACCCAGAGGTCCTGGGCAACCCAGTCGAGCAGAAGCGGCGGTGCCGCTCGGCGTTGCAGAACGCCTTCTGCACTGGCTACCCTACGTCGAAGAGCGGCAAGTGACGCTCCGAACTTCCTACAAGGAATTGATGCGAATGGCTCTGCGCTGCGATCTGATCATCCGCGATGCCACCGTTTTCGACGGGACCGGCGCGCCTCGCTTCAATGCCGATGTCGCAGTTGCGGGCGACAGGATCGTCGCCATCGGCGATCTTGGTGGTGCAACGGCTGACGAGGAAATGTTTGCCAGGGGCAACGCTGTTGCGCCGGGGTTCATTGATGCCCACACCCATGATGACCGCGCGGTTCTCTGTGGACCGGAATGCATGCTCTGCAAGATGTCGCAAGGCGTATCGACGGTTGTAGTCGGGAATTGCGGGATCAGCCTGTCGCCGGTGCGCATGGCTTCTCGCCCTGTGCCACCACTCGACCTACTCGGCGACGAAACCTGGTGGACGTTCGGCAGCTTCGCCGAATACGCAGACAGACTCGCGCGCAATCCGCCTCCAGTGAATACGTACGCTTTGATCGGGCACATGTCTCTGCGGGTGGAGGCTATGTCCGGCGACACCCAGCGCGCCGCCACAGAGAAGGAGGCGGAGCACATGCGGCGGCGGCTCGCGGAGGCGTTGGCTGAGGGCGCGTCGGGGTTCTCCACCGGTTTGTACTATCCGCCGAACATGTTGGCGCCGACAGATGAAGTGATCGCTGTCGCCGAGGCACTGCGCAAGGCGGGTGGGCTTTATGTCACTCATATGCGCGATGAGGCGAGCGACGTGCTGGCTTCGATCGAAGAGACATTGCGCATCGGTAGATCGGTGAACGCGCCCGTCGTGATCAGCCACCACAAGTGCTCGATGCCGGAGAACTTTGGCCGGTCCACCGAGACGCTTGCGGCAATCGACATCGCCGCAACCAATCAACACGTCGACTTCGATGTGTATCCATATCCTGCAGGTTCCACCGTGCTGATGCCCGATCGGGTGCGGTCCGATGTGCCTGTGCAGATCACCTGGTCCATACCGCATCCTGAATGTGCCGGGCGCATGCTGGATGACGTCGCGAAGGATTGGGGCCTGGGACTGAGCGATGCGGCGGAACGCCTGCTTCCGGCCGGCGGGATCTTCTTTCAAATGGATGAGCAGGATGTGCAACGCATCCTGGCACATCGGCTGGCAATGATCGGCAGTGATGGGCTGCCGCACGACGCCTTTCCGCATCCTCGGCTTTGGGGAACTTTCCCGCGTGTGCTGGGTCATTATGCCCGGGAAATGGGCCTGTTCAGCATGGAGGCCGCGGTGCACAAGATGACCGGCCATACTGCAAAGGTGTTCGGCATGGTCGATCGCGGAGTGATCCGTGTCGGGGCCTACGCCGATCTTGTGCTGTTCG
>JBKPSV010000233.1:0-33656 GCA_046735215.1 Pseudomonadota bacterium | reverse complement strand
CCGGTGTTCCGGCTGTCTCCATCAGCGCCTCGAACAGCGTGGACTTGCCGCCGCTGTAAGGCCCAACCAGCGCCACCGAGCGGGGACTTCTGCCGTTCTGAGTTCCTGACATGCGGGCGCCCTCCCATGAGCTTGCGGGCCCCGATCCTAGCGAAGTTTTTGTGACAGGCGAGTCTCGCGGTCAATCCGCCGGGGCGCCCTCTTCATCGCCCGCAACCCCTTCGACGAGCACGCTGAGCTTGTCGAGTGCTTTCAGCAGCGACGTCCATTCCGTCTTGCTCATCCCCTCGGCCAACTGCCCCTCGAGTTCGGTTGCAAGTGGCACCATGCCTTCATAGACCGAGGTCCCCCGGCGTGTCAGACGGAGCAACCGACCGCGGCCATCTTCGGGGTCTGGCGCCTGTCGCAGCAGCCCGCGGGCGACCAGGCTGGCGGCAGCACGGCTGACCTTTACCTTGTCCATTGTTGTCCACTCGCCGACCGAGCTTGGCGAGACCGTGCCGAAGCGACCGACGATCGCCAGCACCCGCCATTCGGGAATGCTCAGCCCATACGCTTCGGAGTAGCGCCGCGCGAACATGCGTGAGACACGATTGGCGGCAACCGACAGGCGATAGGGTAGAAAGTCCTCCAACTTGAACGCCGCACCATTCGCCGCGGGCCTTTCCCGGGGCGTCCTCCCTGAATTTGTTTTCATTTGTAACGATACTCCTAGCCCTAGCCTCCCTTGATATATCGCGCCGTCCTGCTACGCGCTAGGTCGCCGCTGTTCGCGCTTCCAACGAATCAAGCAGCTGCGAGATGCGCTGCATGTATTCGTTCCGATCATACAGTGAAAACAACATCCCAGCAAGCCGCACCGGATCGCCGGAATAGTATCGTTCGTACAGTTGTTGCCGGCCGGCAAACGAGGATACAGCGGCGTCGAATGCCAGGCGGAACAGCTTGATGCGCGACCGTGAATCGGTATTCGCCGCTTGAAAGTATCGCTCCACATCCGGCCACATCGGGCTGCCTGTCTCGGCATAGGACGGGACGGAGACCAGGCCGCCGGCGCCGAGCGTCTGGACGATCTCGCAGGCACGCACGAACATCTTGGGGAACATCATACGTACGGTCCACAGCGGCATTGCCGCGGGCGTCATCACCCCCTGTGCATTCGGCGCGGCGTCGGCCTCCGAGGCGCGCAGACAGGCGCGGCAGAATTCGGTGAACTGGATCAGCTCAGCCAGCATGTTCTGCACGTGCAGATGTTGATCGATGTTGGTGGACTTCGCGATGGCGAAACCAAGCCCCATCATGAACTCGGCCTTCGCCAGATTCTTGGTGCTGAACTGATGCATCACGTGCGGCATCGCGCCAGTGCGGTTGTACAGGCCGTTGCACATCTCCGCATCGCGGTGAATGAACACCCGTTCCCATGGCACCAGCACGTTGTCGAACACCACCATGCCATCGGTCTCGTCCAGCCGCGATGACAGCGGATAGTCCATCGGTGAGGCAGCATCCAGGTGCACGACGGATGGACGGCAAATGAAGCGCAGCCCGGAAGTCGCTACCGGAATACAGAATCCGAATGCATACGGCGCGGCTTTCGGCGTATTTGCGAGATAGGTGGACGGCATCACCCAGATGTCGTTGGCATAGGCACACAGCGTGGACACCATGCGTGCGCCGGTCACCACGATCCCTGCGTCGGTCTCCTTGACGATCCTGGCAGCCAGGTCCTTTTCCTGTTGTTCCACCGGGCGCGAGCGATCGACCTGCGGATTGACCAGGGTGTGCGTCATCACAATGTCGCTGTCGCGCGCATAGACGTAGTAGTTCCACAGGTTGTCGGCGAACTTGCCGAACGCCTGATGCGCGGAGGCGAACCCGGTCAGCGTGATGTTGAGGAAATCGGGACTGCGACCGAACATGCCGCAGGTCGCGTCCATCCAGACCTTCACCATCTCGCGCCGACTGATCAGATCATCGATGGAGCGCGGCTGAATGAACGACAGCCCGACGCGATCGCCACTTTCGGGCGTAAGATAGGTCATTCGTTGCAACAGCGCCGGCTCGTGCTGCATATCGTACAGCTCCGCCACGCTCTGAGCCGCGGCGGCAAACCGGCGGTCGGTGACGACGTCCGCGACGCGTTCGCCATCGATCCAGATCTGCCGATCGTCGCGCAGCGAGTCGAGGAAGGCGCGGCCGGTGCGGATGGGCATGCACCTACACCGGTTCGAGGGCCAGCAGCCCGTAACCGGTGATCATCGGCGCGTGATAAGTGCGCCCGATCCGCTTCACCTTCGGACCCAGCGCCGCGCGCATCGGTAGCCAGTTCATCATCTCTATGCCCTCGGTGCCGCCACGCTCCATGTACTCGCGATGCGACAGTGCGGCGAGCGGCTCTGGGTCGGTCTCCAGGCGGTCGAGGAACTCGTTGTCCCAGTCCGGATCGGTGAAGCCGAACCGCGCGCCCTGCAACTGATGCGACAGTCCGCCGGTTCCAAAGACAACGACGCGGATGTCCTTGGGATAGCTCTCTACCGCGCGTCTGAATGCCTGCCCGAGCTTGTACAGTCGCCGAGCCTTCGGCACCGGATGCTGGATCACGTTCACTGCGAATGGCACGATCGGCACCGGCCAACGCGTGTCGGTCAGCATAGGCATGAACGACATCACGCCATGATCGACCGACATCTCCTGACAGATGGTCGGGTCGAATTCGTCATCGATCAGGTTGCGCGCCAGGTGCCAGGAGAAATCCGGATCACCGCGCATGTCAGGCAGCTCACGCTTGCCCCAGCCCTCATCCGCTTGCGGATACACTTCGCTCGCACCGAGTGCGAAGGTCGGATAGGAGTTAAAGAAAAACTGATTGCCGTGATCATTGTAGACAACGATGAACAGGTCAGGCCGCAGCGCTTCCAGCCACGCGCGCACCGGCACATAGCCATCGAACAGCGGCGCCCACATCGGGTCCTTCTGCTGCCCTTTGTCGTATATCGGTCCGAAGGAAGGCGCATGCGACGAGCCGATGCCCCCAACAATGCGTCCCATGATCAGCGTCCTTTCCGCTGTGCCATGAATTGTTCCAGCGACATGCCCGCGGTATGCGCGCCGACCTCGTACAGCGCGATGCCAAGGGCGCCGGCGATCTTGATGATCAGGTAGATGTTGCCGCCGGCCTCGATTATGCCCTTCCAGTCGCGCTGTCGCACCAGGTTCACCTCGGCGTCCGTCAACCCCATCCCTTGAAGGTAACCGGTTTCATCCGCAACGAACGCCGCCCGGTTGGCGGGATCGGTCAGCGACCTCGCCATCCGGTTCAATCGGTAGCCGGCGCGCGAGCGTTCTCCGGTGAACACGGCTGCGCCAGAAATCTCCTCAAGCATGCCAGCGCCTCCGTTATTTCAGATGGCGATCCCACAGCGCGAAGATCTTCGACCACGTTGTCTCGGCGGCCAACGTGTCGTACGCCGCGCGCTCGGGGAAGCAGAAGCCGTGATGCGTGCCGGGAAACGTCTCCACCGTCGCCTTCACGTCGGTCTTGTTCAACGCCGCCTTCAGGTCGGGGATAACATTGGCTGGCACCGACTGATCGTGCTCGGCAAACGCATAGTACAGCTCGCCCTTGATCTTGCCCAAGGACAGGTGTGGCGAATCCTCCTTGTCGGTGACGATGGCCACGCCGTACAGCGAAGCGGCTGCCGCCATGCGATGCGGAAACGCCGCAGCGACCGAGGTGATATAGCGTCCGCTCATACAGTGGCCGACACAGCCGACCGGCCCAGGCTTCACCCGGTCGTTGGCATCAAACCACGCCAGCATCGCCGCGGTGTCGTCGTTGACGAAGGGAATGGTCAGGCTGTTTATCGACGCACGGATCACGCCCGACATGCCGTCGTCGCGTCGGGGAATATCGAAGCGCACGGTGCCTAGTCGATAATACATGTCGGGCAGCAGACAGACATAGCCATGCTTGGCGACCCGGCGCGCCATGTTGCGCAACTCCTCACGGATGCCGGGGGCGTCCATGTAAAAGATGATGCCGGGAAACGGTCCTTCGCCTTCCGGCGCCGCCATAAACGTCGGCATCCGTCCGTGCTTGGTGGTAACGATGACCTCGTTTTCAATCATCCGGACGCCTCCTTGCGCACGCGGTCACCACTGTCGCGCCACTGGTCAGACCGCGCAACCGCGCTGCATACTGCCGCCCCAATCCGGAGGCCTTCCATGGCAAACGATACTATTGATCAGCCACTGCGGGCAGCCGTCAATGACGGCCGCGTTCCCGGCGTGGTTGCACTCGCAGCCGACCGTAGCGGCGCGTTTTACCAGGGGGCGTTCGGCCGTCGGAGCCTGGCCGAGGACACGCCGATGACGACAGACACCATGTTCCGCATTGCGTCGATGACCAAGGCCGTCACAGGGGTCGCGGCCATGCAGTGCGTCGAGCGTGGTCAGCTGTCACTCGATCAGCCAGCCGGCGAGATCATGCCGGAACTGGCCGAGCCACAGGTGCTCGATGGGTTCGACGCGAGCGGCAAACCGATCCTCCGGCCGGCGCGGCGCAAAATCACACTGCGCTCGCTGCTCACGCATACGGCCGGGTTTGTCTATCCAGTGTGGAACGCCAACTTCAATCGGTACGTGGATGCAACCGGCATACCGACCATCATGTCTGGCAAGCTTGCGGCGCTGAATGCGCCACTCGGCTTTGATCCGGGCGAACGATGGGAGTACGGCATCAATATCGATTGGGCCGGCCGGATGGTCGAGCAGGTGAGCGGTCAGGATCTCGACAGCTACATGCGCGCCAACATTTTCGCCCCGCTTGGGATGCATGACAGCGGGTTCCAACCCAACGACGAGCAGTCTTCCCGCAGCGTACAGGCGCACGCGCGCAACGCAGATGGCTCGCTTGAGCCGGTACCCAGGACGCCGCCAGCCAAGTCAGAATTCCATGCCGGCGGTGGTGGACTGTCTTCCACCGGTCCCGACTACCTGACCTTTCTTCGCATGCTGCTGCACGGCGGAACGCTGAATGGCGCGCAGGTGCTGAAGCCGGAGACGGTCGCGCTGATGCTGCAGAACCACATCGGCGACCTGCTGGTGACCAAGCTGCCGACATCGCAGCCGGCGCTGTCCTACGATGCCGAATTCTTCCCCGGCATGGCGAAGAAATGGGGCCTCACCTGGCTGATTAATACCGAGGACGTGCCCGGCCGTCGCAGCGCCGGCAGTGTCGCCTGGGCGGGGCTGTTCAACACGTACTACTGGCTTGACCCGAAGCAGCAGGTGACCGGCGTCATCATGACGCAGATCCTGCCGTTCGCTGACCCAACGGTGTTGCATTTGCTGGATGAGTTCGAGACCGCGGTATACCGCACAGTGAAGGAGAGACTATCCCATGGCTGAACGGACCGACAGCAACGCCAATCCGTATCTGGCCCTCGGCGTGCGTCCCTTCATCAACTGCTGCAGCGTGCGCACCATGCACGGCGGCAGCCTGATGTTGCCCCGCGTGCGTGCGGCCGTCGATGCGGCGTCGCGCCAGTTCGTCAACCTGGACGAGCTGATGGAAGCCGCCGGCAAACGACTGGCCGAACTCACCGGCGCGGAATGGGGCATCGTCACCTGCGGCAGCGCCGCGGCAGTCGCCCTTGCATCGGCTGCATGCATCGCCGGCAACGACCCGGTGCGCATGCTGCGCCTGCCCTTCACCGACGGCTGGGTGAACCGCGTGATCCTGCCGAAGAACCAGCGCTTCGCCTATGATCAGGCGATCCGCATGGTCGGTGCACGCATCGTCGAGATCGATTCCGCCGCCGACCTGGAGGCCGCGCTGCGCGAACCGGTAGCAATGGTCGCAATTCTCGGCACCAACGAGGAATTCTCCAAGATTCGCCTGGAGGAGATCGTCGCGCGGGTGAAGCCTCTCGGCATCCCGATCCTGGTCGATGCAGCGTCGGAGCACCTGCAGCGCCCGAGCCCTTGGCTCGCACGCGGTGCGGACATGGTGATCTACAGCGGCGGCAAATTCCTGCGCGGCCCGCAGACCAGCGGCCTGCTGCTCGGTAAGAAAAATCTTGTGCAGGCCGCGTGGCGCAACGCCTCGCCGCACCAGGCGTTCGGACGACCGATGAAGGTGTCGAAGGAAGACGTGATCGGCGTACTGGTCGCGGTCGAATATTGGTTGAACGAGCGCGACGAGGCCGCGGAACTGCAGCACTGGTACGATGACCTGCAGGAGATCGCTCGTCGTGTTGCCACGGTGCCCGGCACCAGCAGCGAAGTGATCGACCCCAAGAGTGTCGTGCGCGTACCAGTCGTGCGGGTGACATGGGACGGCATCGCGTTGGACGGAATGGCGCTGCGCCAGCGTCTGTTGGATGGTTCACCGCGCATCATGATCGACGACACAGCGGCCACTGCCAACTCCGTCACCATCGATCCGTTCCAGTTGCAGCCTGGCGAGGCCGCCCAGGTCGGTCAGGCGATCGCCGATGCACTGAACGCGGCGCACAACCTGCAGCCGACGACCGATCCACAAGCGCAGGCCGACATCTCCGGCACCTGGGACGTGCGCGTGCAGTTCCTGCATGGCGAACGCAGGCATCGCCTGAAATTGCAGCAGCAGGGCAGCCAGCTCAATGGCAGCCAGCAGTCCGAGCAGTTCGAGAGCAACGTCGTCGGCAAGCTGGCAGCGCAACACGTCCACATGCAGTTCGAGACTCGACACGAAGGCAGTGCCATCGCCTATCGCTTCGAAGGCACCGTCAACGACGGTAAGATGCAGGGCGATGTATTCCTCGGCAGCGCCACTGATCATCACCGTGGTCCCGTCAATCTCAGCCAGTTCGGCAAAGGACAATGGGAGGCAATGCGCGCATGAACGACCATTCACCTATCGCCGATGTGCTGCTGGAATCCGACCGGCGGCATCTCATCCATCCGCTGCATCACCCGAAGGACAGTGCGCAGGCGCGAATCTTCGTCGAAGGCAAAGGTGCGATGCTGCGTACCGCAGACGGCACCGAATATATCGATGGATTATCTGCGCTGTGGAACGTCAACGCCGGCCATGGCCGCAAGGAACTGGCCGATGCGGCGGCGGCGCAGATGGCGAAGCTCGCCTATGCGTCCGCCTACGCCGGCTTCTCCAACGAGCCCGCGATAAGGCTGGCTGAGCGTATCGTCGACCTGTGCTACGACAACATGACGGCCGTGTATTTCACCACCGGCGGCGCGGAATCCAACGAAAGCGCCTTCAAGATCGCCCGCTATTACTGGAAACGGATGGGCAAACCGAACAAGGTCAAGATCATCTCGCGCCAGTACGGTTATCACGGTGTGACCTTGGCGGCGATGAGTGCCACCAGCCTGCCCGGCTACCATAAGATGTTCGGGCCCCTCGTCCCCGAATTCCTGCAGGTTGCGCCGCCCTATCCGTATCGCTGGCCCGGCAACGGCGACGCGGGGATCGAGGCAGCCGATGCGGTCGAAGCGGCGATCGAGCAGCAAGGCGAGGACACGATCGCCGCGGTGATCTGCGAACCGGTGATGGGCGCGGGCGGCGTGATCGTGCCGCCACCGACTTACTTTCCGCGCCTCCGTCAGATCTGCGACAAGCACAACGTGCTGCTGATCGCAGACGAAGTCATCACCGGGTTTGGTCGCACTGGGCGGTGGTTCGCGCTCGGCCATTGGGGCGTGCAGCCCGACCTGATGTCGTTCGCCAAGGGCGTGACCAGCGGTTATCTGCCTCTCGGCGGCGTCGTCGTGTCAAAGCGCGTGCACCAGGTGATCGAGGAAGCGCCGCTCGACGAGCGCTTCATGCATGCCGCAACGTATTCCGGTCATCCAGTATGCTGCGCCGTCGGCCTGCGGAACATCGACATCATCGAGCAGGAAGGTCTGCCGGAACGCGCGGCTGTAATGGGCAAAAAGCTGCTCGCGGGCCTCGAGACGCTGCGCAGCCTGCCAGCGGTCGGCGAGGTGCGCGGTCTCGGCATGATGTGCGCGGTCGAACTGGTCGAGGACCAGGCAACGCGTAAGCCGGCGATCGGGCCTGGCGGACGCGTGGTGTCCGAGGCAATGCAGCGGGGCCTGATCATCCGGGTGCGCGGTGGCGGCGGCACGCCAGTCAGCGGCGATTCGCTCTGTATCGCCCCGCCGCTGATGACGCCGGAGGCGACGCTCGACCGCATGGTCAATATCATCGGCGAGTCGATCTCGGCCGCGACATAGCCAGAGCAAGAACAGGCACTTTCCTGTGAGGAGCCAACCGGCTGCTGCTCCGGCAGTTGCGGTAGGCAACCCTCACAAGGAACGATCGCCATGTTCATCCATCGACCGGACCCGATCCATCAGGTGCGCGTGGAAACGCCTGATCCAGTCTTCGCTGAAAAGCTCCTGGAGCAGTTCGGTGGCGCCACCGGCGAACTGTCCGCCGCGCTGACCTATTTCACCCAGTCCTTCCACTGCGAGGACCAGGGCATACGCGACATGCTGCAGAACATTGCCACCGAGGAGTTCAGCCACCTCGAGATGGTCGCGATGATGGTCGAGCAGCACACAAAGCGCGCCAGGCAAGGGGCGCAGGAAAAGGCGTTCAACAGCACGCTGTTCGCCATGAAAGGCTATGGTCCGCATCTCGTGGATTCAAAGGGAACCACCTGGGATGCGCGCTACGTCAACGAGGGTGCGCACATCGTGCGTGACCTGCGGGCGGACATCGCGGCCGAAGCGGGAGCGCTGGCGACGTACGAGGCGCTGCTGAAGATTGCGCCGGATGAAGGCTCTCGCGACGCGCTGCGTCATCTGGCAACCCGCGAGGTTGCGCACGCGCGCATGTTTATGAAAGCGCTGGAATCGATGAACAAGCTGGACGATCCGTTGTTCGGCGACCTTCAGCCTGACGACACGGTGGATGTCTGGTTCAACCTGACCGTGGGACCAGAGGCGGAGCGGCGCGGGCCGTGGAACAGCGAACCGGACTTCCGTACGCGCGACCTGGCCGCACAAGCGCAACAAGGCGGTGGCGCTGGGGCTCAGTCGAACGCGCGACACTCGCCCGCGAAGAAGTAGCCACTCGCTGGCTGCGTCGATAGGCTCCCTCCAGCCACTGGAGGGAGCCAGCCATGCATGTCGGCGCGGCGATGTTTTTTACAGACTATTCGATGGCGCCGAGCGAACTCGCCCGCGCACTGGAGCAGCGAGGCTTCGAATCGCTCTGGGCGCCCGAGCATTCGCACATTCCGACATCGCGCCATTCACCGTTTCCCAACGGTGGCGACCTTCCGAAGCAGTATTACGATGTGATGGACCCTTTCGTCACGCTCACTGCGGCCGCGGGTGCGACCAACACCTTGAAGGTCGGGACCGGCGTCTGCTTGGTGCAGCAACGCGATCCCATCCAGACGGCGAAACTGGTCGCCTCGATCGACCAGGTGTCCCGTGGACGCTTCTTGTTTGGCGTCGGCTCTGGCTGGAACGCCGAAGAGATGGAAGATCACGGCACGCCATTCAAGTCGCGCCACAAGACCGCGCGCGAGCGGATCGAGTCGATGAAGGTGATATGGACACAGGACAAGGCCGAATATCATGGAGAGACCGTCAACTTCGGGCCGATGATGGCGTGGCCGAAACCGGTGCAGAAACCGTATCCGCCGGTCATTGTCGGTGGCGCATTTCCCTACGGAGCGCGCCGCGCGATCCGCTACGGCGATGGCTGGGTGCCGCACGCAAGCCGACCGGAATACGGCGATGTCAGCGATTTTCTGCCGCAGTTTCATCAGATGGCAAAGGAAGCCGGCCGCGATCCGGCATCATTGCCGGTCACCATGTTCCGCGTGGTCGAAGAACTCGACAGGTTGCGGCACTATCGTGAGATCGGCATCGCGCGCGTTGTGATTACCGTGCCGTCTGCAAACCGAGACGAGGTGCTGCCGATCCTGGACCGCTGGGCCGAGAAGATCCGTCAGCTTGGCTGAGGAGACGTCGCGTCATTCCTCCCTGGCGACGTTCGTGTTCTTGCGAACGATTGCCAGGACGATCAGCAGGTAGGCGGGAATTCGCAGCAGATACACCCAGAGTCTTCTCTGATCCTGGGGTGCCAATGCGGCCAGTAAGGTCGCATCTGCCGCCATGAACCAGAACGCGATGGCAAATGCGAGAAACAGGAGATCGCGACTGCGCCACCAGAACTTTGCGAAGAACAGGCCGCAGGCCAGGTAGCCCATCGTGACCAGTCCGGACACGTAGGTCACGAAACCCCACCTGGTCATGGGGTTTCCCAAATAAAGCCATAGAGAAGTACGGCAACGGCGAGCAGTGCCGTAACGGCGCCCGGGATCGTCAGATCAATCTCGGGAAGCAACAGAACGTCGATGGCCACCACCAGGTTGTTCAGTGCCATCATCGCAAAGCAGATCGAACTCCAGATCAGCAATCTGGTCCGCCCGCGAGTGTAGGCGCGCGCCAACAGATAGGCGCACAGCAGGCTGGCGATGACGCACAGCAGATAGATGATGGTTTCCAGCGGAGAGCCGATGAAGCTGATCGTCAGCATGGCCGGTCCTCGTCAAGCTGCGTCGCTCAGCGCCTTTCCCGCCGACGCAGTCGGAACGCGTCGCTCAGGACCTTCTCGACCGGTTCGCGCACGCTCGTGACCTCGGGCCGCAGACTGTCCGGCAATCCGACATAGGCCTTCAGCTTGGCCACGTCGTGCAGCGTCACGCGCGAACCGTGCGTTTCCACGCCGTAAGCACGCAGGGCCATGAATGCCCGCGACAGGTTCTCGGCGCGACAGCCGAGCCAAGGGGCCAGCAGCCCCTTGGTCACCGGCAGTCGAAAATCCGCGCTTGCCGCATGCGGCTCCCTGACCTGGCTCAGCAGGAATGTCCCCAACCTGTGAGCGGCCACCCGAACCTTCAGGTCCACGATCTGCCGCGTCATGTTGCCGAGTTCTGCCGACATCGCCCGCACCATCGCCATGGCGGCTGCGGGCTGGGCGGCGACGACGTCTCGCATCGGTTCCGCCGCGATGCGCACAAGGGACGCGTTCGAGACCGCCTCCGCGCCCATCAGATACGGTTCGCCGGCGAGCACATTAGCCAGTACGAAGCTGCTCGCCGGCCCCAGGATGTCGATCACGGTGCTGGATGCGTCAGACGCGGTTCCGGTCAGGCTGATGGTGCCGTCGAGCAGAACGTAGAGTGACTCGGGCAAGGTGCCCTCGCGGAACAGCACCTCGCCCGCGTCAACCTCTGCGAGGTCGCCCGCGGCGGCAACGTGGTCCAGTGCCGCGTCGTCCAGTTCGGCGAACCCCGGCACGGTGCGGAGCATCGTCGCGATCGCCTGCATGTCGCCCGGCCTCACGGGTGCTGTTGCAACTATGCCTCTGTTACAGGGGCCTGCGGCTGCCGGCAAACATTCAATATTCGAATTGATAGGTAAGCCCGATGCTCGACCCGCCGCTGTCGGTTGAGCCCTGCGTGTTGCCCCCCCCCATGCCGGCGGTGGTCTCGAGCTTCAGGCCTTTGGTGATGTCGTATTGCAGCGCCGCCTGGGTGCCGCCCGAGGCGCTCTGCTTGGCGCCCAGGTAAAGCCCGGGAGCGACATACTTTCCAGCCTGCACCGTGGCGGCACCCGAATTGTTGGTGCCGACCGAAAGCCGATCCAGCCCCAGCGATTTACTTAGGTTGGCCAGCGGATCGCTGGAGATCGCGCCGGAGAACGAGGCGAGGGCTGCTGCGATCTGCGCGATCTCGATAGGGCTGAGCTGAGACGTGCTGCGATGGAACATGATCTGCGCCAGGATCTCGTCCTGGGGCAGCTCGGGGACGCTGCTGAGCGTGATCTTTGGATGGCGCGCGGTGCCACCGACGGTCAGCGTCGCGACGATGTTGTTGGATGTGGTGTTGGCGACAAAGTGCAGCGCCGGGTCGGAGATGCCGGCGCCGATGAAGTCGACGCTGCCTTCACTGAAGCGCAGGCTCTGGCCAACTGCATCGAAGGTGCCGCGCTGTAGTTTCAGCCCGCCACTCGGCTGCGGATTGGCCGCCGTGCCGCGGACCTGCATGGCACCGGCCAACTCGGCGTCCACGCCGTGGCCGGCGACAATCATCTGGTCAACGTTGATCGTCAGATTCAGTCCAATTTCAGGGGTTGGCCCGGCTTTTGCCGGAGCCTGCGGTGGCGCGTTGGGATTGCGCACCGGAAGCACCGCGACGCTCTGCGGCAAACGGTCCGGAATCTGCAGGTCCGCCCGGCGCACCCGCACCGTGCCCCGCACGGCCAGGTTCCCGGTCACTTCGCCGGCGATGGTAAGGTTCGCATCCAGCCGCTCGGTCAGCATGTCATTCGCGACGGGCGTGGCGTTCTGGGCTGTGAGGTTGAGATCGACCGGCATAGAGCCTGTAAGACCGATCGTACCGGACCCGCCGATCGTGCCGGGGCCGGCCTGGGCTGAGAACCGGGCAAGCCGGACGTGCTCACCGTCGGCCTGCACGCTGGCTGCGATCGCGCGCAGGTTGAAGCCTGCACTATAGTCCTGCACCTCACCGCCGGAGAGTTGCGCCGTGCCCGCGACACGCGGTGCGGCCTGGGTGCCGGTGATCCGCGCGTCGACATTGACCCTGCCCGCCACGCGGCGCCCGCTGGCGGCCAGCAGCGGGTCGATCATCGCGAGATCTGCCACGCCCGTGCTTCGCAGATCGAGCGCGCCGGAACCAGTGACAGGTGCCGTACCGGCCAGTGTCAGGTTGGAGCTTCCCGCGGTAAGCCGCGCATCGATGCGGGCAAGCCCGCCGTTCAGCACCGCCTCTGCCGCGAGGTTGGCCGGCGCGACCGCCCGGCCCGGTCCGCCTTTCAGCTGCACGCCACGCGCGTTGAGCCGCACGTTGCCGCTGGGCCGCGCGGATGTCCCGGTGAGCCGCGCGTCGCCAGAAATCGTGCCGTTCGCCGCAAACTGCGGCGAAACGACCGAAGCCAGGTCCGCCGGGAGGTCGCGCAGGCTGGCTGTGAGATCCATCGTGTCGCCTGCCTTGCCGCTGACCGCCAATACGGCCTGCTGCAGGCCGAGGCGCAGGTTGTCGACTGCCACCCCGTTTGCTGCATCTATGTGTGCGGGGGCGAGCAAACGAAGGGCGAGATGCTTCCAGTCGGCCTGCAGCGAAGCGAGCGTCAGGCCACGCTGCGGCACATTCACCGTGGCCGCCGTCGTCAGCCGCGCCGCTGCGCCAGAAAGGTCCGGTACAGTCGCCGCCAGCCTGACCGCGAGCGCGTCGAGTGGACCCCGTGCCTGCACATTGCCGGACGCCCCGAGCTTCCCAGCCGAAAGACCATCCAGCGACAGGGTGCCATCGACCACCGGATGGTTCACGGGGTCGGTCACTGCGAGATTCAATGTTGCCTTGGAGACCGCGGCGGTGCCGGGCATACCGGCGTCGCGCACGTTGACCTCAAGTTTCGCCTCGCTCGGCGTGGAGTCCAGCACTGCCTCGATACTGCCGGTTAGGGGCTTGCCGACCAGCGAGGCGAGGTCAGCGAGACGACTCATGCTCAGGGTGAGCCGGCCCTGCGGCACGACATTGGGCGGAGTAAGAGTTAAAGCGCCCGCGGCATGCGCGCTCTTCCAGTCGGCGCGGTCGACCAGGACATGTGTCACTCCATCCGGCTGCCGCTGCGCGCCGACCGCCAGTTCGATCGGTGATCCGAGCAGCGTCCCCTGCGCGGTGAGCTGCCCCGCGGGCGCGCCTGGCAGACCCTTCGCCTGCAGGTGTACGCTGAGCGAACCGCTGCTTATGTCCTGTGTCGCCACCTCGCCGTTCAGGTCTGCGGCCAGAGAAAGGTCCTGTGAACTGCCGCCGACATGCCCTTGGGCCGCAAGTTTCCCGCGCAGGGACGGCTGTACGGCGGCCAGATCCGACAGCGCCATGGACCACGCCAGATCAACGTTGCTCGGGCTGGCGCGGCCGGTCACCGAGGCTGTGGCCTCTTTGCCGTTCAGCGCGAAGCGCGTGATCGTCAGGTCTTGGCCGCGCATGCTGACCAACAGGTCGACACCGGCGTCACTGCCGAGCAGGGCTGGTGCGGGCGGTATGCCGGAATCCAGGCCGATCGTGCCGGTCACCGCAAGCTGTGTCGCGCCATCCTGCATCCCACCACTCAGATCAAGCGTCGTGTGGCCCTCCAGCGTCGCGCCCGCTACAGCGGCAAAGGGCGCCAATCGCGGGATGACCAGATGCACTTTCGCCTGAATTGCGCCTGCGGTCTGTGCCGAACCATCGGCAGCCAGCAGCGGATGGTGCAGGGCGAATTCGACGGGCCGGTCGGGCGCCTCGAGATGAGCCGTGGCATCCAGGGTGAATGGAGCAGTGGCAAACAGGTCGGGTGGCGAGCCGGGAACCTGGATTCCGTCCGCTGTCGCGTGGAGCCGCACCAACCCCCGGTCGCCGGCAATATCGGCCACTAAGCGCTGCACGCCGGCCTCACCGCTCTTGGCCTGGTCTACTTGCAGCCGGCCGTTCAGGTTGGGCCGGTCGAACGGGCCCTGAACCCGGGCGTCCAGCGCGATCGCCTGCCAGGAGACGTCCGACCGCGGGGTCATTGCCGGCGCGTGGGCTGCGATCGTCAGGTCGGCTGCGTTGTGCACGAGGTCCAGCGTGCCGTGCGCTTTTGCATCGAGCTGGCCCGCGGTGATCGCAAGCCGGGTCGCGACAGCATCCCGCGGACCATCCAACAGGCCATCGATGGTAATGGCGCCCAGATCAGGCAGTTGCGCGGCCGAAGCGATCAATCCATGCGGCGGCTCGTTCGCGAGCACCGCCAAGTGCACGCGCGCGTCATCGACGTTGGCGTCGAGTTTGTAGCTGCCCGGCGAGTCCAGGCGGGTGACGGAAAGCTGGCCAGCCCCCGCAGTATAAGTGTTCAGCCGGCCACTGCCTTCGAGGCTCATGGCCACTGCTACGCCGAGCAACGCCGGCGCAATTTCCAGGCGGCCGAGCTGGACATGGTTCACGACCAGCCTGACCGGTAGTGCTGAGCTGTTGCTGCTGCTGGAACTCGGCTCCGGCTGGCGAGCCAGGACACCGTTCGCCGCCGTCAGCTGATCGATATCGAGGACGCGACTCGCAAGCCGTAGCGGCGACCAGTCCAGGACGACATCGTGCAGCGTCAAATAGGCGCCCTTGGTGTCGCGCAATTCAAGAGTGGCTACTCGGAGTGCATCGGGGAACCGCCCGCCCAGGCCCGCGAGAGCCACCTGTCCACCGGTGATGCTGGGGGTCAGCCTGACCAGGAGGTCACGCCCGGGCCCGGTGTTGGCGCCTAGCAGCACAACTATAACCACGAACACCGGCACGCCGATCAGAATTGCCAGGATCCAGGCCAGCCACTTGGCGGCGCGACGCATTTCAGAATGCCTGGCCGAGGCCCAGGTACAGCTCGAACTTGTCGCCGCCTGGCTGCTTGTTCAGCGGCACGGCGAAGTCCGCACGGATGGGGCCGATCGAGGTGTAGTAGCGGAACCCGACACCGGCCCCGACCCGCCAGCTGCTGGTGAACGGGGCGCCATTGGCGGTGACCTGACCCGCATCGATAAATCCCACCACACCATAGGTGTCGAATATACGTTGGCGGAACTCGATGGTTCCGGCGGAGATTGCGGTACCCCCGGTCGGGTTGCCGTCGGGGAACTGCGGTCCGATCGACTGGTAGCGGTAACCCCGCACGGTCGCACTGCCGCCGGCATAGAAGCGCTGGTCCGGCGGCAGGTCGAATACGTCCGCGCCAGAGATCTTCCCCACCAGTCCGCGCAGCGCCACGACGCTGCGCCCCCCGCCACTGACGTCGATGTAGGTGGAGCCGGAAGCCTGCATGACGAAGAAGGTTGCGCTTCGGCCACCGAACGACTCGGTCGGGGTGAGCCCGATACTGGCGCGGATGCCCTCGGTCGGATCGAATTGACTGTTCGTGCTGTCGTAGCGCGCCACGATCGGCACCCCCAACAGGTTGTACCGGGTTTCGACCCCTTGTTGGGTCACGCGTTCCTGCTCACCCAGCAAACCAACGCTGCCGCTCCAATGTGGCGAAAACTTGCGGTTGATCAGCGCCTGTTCGATGAAACCAGTCTGGTCGTAGGCCTTCAAATTCTGTTTCAGCGCGGTCAGATCCAGTTCGAGCTGCTGATCCCGGGCCAGAAAATCCGGCTTTATAAACTGTGCGTTGAACCTGTAGCCGAGGCCATTCACAGCGGTCCCGCCGAGATCGACTGATCCGGTCAGGTTCAGTTGCTCGGCGTTACCGAACAGGTTTCGATCGTGCCAGCCGGCGTTTAGGCTGATGCCCAGGTCGGTCGAGTAGGCAACGCCGACGTCGACCGAATGTAGCTTGCGCTCGGTGACGGCGATGGTGATCGGCAGATTGCCGTGAGCGTCCAGCTGTCCGGCCGGCTCCATCCGGACCTGCGAGAACACGCCCAGCGACATCAGGTCCTGCCGTGCGGCGTCGATGGACGACGGGCTGAACTGTTCGCCCTGGTGCAGCATCAGCCGGCGGCGGACAAAGTCCTCGTGCATCGCCTCGAGGCCGTCGATCTGGATCGGTCCGATGTCCGCGCGGGGACCAGTCGACGCATCGAACACGACATCCACGGCGTCGTCGGACGGACGGAGGGTCACTGGCTGCAGATCGACCCTGGCCAGCGGATAGCCATCCTCACGCACCGCATTCAGCAGACGATCGCGCGCGGCCAGCACGTCGGCCGCGACGGCGGGGGCGCCCGCCGCAAGGTCGAGCTTGTCGCGCGCGTCGCTTGGGACCGCGCCCTGAATGCTGACCTTGCCCAGGTGGAATTGGGTGCCGGGGGCGAAGCTGGCGGTGATCTCAGCCTTTGGTTCGGCCGGCAGTTGGCTGATGATCCCCGGCAGGTCCGGATCCGCGATCGGATGGCCGGCGATGGTGAGATCTGCCTTTGCCGCATAGTAACCGAAGCTTCGTAATACCGTCTGGAAGCGATCGACGTCCTGGCGCGCACGCTCGACCAGCGCGAACCCACCGACCGGTGCCTTCTCCTGTAGCGAGATCAGCGAGGACGCGTCGTGCAATGCGCTGTCCATCGCCTTGTTTCCGGTCGGCTTGAGCGTCACCGAATAGGGCTGTGGATCGGCGCCCAATGTTGGGACAGAGCGAGACAGAACGGTGGCCAGGATCAGCAGGAGAGGGGCGCGGCGCATCGGCTTTTACGCTAACCCCAGCAGTCTTCCGTGAAGGGTCACGGATGCGCCATTATAGGGAAACAATGAGCGAGCTACACGCCAAGGGCATGGACAGATCGCCGCCGCGTCGCCTGGCCGCGCGCCGATCGCTGCTGCCGGAAAGTGACATTTCACCTCATGGCGACCTGCTGCCCCTGTCATCGGGTCATCGAGAGCGCTTGCTTGCCCCTTTGCATGTTGCACGGCGAGCTGGCGCAGTGCTGCTGTGGACGATTCCTTGCATGGTGATCCAGTCCGTATGTCTGCTGATTCCTGGACAGGCGAGGGTGGTGCATGCACGTTTCTACTGGGCCATCGTCTGTCGACTGTTAGGGGTCGCGGTGCGGTTGATCGGTACTCCTGCCTACCACAAGACTAGCCGCGCGGTTGTATTTGTCTCCAATCATTCGTCCTGGCTCGATATTCCCGTGCTGGGTGGCCATCTGAACGCATGCTTCGTATCAAAGGACGAGGTGGGCGGCTGGCCGTTCGTCGGCACCATTGCGCGACTGGGCCGCACCGTCTTCATCTCCCGCCAGCGCCATGCGACAGGGCGGGAGCGTGATGCCATGCGCGAGCGGCTGGTCCTGGGCGACAACCTGGTGCTGTTTCCGGAGGGCACGACCTCTGATGGATCGCGCGTGCTGCCGTTTCGCAGTTCGTTCTTCGCGATTGCGGAGGGCACTGATCAGCCACCGCTTATTCAGCCCGTTTCGGTGGTCTACGACCGGCTCGACGGCCTGCCAACGGGACGCGCGAGCCGCCCAGTGTTCGCCTGGTATGGTGACATGGATCTTTCCACGCACTTCTGGCGCTTTGCGCAGCATCGCGGTTTGCGCGCCACGATCCTGCTGCATGCGCCTGTGGACCCCGCGCGCTTCGCCGGCCGCAAGGCGTTGTCACACGCCGTGTGGCAGGCAGTGGCTGATGGCGCGGCCAGGTTGCGCCAGAACCGGCCCGTTGAGGCCGCTGATGCGGTGGTCGATATCGCTGGCGGGACGGCCTACGCGTAGTAAGCGATTGACAAGATGACCTCATCTACTGGCAGATTGCAGCCCGGGATCGGAGACGAATCTGAGCTGCGACGCTTGACTGGACCGACGCGCCTGCCAATTCATTCGCCTCGATGAGGATACCCGGGGACGGCCTGCGTCGCCTGCACGTGATCACCTGGGGCTGCCAGATGAACGTGTATGACAGCGGGCGGATGGCCGATGTCCTTGCGCCGCTTGGCTATGCGCCTTCTCTGGTGCCGGAAGGCGCCGATATGGTGATCCTCAACACCTGCCATATTCGCGACAAGGCGGCCGAGAAGGTGTTTTCCGAGCTAGGTCGACTGCGTCGGTTGAAGGATCGGCGAGCAGCCGATGGCGAGCGGATGATTCTGGCTGTTGCCGGCTGCGTCGCCCAGGCGGAGGGGGCCGAGATCCTGGCGCGTGCTCCGTACGTGGACATCGTGCTGGGCCCCCAGACCTATCACCGACTGCCGGAGATGGTGGCGCGCGCAGCGCGAGCAAGCGGTGCGGTGATCGAGACCGATTTTCCGCCCGAGGACAAGTTCGACTTCCTGCCGGACGCTGCCGCGCCGCAGGGGATAACGGCCTTCCTTACGATCCAGGAGGGCTGTGACCGTTTCTGCAGTTTCTGCGTCGTGCCTTACACGCGTGGCGCGGAAACCAGTCGACCGGCTGCGGCGGTCATCGCCGAGGCGCGTAGGCTGATCGGGCAGGGAGCGCGCGAGATCACGCTCCTGGGCCAGAACGTCAACGCGTGGCACGGTGAGGCGCCGGATGGCCGCAACTGGGGCCTGGGCCGCCTGTTGCGGGAGCTGGCGTCGCTGCCGGATCTGTGGCGGCTGCGCTACACGACATCGCATCCACGTGACGTGAGCGAAGAACTCATCGCCGCCCATCGGGACTTGCCAACGCTGATGCCGTTCCTGCATTTGCCGGTGCAGTCCGGCTCGGATCGGGTGCTGGCGGCAATGAACCGGCGGCACAGTTCAGCCGACTACCTGCGGCTGGTCGAAAAGCTGCGGGACGCTCGGCCGGATCTGGCCCTGTCGTCCGACTTCATCGTCGGACATCCAGGCGAAACCGAGGCCGACTTCCGGGCCACGCTGGACCTGGTCCGCTCCGTTGGCTTCGTCCAGGCCTTCAGCTTTAAGTACTCGCCCCGTCCAGGCACCCCGGCTGCGGGTGCGCCCGCCCAATTGCCTGACGCCGAGAAGGAACGCCGCCTTGCCGAACTGCAGGGGCTGCTGCGCGATCAGCAGGCCAAGTTCAGCGCCGCCTGCGTCGGCCAGACCTTACCGGTTCTGTTCACTGGCCCGGGCCGTCATCGGGGGCAGATCGCCGGACGCTCACCATTCCTTCAGCCGGTGCATGTAACGGGACCGCAAGAGCTGATCGGCAGGGAGATTTCGGTAGCGATCCGCTCTGCACTGCCTAACTCTTTATCTGGAACGCTGGTGGCCGGGACAGGCCCGGCTATGACGTTAGAAGACCGGGCTGACGCCTGGGGCGATACATAATGGAGAGAGCCTGCGCTTGAGCCAGTCGACCACGCTTCCTGCCCTTTCGCCCGGTTCCGCACAGGGCAAGGCCGTGACCCTTCAGTTCAGTGACAACACGCTGCTGCCGCTGCTTCTCGGCGACCATGACCGACATCTGGTCCGCATCGAGCAGGCCCTCGGTGTACGCTTGTCGTGCCGCGGCAACCGGGTGGCGATCAGCGGCGAATCGTCGCGCGTCGACGCGGCACAGGCGACGCTGGAAGCGTTATGGCGGCGGCTGGAGAGCGGGGAGAGCGTGGGCCGGTCGGAAGTGGAGGCGGCGATGCGCATGGCGGAGGTTGATACCGATCCCAGGCTCCCGCTGCCGGACGTGCCGGCGATCCGTACCCGGCGCGGCGTGATCGGTCCGCGCAGTCCGGGGCAGGCAGCCTACATCGACGCGCTGGCCTCACATGAGATGGTGTTCGGCGTTGGCCCCGCCGGCACCGGCAAGACGTATCTGGCGGTTGCCCAGGCGGTGGCCATGCTGCAGGCCGGCAAGGTGGATCGCATCGTTCTGTCGCGTCCCGCCGTCGAGGCCGGCGAACGGCTCGGCTTCCTGCCGGGTGACATGAAGGAGAAGGTCGATCCTTATCTGCGCCCGCTCTACGACGCACTGCACGACATGCTGCCGTCCGAGCAGGTGATCCGCCGGCTGGCGAATGGCGAGATCGAGGTGGCGCCGCTGGCATTCATGCGCGGCCGTACGCTCGCGCATTGTTACGCCATCCTGGACGAGGCGCAGAATACCACGCCGGTGCAGATGAAGATGTGGCTGACGCGCATGGGCGAGGGCACCCGCATGGTGGTGACCGGCGATCTGTCCCAGGTCGATCTGCCGGCTGGCATGCGCTCTGGCTTGCGCGACGCGCTGGATACGCTGGAGGGCATCCAGGGCATCTCCGTCGTCAGGTTGGGCAGCCGCGATGTGGTGCGACATCCGCTGGTCGCGCGCATCGTTGATGCGTATGATCAGCGGGCGGCGGCGGAGGGCGACAAGCGACGCGAAGCGCGCCGTCGCGGCGAGAATGAGGCGACCGGCAAGTAAGGCGATGGACCCCGGGGCAAGTCGTAGCCCCGCGCAAGCGGGGATCCGAGACGAGGTCAGCGTCATTGTGGCGGAACCGGCTTGGCGACGGCTGGTGCCACGCGCAGACGCTGTAGCGGCCCGAGCGGCGCGTGCGGCTGGCGCACATGGCACCGTGGTGCTCGCCGCCGATCGTATAGTGCACCGGCTGAATGCTCGCCATCGTGGACGCAACAAGCCGACCAATGTACTGACCTATACCGTTCCCGCGCCTGAGATGCTGCTGGCTCTCGGCGTCGTCCGACGAGAGGCAGCCGAGACGGGACGGCGGCCGGCGCATCACCTGGCGCATCTTGTGGTGCACGGCGCATTGCATCTCGCCGGCCATGACCACAACCGTGTTGGCGAAGCCCGTCGCATGGAACTGGCCGAAGCGCGCATCCTGCACCGGTTGCGCGTACCCAATCCATGGAAGCGCGCATGAGCAACGGTCATAACACGCTGCTCGATCGATTACGCCAGATGCTCGGGCGTCAGCCAGAGCATTCCCTGCGCGAATCGATCGCCGAACTGGTTCAGGAAGCGGCGGACGAACAGGTGTTGGCGGGCGAACAGCCCGAGCTCGACCGCCAGGAGCGGGCGCTGATCGCCAACGTTCTGCGCCTGCGCGAGACCACCGCCGATGACGTGATGGTGCCGCGCGCCGACATTGTCGCGATGCGGGTCGAGGTGACATTGGAGGAGGCGCTGCAGCAGATCCGCGCGGAAGGCCACTCGCGCCTGCCGGTGTATCGCGAACAGCTCGACGACATTGTCGGCATGGTCCACATCAAGGACATCTTTGCGTATGTCGGGCGGCCGGAGGCGTTTTCGTTGGAAGCGCTGCTGCGTCGCCCGCTGATGGTGGCGCCGCAGATGCCGGTCTTGGATCTGCTGCTGCAGATGCGCCAACAGCGCATGCACCTTGCGTTGGTGATCGATGAGTATGGTGGCGTCGATGGCCTGGTGACTATCGAGGACCTGGTCGAGACCATCGTCGGCGACATAGCGGACGAGCACGACGAAATACAGGCTGCGATGGTGGTCGAGCGCCCGGATGGTGCTCTGGACATCAATGCGCGATTGCCGGTGGAAGAGTTCGAGCATCGCATGGGCCCTGTGCTGTCCGAGGACGAACGGGATGCGGATATCGACACGGTGGGTGGGCTGGTGTTCACGCTGGCCGGACGGGTGCCGAGCAAGGGTGAGGTGATCAGCCATTCGTCGGGCATCGAATTCCGCGTTTTGGATGCGGATCCACGACGGATCCGACGGGTGCGGGTGCGGCGGGCAGCGGAGGCACCGGAGGTGGCAGCCGCGGAGTAGCCGCTTCATCCGACGATTGTGGGTTTGCCAACCTGAAGGCATCTGCTGCGGAAAATAATCCGAGGTTCGGGTACGCATTGTTCAGGTGTCGCGGCGACAATGGCTGACCGGTTGCAGCAATCGTCTGCGGGTTGAAATGACGCACTGGCTAGGATCAAGCACCAAACTCTTCCGCAATTGGTTTGCGCGACAACCGCGCGGAGCGGCGGTGCCGTTTGAATCGCCTGAACTCCGAATGGCGCGGGTCTGCAGCGACGAACGGGATGGGCTGATTGCCATACTCCGCGACTTCGCCAACAACGGCACGGCATATATCGTGCCGTGGAGCAGCCTGCCTCTTGCGGTCTGCATGACAGAGCACGACAGAGCGCTGCACCAGGGGGTAGGGGAGGCGAATGCGTGCACGCCGGCACAGGTTCGGGGCGTTGTCAGCCGCCTCGCCCTTTCCGGGGCTTTGGGCCCGGAAGCGAAATTGCGTGAATGCGCGCGTTCAGATGCCGATCCAACCAGGCGCTCCGACGTCGAACTTCTCCTGATTCTGCACTTGCTGGACCGGTGCGGCGCTGACCTGACGGCGCTCGCAGGCGACTGGCAGACGCGGGAGGCAAAGTCGGTCGTGACGGCTGCCGCTAAGGCGGTCGGGGTGAAGCGGCAGGACATTTCTCGGCGAATCGGCGAGTTGGCCACGCTCATTGCCCCGATCGGGTTAGTCAGAACTCAAGGAGCCGGGCAACCAGGTTGGCTTCGGATGCTGCATAACGAAATCGCCGCATTCGGACAGGGCATGCTTGCCACTGCGCAGGCGAGCGAACCGCGTCTGCGGGAGCACCTCGAAGCCGTTGCGCAAGCAGCGGAGCGGGCCGCGCAACTTGCGGGTGCCGTGCTTGAGATGCTGGATTACGCTGTCCTCGACATATGCGGAACGGTCAAGCGGTGGGAATTCGAGTCGCCACTCCTCCGCAAGACAATCGAGCGGCTGGACCTGATGTTGGATGAATGGCCTTCGCTTATGCACATGGCCCACGATGGCCTGCGCATGCCGGCAGCTGAGGCTGCAGCGGCCTTCAAAGTGTTGCACGCTATGCTGCCACCGACGCCGGAGGTAAGACCTTCGTCGCAGCAAGATATCGGCGCACCCTCTGCGTCTGACGTCTTGGAGAGAAGATTGGCAGCCATCGGATCTATGCTGTCGCCTTCCCGGCCTGTGGCGGAGATTGAGCATACCTGAGTGATCTGCTGATCGCGCCGTGGCCTTTCTCATCTCTCCCGCAGCTTGGGATCCAGCACGTCGCGTAAAGCGTCGCCGAACAGGCTGACACCGAACACCGTCAGCGCAATCGCCAGCCCGGGAAAGACCGCGATCCACGGCGCCGTAGAGGCGTATTCCTCGGCGCCGCCTTGCAGCATCAGGCCCCAGGCCGGGGTCGGTTCCTGTACGCCCAGCCCCAGATAGGACAGCGACGCTTCGGCCAGAATTGCCTGGCCGACGAACGCTGTCAGCATGATCAGGAACGGCGCCATCACGTTGGGCACCATGTGGCGCAGGATGATGCGCGAATGGCTGAACCCGCACGCGCGCGCGGCATCGACATATGGGATTTCCCGGATCGCCAGGGCACTGGAGCGCACGACGCGCGCGCAGCGCGGGATCAGCGGGATGGTGATGGCGATGATGACGTTGTGCACGCCGGTGCCGAAGATCGCCACCATTGCCAGCGCCATAATGATGAGTGGAAACGCCATGACGATGTCGAAGATGCGCTGGAAGACCAGGTCAAGCGCGCCGCCGAAATATGCGCTGGCAACGCCCAGCACCAGCCCGGCGAAACCGCCAACGATGGCCGAGGTGAGGCCGACGATGAGTGCGGTGCGCGCGCCGAAGATGATGCGCGACAGCAGGTCGCGGCCAAACTGATCAGTTCCCAGCCAGTGCGCCCAGCTCGGTGCCTCGGTCATCGCCATGAAGTCGTTCGCGGTCGGGCTGTACGGTGCCAACAGCTCGGCGAACGCGCCGGCCACCGCCATAATGATCACGATGAGCATGCCGAACGCGCCCAATGGCTCGCGGCGGCAGAAGTGGAGCGTGGCGTGCCAGAACGAGCGCCGGAGTTCAATTTCGTCCGCCGTAATGCCGGAAGCGGCGACCGGCTGGCCTTGCACCGTTGTGGACATGCGCGGTCTCCCTATACACGTTGCACGTGATTCACCCTCGGACGACTCCGCCGCGGATCACGAGCTAGGCAAAGCGAATGCGCGGATCGAGCCACGCATAGCAAAGGTCGACGATCAGGTTGCTGAACACGAAGATGACGACGGTGAGCATCACCAGCGCCTGTGTCAGAGTGTAGTCCTGATTCTGCACCGCCTGCACGAACAGGCGACCGATACCGTTCAAGTTGAACACCTGTTCGGTGACCACCAAGCCGCCGATCAGAAAGGCGAACTCGATTCCGATCACCGTGACCACTGGCAGCAGTGCGTTCTTCAGCGCGTGCCGGTTGATCACCAGCTTCTCGATCAGTCCCTTGGCACGGGCTGTGCGGATATAGTCCTCGCGCAGCACCTCAAGCATCGCCGACCGTGTCATGCGCATGCTGACCGCGGCGTAGCGATAGCCGACCGTGATCGCCGGCAGGAAGGCCATCGACAGGTTGCGGATCGGGTCCTGCCAGATCGGTACATAGTCGATCGGCGGCATCCACGGCCTGCCGGTGATCGCGTTGGTCAGGTCAAGCACGAACAGGATCGAGATGATCCCCAGCCAGAAGGACGGCGTGGCGATTCCGCCGATGGCAAAGGTGCGGACCACGACGTCGATCCAGGTGTTCTGCTTCAGCGCCGAGATGGTGCCGAGTGGCACGGCGATCAGGATGGCGATCACTGTCGCCAGCAGCGCGATCTCCAGCGAGATCGGCAGCCGGGCGAGTATCTCCATAGATACGGGTTTGCCCGACCACATGGATATGCCGTAGTTGAACGTAAAGATTCCCCAAACGAAGTCTAGGAACTGCACGATCACCGGGCGATTAAGACCGATTTCGGCGTGACACAGTTCGACAGCGCGCGGATCAAATGAGCCGCCTCCCGAGCCAAGCCGGACCACGCAGATGTCACCGGGGATCAGCCGCATCATGATGAATACAAGTGCAGCGGCTCCGATCAGAGTCGGAATGACCAGCAGCAGGCGCTTCGCGATGTAAGCATACATGGGTCAGAGCCCGATCTGATTGCACGACGACAGCCATAGCGGCACGGTCTTGGCCTCCCAGTTTGGTTGGTGGCAGGCGCCTGTCATGGACGCCTGCGTCGGGCATCACAGCTAGCCGTTGGGGGCCTCGTCAAGCCAGACATTGGACAGGTCCTGGTTGATGAAGTGGCTGGGCCCGATCTTCCAGCCGCGAACGTAGGATCGTTGAGGTATGATGCGATACCACCACAGCATCGGAAACTCGTGCGCCTGGGTATCGATGATCCGCGTCTCGTACTGCCGCATAAGGGCCCGCTGCTTGTCGAAGTCGGTCTCGCGCAGCATCTTTTCGTAGATCTGGACCTCTTCGGGATCGTCGTAGCCGCCATAGTTTGCCGCAAACTGCGCGCGCGGCAGATACTTTTGTGTATCCAGCACCGGGTTTACCACACTGTTGCAATTGGCCTCGACCACGACATCGAAGTCGCCGGTGCGCATCGCCTGCAGCCATGGGCCGGTCGGCTGGACGCGCTGCGTCGCGGTCACGCCGATCTTGCTCCATTGATCGACCAGCCAGGTGCCGACGTACTTGTACGGCTGATCGACGTTCCGGTTCAGCAGCTCAAGGTGCAATCCCTCCGCGCCGGCTTCCTTCAGTAGACGGCGCGCCTCGGCCCGTGATTTCTCGATGTCGGGCCAGAACCCGGCCAACTTCTGCAGCTCCTCCTTGGTCGCCGCGAGCGGCGAACCGGGAAACACAATCCCTCCTACGGTGTGCACGTTGGCGATCTTCGACAGCGCCGGTGCGCCGTGCCACTGGTCGACGGCCAGCAGCAGCGCCCGTCGCACCCGCACATCGTCGAACGGCTTGCGCCGCGCGTTCGGCGTGATCAGGTTGCCGCAGTTCCAGTCATGAGTCTGCACCTTGATCTTGTCACGAAGTTCGCGCTGCAGATCGGTGACCGCGGACGGCGGCAGCCCGCGGAACTCCATCGCCGCTCGACCGGAGTGGATCGCCTCTACCCGTACCACCTGCTTCTCGCTGAAGACACCGATGAAGCCATCGAGATAGGGCAACCCCTTGTGATAGTAGCTCGGATTCCGTTCGCCTTTGATCGACTGGCCTATATCAAGGCCGACGAACCTGAACGGCCCTGATCCCATGACGTGCTGCTCATACCAGCGCACGTCCTTGTCCAGGACGGCCTTGGAGTAGATGAACGCAAATGGATCCGCGAGCGATGGCAAAAATGTTGTGGTGGCGAATTTCAGGCGGAACACCACGGTGGTCGGATCGGGTGATTCGACCGAGTCCACAACTGACCACCAGTTCTGCCGTACACTCAGCACGCCTTTCGGCGGAAAGATGATCTTATTCCAGGTCGCGGCCACGTCTGCTGCGGTCAGCGGCGAGCCATCGTGGAACTTCACATCTTGACGGATCGTGAACGTGTAGGTCTTGCCGTCGTCCGTGGGTTGCGGGATCGATGTACACAGATCGCAGACAAACTGCGTGGTATCCGAAGGGTTCTCCGGATTGACCCGGATCAGCACGCTGTAGAACGGCGCCATCGCGTGCAGCATTGCAAACGTGCCTTCGCGATGGCCGTCGAGGCTCGGTGGAGCATCTGCCGGAATCATATAAGTCAGTGTACCGCCACGACGCGGCGGCTCCTCGGCCTGTCCGGCGGACATCGCGGCTCCGACTGCGAGCAAGGCGGCGAAACCGATTCCCTGCACTGTTCTTATTTGCATGTTTTGCCTCCCTGGACGTGATTTTCTCTGGTCGAACCCCTTTGCCTTGATCTTGCAAAAAATGCCGTTACCTGCCGGACAGGCCATGTACCATATCAGCAAGGGTTTCCAAGGCCAGCAGATCATCGAGGCCGTTGCGGCGAGGACTGTGCTGAAGCATCCCGGTTACCCGTTGGGGGCCTCGTCAAGCCAGATATTCGACAGGTCCTGGTTGATGTAGTGGCTCGGGCCGATCTTCCAGCCGTGCACATACGACCGTTCAGGGATTTCCCGGTACCACCACAGCATGGGAAATGCACGCGCCTCGGTATCGACAATGCGGGCTTCGTACTGCCGCATCAGCGCACGCTGCTTGGTGAAGTCCGTCTCGCGCAGCATGCGGTTGTAAATATCGACCTGCTCGGGATCGCTGTAGCCGCCGTAGTTCTCGACGAACACGTCGTGCGGCAGATACTTCTGCGTATCCAGCACCGGGTTGACCACGCTGTTGCAGTTCGCCTCTACCACAACATCGAAGTCGCCGCTGCGCATCGCCTGGAACCAGGGGCCGGTCGGCACCACCCGTTGGGTGGCAGTGACGCCGATCTTGCTCCACTGATCGACCAGCCAGGTGCCCACGTATTTGTACGGCTGATCGACATTGCGGTTGAGCAGGCTAAGGTGCAGATCCTCCTGCCCCGCTTCTTTCAGCAGACGCCGCGCCTCGGCGCGGGACTTCTCGATGTCCGGCCAGAAGCCCGCCAGCTTCTGCAACTCCTCCTTGGTGGCAGCAAGCGGCGAGCCAGGGAATACGATGCCGCCGACGGTATGCACGTTTGCGATCTTCGACAGCGCCGGCGCACCATGCCACTGATCCACCGCGAGCAGCAGCGCTCTGCGCACCCGCACATCGTCGAACGGCTTGCGACGCTCATTGGGCGTGATGAGGTTGCCACAGTTCCAGTCGCTGGTCTGGATCCTGATCTTGTCGCCAAGTTCTCGCTTGAGGTCGCTGATCGCCGAGGGCGGTAGACCGCGGAACTCCATTGCCGCACGCCCGGAGTGGATTGCCTCTACCCGCACCACCTGCTTCTCGGCAAAGATGCCGACGAAGCCGTCGAGGTATGGCAGGCCCTTGTGATAGTAATCAGGGTTGCGTTCTCCCTTGATGTCCTGGCCGATGTCATAGGCGACAAACTTGAAGGGACCCGAACCCATCACGTGCTGCTCGAACCAGTGCGGATCTCTGTCGAGGATCGCCTTTGGGTAGATCAGGGCATAAGGGTCCGCAAGCGATGGCAGGAACGTGCTGGTGGCAAATTTCAACTTGAACACGACAGTGGTCGCGTCCGGCGCCTCGACCGAATCAACGACCGTGTACCAATTCTGCCGAGCGCTCAGCACGCCTGGTCGAGGAAAGACGATCTCGTGCCAGCTTGCCGCGACGTCGGCGGCTGTGAGCGGCGAGCCGTCGTGGAACTTCACTCCCGTGCGGATCGTGAACGTGTAGGTCTTGCCGTCGTCCGTGGGCGCCGGAACAGCGGTGCACAGATCGCAGACAAACTTTGTTGTATCGGCAGGGTTGTCCGGATCAACCCGCATCAGCACACTGTAGAATGGTGCAATCGTGTGCATCAGCGCGTACGTCGCCTCGCGATGGGCGTCGAGACTTGGCGGCGCGTCAGCCGGAATCATGTAGGTAAGGGTGCCACCGTGGTGTGGCTGTTCCTCCGCTTGTCCGGCACCCGTCGTGACCGCGGATCCAAGCAAGATCGCGAAGCCAATCCGGATTATTGTTCTTGTTTGCATGTAGAGCCTCCCTGGACCTGGTTTCTCTTTGGTTGAGCTCCTTTGCTTGATCTGCAAAAGGCAAAATCGCCGTATCCGGGACGGGCGCGCGCAGGCCATCCGCTGTCGCGACATCTTTCACCAAGTGAGAGCAGTGTCCAAGGCGTATGGCAAGTGGTCGCGCAACGGTGACAGTCGCAGTTCCCGCGAGCGCCCGCTGGTTGCGCCTGCCGGAGACCGGCCGCATCGTTCACGCATGTATGGGCCATTATCCGACCGGCGAGGGCCACCCCAGGTTTACGCAGAGGGCGCGCCACCACCGCCGCCGACGCAGCAGCTGGGAAAGCAGCGGCACGTCGCGGCTGCCATCATCGGGGCCGGATTCACCGGCCTGTCCACGGCACTGCACCTTGCGGAAGCGGGTGTCGATGTCGCAGTGCTGGAAGCGAAGGAGATCGGTTGGGGTGCGTCGGGCCGCGCATTCGGCCAGGTGGTGCCGTATCTGAAGCTGGGGGAGCAGGCGATCCTGCGCCATTACGGGGCCGCACGCGGCGAGCGGATCGTCGATGCCGTGGCGGCGGGTCCCGACCTGGTGTTCGAACTGATCATGCGCCACGGCATCGAGTGCTGGGCGATCCGCTCTGGATTGATCTTTGCCGCGCATTCCGCGCGCGGTCGGCGCGAGCTGGAGCAGCGCACGCAATATTGGCAGCAGCGTGGTGCACCGGTGGAGATGCTCGAGGGCGCGCGCTGCAAGGAGGCGATCGGGTCGTCGCTGTATCAAGCGGCATCGTTGGACCGGCGCGGCGGCAACCTCAACCCATTCGCCTATGCGCGTGGACTGGCGCACGCGGCGGTCAAGGCTGGGGCAGTTTTGTATACACAAACGCCGGTGCGATCGCTGACGCGGCAGAACGGGCGTTGGTTGCTGGATGACAAGCTGGGTGCCGACAATGTGGTGATCGCAACCAACGCCTATACAGGGGAACTTTGGCCCGGGCTGCGCCAGAGCATCATCCCGATGCGTGGCCATGGCTTCGTGACCGAGCCGCTATCGGACAACATTCGCCATACCATCCTGCCGGAACGGCAATCACTCACGGATACCCGGCAGCTGTATTCCGGCGTTCGGATGCTGCCCGATGGCCGGCTGCACGGCAGCGCGCATGGGCCCAGCTTCGGCGCCGAGCCGAGTGCCGACTGGCGGCGGGTCGATGGGCGGATCCGGCGGCTGTTCCCGCAACTTGGCGCGGTGAAGTGGCAGCAGGCCTGGACCGGATGGGTCGCGATGACCACCGACCACTTCCCAAGGCTGCATGAACTGGCCCCCGGACTGTATGCCGGACTTGGCTACAATGGACGGGGCATTGCAGCCGCGACAATGATGGGGCGTGACCTCGCGGCACTGGTGCGGGGCGGGCAGAACAGCTCGACAGTCTTTCCTCTGACGCCGCTGCACCCGCTGCGCTGGCACGGCGTTGCGCCGGCGCTGGTGCGCGGGCTGGTCCAAGTATATCGAGTGCGCGACACCTTAAATGAGTACCGACTCGGGCGTCTCCCCTGAATGAAGGATCCGCAGATGACCGTTGCCGACAAGGTTGTGCTCGTCACCGGCGCCGCACGCGGGCTAGGTCTTGAATATGCCAGCTTCCTGGGCCGGGCCGGGGCCCGCGTCATGGCCGGCGACGTGGCGGACTGCGCCGATGCTGTGCAGGCGGCGGGCAATGGCGCGGTCGGCGTCAGGCTCGACGTCACCGACATAGCGTCGGCCGATGGATGGTGGAACTGGCGATGGAGCGGTTCGGCCGGGTCGATGCGCTGATCAACAATGCGGCGCTGTACGGCTCGCTACGGGGCGGCCGGTTCAACCAGATCGCCGAGGCTGACTGGGACGCGACGATGGCGGTGAACGTCAAGGGCATCTGGAACTGCTGCAAGGCAGTGGTGCCGGCGATGCGCCAGTCGGGCGGCGGCTCGATCATCAACATCGCCTCGCTGGCGGCGACCTATGGCATGCCGTTCGCGCTGCACTACACGACCTCGAAGGCGGCGGTGATCGGATTGACGCGGGGACTGGCACGCGAACTGGGGCGCGACAACATCCGCGTCAACGCGGTGGCGCCTTCGGCCGTCATGACCGAAGGAACCGCGGAGTTCTTCGGTGAACGCCTGGACCGTGGACTGGAGGTAATCCGCGCCGGACAGACGATCCAGCGGACGCTCGAGCGATCCGATCTGACCGGCACCATCGCCTGGCTGATCTCCGATGGGAGTAGCTTCGTTACAGGACAAACCATCGCAGTCGATGGTGGCACCGTCTTGCTCTGACCGCCGCCGCCGCTAGATTGCCGCGCAACACTGAGTTGCGGGGAACGCCCATGCCTAAAGTCTTATTGTCGCGCCGCGCCGCCCTGGCGAGCATTGCCGCCAGTCCCGCGGCCATGGCGTTCCTGCGCAGCGCGATCGCCGAGGCCCAGACAAGTCTTTCGCAGTCAGGCCTGGTCGGGGAAGTGCAGGGGCCGACGATAATCACCGACCCCGCGAAGTGGCCGAAGAAGTTCTCCGAGGCGCCGATGCTGGCCGAGCTGGTTAAGGCCGGGAAATTGCCGCCGGTCGAGCAGCGCGTTCCGGCGGAACCATTGGTGTGGCAGCCATTGAACGAGATCGGCAAGTACGGTGGCACTTGGCGACGTGCATTCACCGGGCCTGCGGATGGTGAGAACGGCAATCGCATCCAGTCGTCCGACAAGCCGCTGCACTGGAGCGCGGACGGCAGCAAGATCGTGCCCTGCGTGGCCAAGGGCTACGAACTCGGCGACGACGGCAAGAGCTACACGTTGTTCCTACGCAAGGGGATGAAGTGGTCTGACGGTGCGCCATTCACCGCGGATGACTTCATCTTCTGGTTCCAGGATATCTACAGCAACACCGACATCGTGCCGACACCGACGCCGGAGATGCGCCCGCAAGGCAGGCCGGGCCGCATGATGAAGGTGGACGAAACGACGGTGCGTTGGGAATGGGACGTGCCGTACTTTCTGTTCGAGGACATCATGGCCGGCGATACTGCCATGGGCGGCGGGCAGGCCGTGCGGCAGGCCGCCAAGATCAGCTTCGGTGCCTACGCGCCCGCGCACTACCTCAAGCAGTTCCTGCCCAAATACTCCTCGGTCGAAGCGGTGAACGCGCGCGCCAAGCAGGAAGGCTTCGAGAACTGGGTGCAGATGCTGCACTTCAAGAAGGACTGGGAGCTCAACACCGAAGTGCCGGTGCTTGGGCCATGGCGCAGCGTACGGCCGATCAACAATCCGATCTGGCTGCTCGAGCGCAATCCCTACTACTACGCGGTCGATGCAGCGGGAAACCAGTTGCCTTATTTCGACCGGGTTCAGTTTACGCTGGCAGAGAACCTCGAGGTCATCAATCTGAGGGCGATGGCCGGCGAGTACGACGAGCAAGAACGGCATATCGATTTGGGCAAGCTGCCGGTGCTGCTCGATAACCAGGCAAAGGGGAACTATAAAGTTCACCTGGACCTGGGTTTTGCCGGGTCCGATTTCATGTTCCACGTCAACCAGAGCTACACGGGCGATGCCGAAATCGCCAAGTGGCTGAAGAACGCCGACTTCCGACGAGCGCTGTCGATGGGCATCGACCGTGATCAGTTGAACGAGACTTTTTGGTTGGGCGTCGGTACTCCAGGTTCTCCCGCACCGGGCGAAAGCATGCCGCAAAGTCCCGGGACAGAGTGGCGCAAGAAGTGGTCGGTGCTGGACGTAAAGCAGGCCAACGCGCTGCTGGACAAGATCGGGCTTACCAAAAAGAACGGCGATGGTTTCCGGCTGCGCACTGACAACGGCGATGTGCTGCGCCTGCAGGTCATCGCGATCGCGGCATTCCTGCCGTATCCGAAGCTGGCTGAGATGGTTGCCGACCAGTGGCGCAAGATTGGCATCCTGGCCGATGTCAAAGAGATGGAGCGCGGGCTGGGCTTTGCCAAACAGACCAACAACGAACACCAGTTGTTTGTATGGAACAATGGCGGCACCGAATTGCTTTACCTGTTCCCCACCTGGGCTGTTCCGGTGATTCCCGGCTCGGCGTTCGCGCCCGAATATGCCAGGTGGTATTCGTCCGGCGGCCGGCAGGGCGTCAAGCCGGAGGATCCGAACATCCTAAAGATTTTTGATCTTTATGCTGAGGCCGCCGGGCTGCCCGCGGAGGGGCGCAACAAGAACGCGCAGGAGATCTGGAAGATCCTGGTGGATCAGCAATACGGGATCGGCACCGTAGGGCAGTCGCCGGCCGGGCTTGGGGTGCGACTGGTATCTAACCGGCTGGGCAACATCGCCGCGCGCGTGTGCAACGCGCAGCATTGCCGAACGCCGGGGAACTCGCACCCGGAGACCTGGTACTTCAAGGCGTGATGGCTATCCCGTCATGGCCGGCCTTGTGCCGGCCATCCACGTCTATTCCTTTCATTGGTAGCAAAGTCGTGGATGGCCAGGCCAAGCCCGACCATGCCGGTGGCGCAGAACCGTGCTGACCTATCTCGCTCATCGCCTGGTGCTGGCGGCGATCACGCTGTTCGCCATCACGGTGGTGACGTTCATCATCCTGCATCTGCCCCCAGTTGATTTCGTGACCGCCTACGCCGCGCAGGCGGCGGCGTCGGGGACCGCGATCTCGCCAGCCGAGGCGGACGCGATGCGCCAGGCGTATGGACTGAACCAGCCGCTTTACGTGCAG
>JBKPSV010000232.1:0-12775 GCA_046735215.1 Pseudomonadota bacterium | reverse complement strand
GAAGCGAAACCGCACGTCCTCCGCTACCCCGGCCTGTGTCGATATCTTGATCTCGCCGAACCGGCGCAGCCCGTCCAGCACGCCCTGCACCAGCATTTCCGGCGCTGACGCACCGGCGGTCACTCCGACGGATCGTACGCCAACGAACCACGCCGGCTGCAACGCATCCGCATCGTCGATCAGATAGGATGGCTTACCCAACTCTTCGCCGATCTCCCGCAGTCGATTGGAGTTGGAACTGTTGCGCGACCCCACCACCAGAATCATGTCGACCGCGCCGGCGAGCTGCCGTACAGCCTGCTGTCGGTTCTGCGTCGCGTAGCAAATGTCCCGCACGTCCGGGCCCACGATGGAAGGGAAGCGCGCCTTCAGCGCGGCGATGATTCCACGGGTGTCGTCCACCGACAGCGTAGTTTGAGTGATGTAGGCGAGCTTGGTGGTGTCTGCCACCTTCAATCCGGCGACATCAGCGACTGTTTGAACCAGGTGCACCTTTCCCGGCACCTGGCCGATCGTGCCCTCCACTTCGGCGTGCCCGGCGTGGCCGACCAGCACGATTTCCCGGCCCTGGGCAGCATAGCGGCGCCCCTCATTGTGCACCTTCGCGACCAGAGGACAGGTGGCGTCGATCACCGGCAGATCCCGTTCGGCCGCCAGTTGCTCGACCCGCTTGGCCACACCGTGGGCCGAGAATATCGTTCGCGCACCCGGCGGGATCTCGTCCAGCTCATCCACGAACACCGCACCGCGGGTGCGCAGGTCTTCGACCACGTGTCGGTTGTGCACGATTTCGTGACGGACGTAGATTGGCGGGCCGTACTTTTTCAGTGCCCTCTCGACGATCTCGATCGCCCGCTCGACGCCGGCGCAAAAACCGCGGGGCTGGGCCAGGACGACGCGAATCATGGCGGGTTCTCCAACAGGCGGCGTCGCGCCGAAAAGACCGAGCAGGTCGGCCGCATATGGCACGCGACCTCCGGTGGGGCAATGCCAGGGGTCTTACCGTAGGGCACCAGCCGAATGGTTGCATTAAGCAATGGCCGAACAGCGGCCTGCGTGCCACACTTGCGTGTGATTCGTACAACCGGAGTGACCGAGTCGCTCTCTTCTGGTCGAGTGCCGCGGTCAACCTCATCCAGTGGTGGTATCTGAGGTTTATGGCACAGGCAGACACCGAGCTCCCCGCCGCCCTGTCACAGATCGCCCAGACGGTGGAGTCTGCGTTGGAAAGCCTGCTGCCGCCGTCCGAGGGTGCCGAGTCCCGGCTGGCTGATGCAATGCGCTACGCCACATTGGGTGGCGGCAAGCGACTGCGGGCCTTCCTCGTCATGCAAAGCTCCGCAATCTTTGCCGTATCCGAAACCTGTGCCGCGCGGGTAGCCGCGTCGATCGAGATGTTGCATGCCTACTCGTTGGTGCATGACGACTTGCCTGCGATGGACGACGACGACTTGCGTCGGGGCAAGCCCTCGACGCACAAGGCTTTCGATGAGGCCACAGCCATTCTGGCGGGCGACGCCCTGCAGGCACGGGCGTTCGAGGTGTTGGCGGAGCCCGACACCCATTCCGACCCGCAGGCGCGCTGCGAGCTTGTCGCGGCGCTGGGAGCGGCGGCGGGGGCGCGCGGGATGGCAGGCGGGCAGATGATCGACATGCTGGCGGAGGGACGGACCCTGGACGGCGCGGCAGTGACGCGGTTGCAGGCACTAAAGACCGGCCGGCTGATCCAGTTCAGCGCCGAGGCAGGCGCAATCCTTGGCCGTGCTCCCTTGTTTCAGCGGCACCTGCTGGCTGCGTACGGCCGGGACGTGGGCGCCGCCTTCCAAATCGCCGACGACCTGCTGGACGCCGAAGGCAGCACCGAGGAGACCGGCAAGACCGCCGGCAAGGACGCGGCCGCTGGCAAAGCCACCATGGTTGCGGTACTGGGTGTCGAGCGGGCACGGGCACAGGCCGACCTGCTGGCCCGACAGGCTGCGGGACATTTGGAAACCTTCGGCGACCGCGCAAAGCTGCTGCGGGCGCTGGCCGTCCACGTCGTCACCAGGCGGAACTGAACTCAGAGCGGAGGCACCATGAGCCCTGTCAAAACACCGCTGCTCGATCGCGTTCGCTATCCGGCCGATCTGCGCAATTTTTCCGCTGAGCAGTTGCGCGAGCTGGCTGACGAATTGCGCGCGGAGACGATCGACGCCGTGTCTGTGACCGGCGGCCACCTTGGCGCTTCGCTTGGTGTCGTGGAACTGACGGTGGCGATACATGCGGTGTTCGACACGCCGCACGACCGGCTGCTGTGGGACGTTGGTCATCAGGCGTATCCCCACAAGATCCTGACCGGCCGGCGAGACCGGATCCGCACCTTGCGCCAAGGGGGCGGTCTTTCCGGCTTTACCCGTCGCGCTGAGAGCGAATACGACCCGTTCGGCGCGGCACACTCCTCTACCTCGATATCAGCGGGCCTTGGCATGGCGGTGGCCCGTGACCTGAAGGGCGAAGAGCGCAACATCATCGCCGTCATCGGTGATGGCGCGATGAGCGCCGGAATGGCCTATGAAGCCATGAACAATGCCGGTGCTCGCCAAACCCGGCTGCTGGTCATCCTGAACGACAACGACATGTCGATCGCGCCGCCGGTGGGTGCGATGAGCGCCTATCTGTCGCGCCTGATGTCCTCGCGCAGCTTCCTGTCCTTGCGCGAGCTTGGCTCCCGCATGGCGAAACGGTTTCCGCGTGGCTTCGAGCGCACCGCGCGACGCGCCGAGGAATACGCCCGTGGCATGCTGACTGGCGGCACGCTGTTTGAAGAGCTCGGATTCTACTACATCGGCCCAATCGACGGCCACAACCTCGACCACCTGTTGCCTGTGCTGCGCAACCTGCGTGAAGCGGAGGAGACTGGGCCAATCCTGGTCCACGCCATCACTCAGAAGGGCAAGGGCTATCCGCAGGCGGAAGCTTCGGCCGACAAGCTGCATTCGGTCTCGAAGTTCAACGTGATCACCGGCGAGCAGGCGAAGGCACCACCTGGGCCGCCCAGCTATACCAAGGTGTTTGCCGAGAGCCTGATCGACGAGGCCGAGAGGGACGGCACGATCGTTGCGATCACCGCGGCCATGCCGTCGGGCACCGGGCTCGACAGGTTCGGCAAGCGCTTCCCCGATCGCTGCTTCGATGTCGGTATCGCTGAGCAGCACGCGGTGACGTTCGCTGCGGGATTGGCGACAGAGGGCATGAAGCCGTTCTGTGCCATCTATTCGACCTTCCTGCAGCGCGCTTACGATCAGGTGGTGCACGACGTAGCAATCCAGGGACTTCCGGTTCGCTTCGCGCTGGACCGTGCCGGGCCCGTTGGTGCCGATGGTGCTACCCACTCAGGCAGCTTCGACCTCGCCTATCTCGGCTGCCTCCCGGGCTTCGTGCTGATGGCGCCATCGGATGAGGCCGAACTGGTCCATGCCGTGGCGACCGCCGTGGCGATTGACGACCGACCATCCGCACTGCGGTATCCTCGCGGCGACGGGTTCGGCGTGCCACTTCCGTCGCGCGGCGAAATCCTGCCGCTGGGCCGCGGCCGGGTGCTGCGCGAAGGCAACAACATCGCCATCCTGTCGTTGGGCTCACGGCTCGCCGACGCGCTGAAGGCAGCGGACGAGCTTGCCGCGCGAGGACTTCCCGCGACGGTTGTTGATGCGCGGTTTGCCAAGCCACTGGATGCCACGCTGGTGGAGCAGCTTGCACGGCACCACGAGGTGCTTATCACGATCGAGGAAGGCTCGATCGGCGGGTTCGGCTCAGCCGTGCTGCAGCATCTCGCCTGGAAGGGCCTGCTGGATCACGGACTGAAAGTAAGGCCGATGATCCTGCCGGACATCTTCATCGACCACGACTCGCAGGCGAAGCAGCTGGCTCTGGCCGGGCTCAGCGCCAAGGACGTGGTGGCTACGGCGCTTGCAGCAATCGGCGTGGACGAGGCGCTCACAGGTGGCCAAGCGGTGACCGCGCGGTAGAGGTATGGAGCTGGCTTGAATCGCTGAGCGATTACTGCACCGTCTGAGGTCTGATACATCCTGCTGGCTGGGTGAAGGCCAGCAGGAATGTCCCCTGCCCCTATTCGAGCAGATCTGGCTTACGTGCGCCGGAATTGGGTTTGTTGGCGCTATGCTGGGTTGCTGATTCGGGCACGACACCGTCTGTTTATATTCAGCCTTCTTCCCCGGGTGAGCACGACGGCGCTTCTCGATGAGCTCCCGCATTTGCAAACCAGAAGCACCCAAGCCAGTTGCGAGTTTGGGGAACAATAATCGTCATGAGGTGGATGATTGAGCTTGCCGCAGTCCAGCAGCCATTCAGCCATCTGAACCGTTGAGACCTTCTCGTTCCTCTGAACGATGCCGTTCGATAATCTCAGGCTCCTCGTCGTCAAGCTGCGTAAGCTGGCTGCGGGCACGACCCTCAACGCGTAACAACTCGTCGAGCTTGGCATGGATCGCCTGCGTGTCCCGATGCTCCGCCCGCTGGATGAACAGCGTCATCAACCAAGTGGCGACAGTCGCAAATGCATGCCAATCGAAGCTTTGGGGACTGAGGACAAGCCAAGCACCGATGTAACAGAGCAAGACCACAAAGGCGGCTGGGTGGGCCGTGAACACCCCCAGCCGAGTGAGGGTAGTACCGACCCAGTGGACCATCTCCGATCTCCGAAAAGCGCATTCGATTAAGCCGTTCAGCTCAGGATTGGTTCCTGACCGGCTCGGCTAGCTAGACCCCTTCGTGCAGCAGCGCGGTTGCCGGCGCGATCCGTGAATTTCTCGCCGGAACAGGAGCGTCGAGCGTGTCGAAAGGCAGGCGTGGCTGCCGGCTCTTGTTGGCAGCCACCTGCCGATGCACCAATTGTGACTCAACCGCATCTTGGCAAGAACGTTCATAGGCTCCCGGAACTGGAAAGCAGCCGATGAAAGCGATTTTGGCTCTGGCGACCCTAGCGTTGGTCACTTTGGTACTCGAGGAGAAGGGCCGGCAAGTCGCCGGCGAAGCAAAGAATGCCTATGGCGAAGCGGTTACCCAAGCACGCGACGTGACCCAATCCGCGCGTGAAAGCATAGGGCAGCAACCTCTTGCATCGCTCCTGATAGCTGGTGTCGTGGGATACGTGCTGTCACTGGTTGTCCCGCATCGCGAGTAGCCTGACTGAGTTCCTGGCTCGGCAGAGCTTTGCGACAGGAGAACAGATGTTCTAATTTCTCGCCGTGCCCGATTCGGACCCGTCAGAGCCGCACCGACCGCTGATCGGGTCCCAACGCGGCCAGGATACCGCCAAGCGGTTGACTGCCCAGCCCACCCCCGCCACTTCGGCCCAGGGACCGCTGACCCTGCAGACCGATCTCCTTGGCCCGCTGACCTTGCCGGATGGGGCTGACCGCGCCGCCGAACTTGCCGACCTATCGCGACGTGCTGCGCTTTATGCCACCCGCGCCCGCGGCGAGGGGACGCGGCGGGCCTACCGCGCCGCCTGGCGGCGATACGAGGCCTGGTGCAGTTCCTTGGGTCGCGAACCTCTCGCAGCTGATCCTGAAACTATCGCCATGCACGTGGTCCGCCTCGCCGATGCGGGCCTCGCGGTCAGCTCGATCAGCGTCGCGTTGGCGGCTATCCGTACCGCGCATCTGCTCGCCGGCCGGGCCATCGATCTGCGCCACCCCAGGCTCGCCATGGTGGTCGAAGGGATCACGCGCTCTATAGGTGTCCGCCCGCGACGCAAGGCAGCTCCGGCCGTGCCTAGAGTATTGCGGCTGATGCTCGATGCCCTCCCCTCCCCTGCCAGCCCACTCGGCGCGCGTGCCCGAGCCATGCTGCTGCTCGGCTTCGGCGCCGCGTTGCGTCGCTCCGAACTGGTTGGACTCACCGTCGGTGACGTCGAAACCGTCGCCGGCCGCGGGCTGCTCATTACGATCGCCCGCTCCAAGACCGACCAGCACGGCGCCGGTCAACGCGTCGCGGTTTGGGCTAATCCGACCGAGCCCGGATTTTGTCCGGCCACGGCGCTTGAAACATGGCTCGCGCATCGCCGCACCGCCGCCGACCTCGACTGGACCGCCGCCCCCGCGGGCCGCGGGAAGCGGCCGCTGTTCTGCTCGGTGACCAAGGTCGGGCTGGTCACCGGAGAGCGCCTGTCTGATAAGGCGGTCGCCCGGCTGATCAAGCAGGCTGCTGTCGGTGCTGGTCTCGATGCCGAACGCTTCTCCGGTCATTCGCTGCGCCGCGGCCTGCTGACTGCCGGTGGCGAGAACCGCGCTGCGATTGCCGAACTGATGCGCCAGTCACGCCACCGCTCGGTCGCCTCGGTGCTCGGTTATGTCGAAGCCGAGGATCTGTGGCGGAATAATGTGACCGAGGCGGTATTTCGGACCCGCCAGGTAACAGACACCTGACGATCATGAGGTGCAGGCTCAAAGCACGCGTGTTGGAAGAGGCAACTTCATCGTAAGACGGTGCCCGCCATGACCGCCCGACCCGATAGCTGTTGGCGCTCCAGCCCAAGAGGTGCGCTGAACATCAGACAACCGAGCGAGGTCCAATTCGAGGGTCTCAGCGAACAAGGTTCGGCCCGCCCCTGCCGTTCTGATCATCCAGATCAGCCGCGGCTTCTTGCAAGGTCTTGTTTGTCTTGCCGTGCTGGGGCCTTCTGATGAGAAACTCCATCCCACTGGATAACCTGTGGACAAGCGGAGCATGCGTATGACTGGCCGGCTTGCACGGATCGTCGGCAGCGTTCTGATGCTGCACGCGCCCTTTCCCGCGATGCTGCACGCCCAGCCGGCGCCAGTGGCGCCCTCGGCTCCCGCGCAGTCCGCGCAGACATTCAACACCGAGCAGCTCGACGCGTTGCTGGCGCCGATTGCGCTATATCCCGATGCGCTGCTGACGCAGACGCTGATGGCATCCACCTTCCCATTGCAGATCGTCGAGGCCGACCGGTGGCTCGGGAAACCCGAGAACAAGGCGCTCTCCGGCGAGGCCCTGACAAAGGCATTGGATCCGCTGCCATGGGACCCCAGCGTAAAGTCGCTGGTGCCATTTCCGCAGGTGCTGTCGATGATGAACGGCAATCTCGACTGGACCCAGCAGCTTGGCTACGCTGTCGCAGATCAGCAGGCCGCGGTCATGGACTCAGTCCAGCGCCTGCGGCGTCAGGCGCAGTCGAGCGGCAGCCTGCAAACCACCTCGCAGCAGGTCGTAAGGACTGAAGCGCAGACGGTCATAATCGAGCCGGCGCAGCCCAGTGTGGTCTATGTGCCGAATTACAATCCCAGCACCGTCTATGGCACCTGGCCGTATCCATCGTATCCGCCGGTGTACTTTCCGCCGCCGGCCGCTTACTACCCGCTCGGTGGCGCGCTTGCCTCCGGACTGATGTTCGGCGCCGGGGTGGCGATAACGGCCGGGCTGTGGAATTGGGCCTCGCCCTCCTGGGGTGCAGGCAACATCAATGTGAATGTGAACCGGTTCAACAGTATCAATGCGAATCGTGCCGCGATCAGGTCGAGCAACTGGCAGGCCAACCGGGCTGGAGGCAGGCCGGCCGGTCTGCAACGGCCGCCGGGCGGCCCGGTCGGGCTGCCGGCACGCGGTAGTGGCCTGTCGGCGGGAGCGATCGGCCGCAACCAGGTCTCGGTGCCACGCGAGGCGGTTCGCCCGCCGGCGCGCGGCGGCAACCTTGGTCAGGGCGGTGCTGGCGGCGGTCTCGCGCGGCCCGGTGCCGGCGCAGGTGGGGGACTATCTCGACCGGGCGGCGGTGCGGGAGCAGGCGGCGGGTTTTCCCGCCCGGGTGGCGGGGGTTTGGGCCAAGGCGGTGCGGCCGGCAGGCCCGGATTCGACCAGCCCGGCCAAGGAAATCGCCCGAACGTCAATCGGCCCAGTACACTTCCGGCGAGGCAGGGTGGGCAAGGCGCATTCTCTGGCATGAGAGACGGCCGGCAGGCATCGCAATTTGGCCAGCGGGGGACCCAAAGCCGCTCATTCGGCGCGCAGCGACAAGGGGGAGGCAACTTTGCAGCCCGCGGTGGAGGAGGCCGAGGCGGCGGCGGTTTCCGCGGTGGCGGCGGGCGACGATGAGAGGGGGCTCGCGATGAACATCCGGACTTCGGCATCTCTGCGGACGTGCTGCGCCGGCTTGGCTCTGGCCTCGTGGCTGTTGGTTGCCCAGGGCGTCGCAGGAGGGCAAGCGCCGACGCAGCGGACCTATGCTTCACCGGAAGAAGCGGCTGCAGCGCTCGCCTCGGCGACCCGGACGCATGACACAGCCGCGCTGCGCGGGATTCTTGGGCCCGATAGTGAAAAGCTGCTGTCGACGGGGGATCGCTACGCCGACGCGGAGCAACAGCGCCGGTTTGCCACGGCCTATGATGAGAAGCATCAGCTCGTAAAGAATGGGCCGGATCACGCGGAGCTGGACGTGGGGGCGGACGACTGGCCGCTGCCGATCCCGATCGTACAAGCCGGTGGCCGGTGGCACTTCGACACCAAGGCTGGGGCGCAGGAAATCATCGATCGGCGGATTGGGCGCAACGAACTCGCGGCGATCCGCGTCATGCTGACCTATGTCGAGGCGCAGAAGGACTACTTCGACCTGATGAAGCAGCAAACCGGAACGGGCCTCTATGCACAGCGGCTGATCAGTAGTGCGGGCCGTCAGGATGGGCTGTATTGGTCCGCTGCCGCGGGAAGTGCGGAAAGTCCATTCGGGCCCCTGGTGGATCAGGCGCAGGACGAGGGCTATCCCGCTCCTGGCGCGCTGGTGAGCGGCAAGCCCATCCCGTATCAGGGGTACTATTTTCGGATACTGAAGTCGCAGGGACCCGACGCGCCGAGTGGCGCGATGAGTTATGTGCAGGCTGGCCGCATGACGAAGGGTTTCGCCCTGATTGCCTGGCCTTCGAGCTACGGCTCTTCAGGGGTCATGTCTTTCACGGTCAATCAGGACGGCTTCGTCTTTCAAAAGGACCTTGGCATCGATACCGCGCGTGTCGCGTCGGGGATCACGCAGTTCGATCCCGATCTGAGCTGGACGCGCGTCGACGTCACCGAGGAGTAGAAGGACGAGCCACCGCTTCCCGTCCGCGTCGCAGGGCGTCGTCCACCGTCTGCCGCTGGGCGGACGGCGCTTCAGCCATTTCCCCAAGCTTTTGCGCGAGGGCGCGCACCAGGTCCGATCGCGCCACAATGCCGACCAGCTTGCCGTCCCGCACCACCGGCACGCGTTTGATGTTGTTGGCATACATCAGTCGCGCAATCTCGCGTGCCGGCATGTCTTCGGTCACCGTTTTCGCACCAGGCGACATGACCATTTTCACCTTGCGGTGCTGCTCCTGAATACCGTGCATGAACTCCGGCGCGAGATCGTGCCCCTCGGCCAGCATGTCGAGCCAGCGTGCCTGCCGCTCGGTGTAGCCTTCGTGCCAGCGCACCAGGTCACCCTCACTCAGCATGCCGACGATGGTGCCGGTATCGTCAACAACCGGCATTCCGCTGATGTGCCGGTGCGCCAGCAGTTTCACCGCATCCAGCAACGACATATCCGGATGTGCCACGGCCACGTCTCGTGTCATCAGGTCCGCCGCCGTGTAGATGGCTTCTTCAAGCATCGCTTCGTCCCCATTGTCCCGCCTGAGTGGCCCATGAAGGCCCCCAGTGCGGCTGCCATTAGCACAACTTCAGGCCAAGCGACTTTGATTGAGATCAATGGGCAGATAGGATCGGGATTCGGGGGAATCCGGAGAAGCCGATGACTCAGTTCCGCTTGCTGTCCCTGCTGACGATTGCCGTCTGCCTGTCCCAGCCTGCGTCCGCGCAGATCAACCCGTTCCGCGGGACCCGTGCGACACCTTTGACCGCGGAGGACATTACGGCGCTTACCGACGCCACAAATCAGCTGCTGGATCGGCATGGGCTGGCCGCAGGCGCCAAGGAAACCTGGAGCAACCCCAGATCGGGCGCCAAAGGAACTGTCACGGCTGGGAGCGCGACGAAGCGAAAGGGTCTGGCGTGCCGGGTGATGCGCTACGACGTGACGGTCCCCGGCCCTCGTTCCGAGCGGAACCGGACACTGACTTGGTGCAAGACGCAGGACGGCTGGAAACTCGCCTCTTAGCGACCGCTTCCCGCGAAGACGCGTTGACCTGGATCAAGGCGACCTTCCAACGGTCGGGCTAATCGTCCCCGGACATACCAATCGGGAAGGAAATGTCATGACAGCGGCGTCAGGTCTCCACCTGTCGGTCGCTGGGCGCTTCGCGGATCGCGATGCGCGGCGGCGCGGCGGCGAGGCTCGCCGAGGAGCCCGACTGGCTGCTGACCATGCCGGCCGGCGTCCGCAAGGTGCACGAATATTTTGAGACAGAATTTTGAACCCAGGTGGGTTCGGTTTCGCGGCGCGGGTTATCAGCTATCCTAGCGGCAAGCCGGGCGATATAGGTCTGTTCTTCACTTGGCCGAAGAGCACTCTGGAAGCATGAGCTTGAAAACACTGGGCGGGAAGTTGTGTCATGAGCGCAGCCAAGAAGGCGAAGAAATCGGAAAACAGTGACAGTACGGCAGCGGTGAACGGGAAGCTCAAGGGCAAGGATTACGAACGCGAACTCGCCCGACTGCACGTCGAGTTGGTCAAGTTGCAGCAGTGGGTCGTCTACAAGGGATTGAAGGTCTGCGTTGTCTTCGAGGGACGCGACGGCGCCGGTAAGGGTGGTACCATCAAGGCGATCACCGAACGGGTCAGCCCGCGCATATTCCGCGTTGTCGCGCTCCCGGCGCCGACCGAACGCGAGAAATCGCAGATGTACGTTCAGCGCTACATCCCGCACTTCCCGGCCGCGGGAGAAATCGTCATCTTCGACCGCAGCTGGTACAATCGCGCCGGTGTTGAGCGCGTGATGGGCTTCTGCACCGACGAGCAGGCGAAGCGCTTCCTGCAACTGGCGCCCTTGACCGAAAGAGCGATGGCTGACTCAGGAATCATCCTGTTGAAGTACTGGCTGGAGGTCAGCGAGAAGGAACAGACCCGACGGCTGGAAGCCCGCATCGATGACGGACGGAAGATCTGGAAACTATCGCCGATGGACCTGAAGTCCTACAGCCGTTGGTACGATTATTCACGTGCCCGCGACGAAATGTTCCAGGCCACGGACACGCCTTGGGCTCCCTGGTACGTGGTGCATTCCGACGATAAGAAGCGCGCGCGGCTGAATGTCATCACCCACCTGCTGAAGCATATCCCTTACGAGGACCTGCCGCACGAGAAGATCAAACTGCCGGACCGGCAGAAGGCGCATGGCTACAAGCAGCCGGACTACGCTTATAAGCTAGTCCCTGAATTGACTTGGCCGTCCGGCTGACGGCACTGGCATAGCGCGACGCGGCTGGATCATGCGCATCGAAGTTCTGGGATAATGGCGCTTACCGGCATCGTTCGCGCCATCGCCTTCGTCAACGGCGCAGTTCAGCGCCCTTGCCTATTCGCCGCGGCTGGTGTGATGTTTGCCGACAGTCCGCCGATCTACCATGACTCGGCGCCTTCTTCGCAACCTTCACCTGCTCGCTGGCCGCGTTGATCTGGACTGAGCGCGAAGGTCCGGGGCAGTTCCGTTCTTCTCGACCTTGCTCGTCACGGCGATGCTCATCGTGAGTATGCTGGCGTTCGCCCGGCTGATCAGAAGCCAAGGGCTTGGGCTGCCAACGCAGAATCCAGACATGTGGAGTACGATGCCCGAAGATGGTGGATGCTGAGCCATCTTTGCCCATGGCGCTCCGGCACAAGAGCAAAGCGGTTGATCCAGATCAATGCGACGCCATGCGCCTGGTGGAGTTATGCTGGGTTTGAACGAGATCTGGTGCTGCAAACATTGAAGCCGAATTGTCATTCGTTTCAGTGGCGGCAGCCTTGCGGCAGACCCACAGCACAGCGACGGGGAGCAAACAATGCAGATGTGGCCTGGCTTCGACGCAGTTCAGGAATACTGGCAGGACGCCTGGCAGCGTTCGATCCTGTTCCTGGATGTGCTGCGGGAACGCGGCAACATCTATCTTGAACACAGCACGAAAGAGGTTCCACACGTCCTCAGCTTCGAGGTCGAGTTGATCCGCGACGGCCGTACGCTCGCGCGCCCGGTGAATTATGCGCTTGCTCGCATCATTCCACCGGCGGGCACGAAGACCGACCCGATGAAGGCACCTGTGGTGGTGGTGGACCCGCGTGCCGGCCACGGTCCTGGTATAGGCGGAATGAAGCAGGAGAGCGAGATCGGAGTTGCCCTGGCAGCGGGGCATCCCTGCTACTTCATCGGGTTCCTGCCCAAGCCAGTGCCGGGTCAGACGATCGAGGATGTCTGCCGGGCCGAGGCACTCTTCGTCGAAGAAGTGGCGGCTCGCCACCCGGACGCGGAGAGCAAGCCTGTGGTGATCGCCAACTGTCAGGCCGGTTGGCAGATCATGATGACTGCAGCGATTAAACCCGACCTGACGGGGCCAATCATGCTTGCCGGCACGCCGCTATCATATTGGGCAGGCGTGCGCGGCAAGAACCCGATGCGTTATCTTGGCGGTATGCTGGGTGGCACCTGGCTCACAGCGTTGTCCGGTGATCTGGGCAACGGCGTCTTCGACGGAGCCAATCTCGTCGCAAACTTCGAGTCACTCAATCCGGCCAACACCTATTGGACCAAGGCCTATAATGTCTACTCGAAGGTAGATACGGAAGCCGAGCGGTTCCTGGACTTCGAGACCT
>JBKPSV010000231.1:0-5217 GCA_046735215.1 Pseudomonadota bacterium | reverse complement strand
CGTCGGGCCGTCGGGCTGCGGCAAGACGACGACACTGCGCCTGATTGCCGGGTTCGAGGAGCCGGATCAGGGCGAAATCCGCATAGACGGGAAGGTTGTCAACGATCTCGAGCCGCGCGACCGTGGCCTTGGCATGGTGTTTCAAACTCACGCGCTGTTCCCGCACAAGACCGTCGCGCAGAACATCGAGTTCGGGCTGCGCATGAAGAAGGTGCCGCGCGACGAGCGGGCGCGACGGGTGCACGAGGTTGCCAAGATGGTGCGGCTGACCGGTCTTCTCGACAAATATCCGGGCGCCTGCTCGGGTGGGGAATCGCAGCGCGTCGCATTGGCTCGCACCCTGGTGACGAACCCGTCGACCTTTTTGCTCGACGAGCCGCTGTCGAGCCTCGACGCCAAGCTGCGCCGCGAGCTGCGCGCCGAATGCGACCGGCTGCACGAAGAGCTGAAGAAAACCTTCATCTTCGTGACCCACGACCAGGAAGAGGCGATGACCCTGGCCGACCGCATCGTCGTCATGCGCGACGGCGACATCGAGCAGATAGGCTCGCCGATGGAGATATATTCGGATCCAGTAACCGATTTCGTCGCTGATTTTTTTGGCTCGCCGTCGATGAACCTGCTCGCCGGCGAGGTCGTTCGTACGGGCGGAACGCTGCATTACCGCTCGACACATTTTTCCATTGATCTGTCGGCTGGGTTGACGCAAACGCTGGCGCCGGGTCCCATTACGCTCGGCATCCGGCCCGAGCACGTTCGTGTGGGGCCTGCCGGTGGGACCGCCGATGTCGAACTTCCCGTCCGTCTCGTCGAGCCGCTGGGTAAGGATACGCTGCTCTACTTCGATATAGGATCAGAGCGCCCGTTCGTTGTCATCACCGAAGGCTTGTCGATGGCCCAGATGGGCGCGGGCGACAGGGTCGGGCTGACCCTGACCCGAGACTGTCTCTTTCTGTTCGGTCGCGATGGGCGGCGCATCGCTCCCGGCGCCAGGTCAGTCGCGCCGGCTCCGGAACTCACCGCGGCGCGCGGATGATAGGCAGACAGCCGCCGATATCGGCCCGCCAGGCAGGGTCCTTTCGTTAGTCGGCGTGACGGGTACGAGTGCCGGAAGCAGCTGACAGCTCTCGGTCAATCGAGCGGCGCGCCGCATTGGGTGAGGCCTGCGTCCAATCAACGAGGAACCGAATGTCAGGATACCGTGCCGTCCGATGCGCGAACCACACTTTGATGCCGGTGAAGCCGGGACGCCGCCTCGGCTTCCGCGCGATGCGATCCGCCGACGCTAATGTTTGCCTGCCCGCGCCTTCCATGCCTCAAAGTCGCGCTTCGCTTCATCGGCCGCGACCGGGAACAAGCCGGGCAATGCGCGGCCGCGCGCGACTTCAGCTTCGGCGAACTCTTCGTATTCCGTAGTCGCCAGCGCTTCCGCTGCGACTTCATCAACGATGTCGGGCGGTATCACCACGACACCGTCGCAATCGCCGACGAGGACATCGCCGGGATAAACCGCGACACCGCCACAGGCGATCGGTAGGTTCAGGTCGCACGGATGATGCGCGATGGGGCTGGGTGGGGATGACGGACGCCGGTGATAGGCAGGCAGGCCGGTCTTGAAGATGCCGTCAGTGTCGCGCAACCCTCCGTCAGTGACGATACCGGCGCAGCCCCGAGCCTTCAGGCGTCCGACATAGAGATCACCGGCGGAGGCCGCCCGCGCATCCCCCCGCGAATCAACCACGAGAATATGGCCAGGCGGACAGGTCTCCATCGCCTGGCTTTGGATCTGGCCACGCGGGGCGCGTGCATTCGGGCCGTCCTTGTCTTCGCGCGAGGGAATGAACCGCATGGTGAAGGCGATCCCGACCATGCGCGGAATGTCGTGGCGGATCGGCCAGACGTCATGCAGGAACATACTGCGCAGGCCTCGACGGTTGAGCACGCCGGTCAGCGTTGAAGTCCCGACCTGCAGCAGCGCTTCCTTGGTCTTTGGCGATAGTTCGCTCATTGCTTGCCTCCCACGTCCACCGCCCGACGCGGCGTCATGGCCGCGGTGCGGATACTGGTCAAATCGATCTCCGGCATCGGCACGCTCAGCTGACGCAGCACGCCATTGGCCAGTTCGTTGTAGCGTTCGAACCCAGTACGCAGCCGGTCGCGCCATCGCGGGATGCCGCCGTTCGCGTGCAGTTCAAATGCCGACTCACGCGCCTCCAGCGCCGAGGAAACGTGGTCCCATGCCATCTGCAACAGCGCCGACCGCTGCAAGGCTGTATAGCCACCCCCGGCAAACGATTCCTCCAGACCCCCCGCAACCTCGGGTGACGCGAAATCGCGATCGGTCGGCGCGACGACGAGAGATGAGCCCGGCAAGGTGCGCAAGATCTCACTCATGCGCGGGCGCGCCTTCAGCATCGCTATGCTGCCCGCTGCGAGATGGCACACATTTGGATAGCAGTATCCGGCCGGTGTGAACTGCGGATCGCGTTCCGCCGCGACCTGGCAACTGCGCACCGTCTGCGCGTCAGTAATCAGATCTAGCAAATATTCGTTGGTCGACGTATCCTTCATCAGTCCCATGGCGTGAGTCAGCGCCAAGGCCAGCCCCAGCGTGACCTCGGCCTTCGATAGCCAACAGTAAAGCTGATGCCAGAACAGCCAGCGCGCAATCAGTTCAGGAGATGGATCGACCAGGAACGTGTGCTCCCATGGCACATGCACGTCATCGAGCCACATCTGCCCGTCCAACTCGTCATAGCGGCCGCTTAGCGGTGACACGAATGGGTTGTTGTCGCGCACTGAAACGTGGCGGCAGATGATGCGCACGCCTGGCGCGTTGACCGGCACGATGAACGTGGCCCGCTGCTTGTCGTATTCGACGCCGCATAGTGCACCGACATAGACGTCTTCGGCATAGGGTGGGCTGGTATGCATGCCGATCTTGCCGCGCAGAACCACACCCGAGTCGGTCTCGCGCACGATGCGCAGCGCCACGCGTTCAGCCGGATCGGGACGCATGCGAAAGCCGATCGGTGCCGCGCCGGACGAGAACGTCAAGAACCGTCCGGTGCGAACTATCCGCTGACGATAGGCCTCGGCATTGGCGATCTGCTCGGGATACAGATTGAAGTGCTGTACGGCGCCCAGGATGCCGAGGGCGATCAGATGGCCATAGGCCGGCGTGTGGGTAATGTTTCCGGCGCTGAGAAATGTCGTGGCCGAGAAACAGCGGCCCATGCCCACCAGATCGTCCGCGCTCTTCGGCAATACAAAGCCCCATGGCAGATCATCACGCAGCACAACATCACGCCACACCGGATCGAAGTGCCGGTCGTACCAGGCCACGTATTCTTCCACCATGCCGTGTGTCGCCGGATGGGTGGCAACATCCTCTACCTCGCCGCTACCGACCACCCACACCTTGCGCCCGTCGCGCAGTGATTTCCGATACTCAGCGCCGGTTCGCAACTCGCGCACCGTCATGCGGCCTTCGCGCCGCGGATGGCGCGCCAGATGCGGTCGCTGGTGGCGGGCATGTCCAGCTCGCGCACACCGACCGGCTGCAGCGCATGCATGATGGCGTTCATCACCGCCGGCATCGCGCCCACGCAGCCGGCCTCGCCCGCACCCTTGGCACCGAGCGGGTTGCCTTCCGTGGGCACCGGGTTCGAGACGATTCGCATGCTGCACAGGTCGGCAGCGCGCGGCATGCAGTAATCCATGAAGCTTGCGGTCAGAAGCTGGCCGGAATCGGGTTCGTAGACCACTTGCTCCATCAGGATCTGGCCTACGCCTTGCGCCACGCCGCCGTGAATCTGTCCAGCGAGTGTGAGCGGGTTGATCACGGTGCCGACGTCATCGATGACGAGATAGGATTGCAGATCGACCACTCCGGTCTCGGGGTCGATCTCCAGTTCGCAGACATGGCAACCATTCGGGAACGTATTGAGCGTAGGCGCATAGGTGGCGTGCTCGTAGAAGCCGGGCTCCATTCCCTCGGGCAGCCTCGCCGGTTGGAATGCGGCGCGCGCGACGTCCTTCAACGCCATGCCACGATCGGTTCCCGCGACAGTGAATTTGCCGTCGGCAAACTCGATGTCCGCCTCAGCAGCTTCCAGCAGATGCGCGGCAAGTTTCCTACCCTTGTTGATCACCTTTTGTGCCGCGAGCGTCAGTGCGCCACCACCGACCACCATCGATCGCGAGCCGTTCGAACCCATGCCGAACGCTACGCGATCGGTATCGCCGTCGATGAACTTGACCTCCTGCGGATCGATGCCAAGCCGATCGCAAAGGATCTGCTTGAATACTGTCTCATGCCCTTGGCCGTGCGTCTTGGTGCCCATCAGCAGGATCGCGCTGCCGCTCGGCTGGAAGCGGATTTCGGCATATTCCGGTGTCGGCCCCGCTGCCTGCTCGATCGCATTGGCAAAGCCGAAGCCACGTAATTTGCCGCGTGCACGCGACGCTTCGCTGCGCGTAGCGAAACCAGTGTGGTCAGACGCGTCCAGTGCGAGTTCCATGTTCCGCGCGAACTGGCCGCAATCATAGAACGGACCAAGCGCCGTCTTGTACGGCATCTTGGCCTGCGGAATCACATTGCGTCGCCGCAGTTCGATAGGGTCGATGTTCAGCTCGCGCGCCGCCGCTTCCATCGCGCGCTCGATCAGGTAGCTCGCTTCAGGACGACCGGCGCCACGATAGGGTGCAGTCGGGCTGGTGTTCGACAACACCGCGTCGATCGTCACATAGGCGGCCGGAATGTCGTAGACACCAACCACGGTACCGATCTGGCCGAACGGTGTCAGCAGCTGGCGGTCGGACGCGATATACGCACCGATGCTGGCGAGCATGTGCAGCCGCAGGCCGATGATCTTGGCGTTCGCATCAAATGCCAGTTCAATCGTACCGACGTTGTCCCGCCCATGCTCGTCTGCCATCAGCACTTCGGAGCGTTCGCAGCGCCATTTCACCGGTCGACCGATCTTGCGTGCTGCCCACAGCGTCAGCCGGTGCTCGACATACTGCCAGCCTTTGGCGCCGAACCCACCGCCAACGTCGTGACATACGACGCGTACGCTGCTTTCCGGCACCTTGAACACCATGTTGGCCAGCATGTTGCGCACACGGTGCGGGTAGTTCACATCGGCATACAGCGTGTAGCGGTCTTCCGCAGGATCGTAGGTGCCGATCGCACCGCGCGGCTCCATGTACTGC
>JBKPSV010000230.1:0-23439 GCA_046735215.1 Pseudomonadota bacterium | reverse complement strand
AATAACCGCTCGAAGAAGATCAGCAGCCAACTCGGTGTGCCGCTGATCGTGCGAATATCCTGCTGCGGACAGGCACGCGCGAGTTTCTCCACCTTCTCTTCCCAGTCCGCGATCAGTGCGAGCTCACGCGGGGGGAACGAAAAGCGTTGTGCCCACCAGGGAACTTGGCTTGAGGCAATGCCGCTCAGATCGCCGGCGCGTATGCCTGGCGCAAGTTCCGTCAGATCGGTGCTGCCACCGAGCATGAAGCTCTTGCCACCGAGGACACGGCTTTGCGGCCGGTTTGCTATGTGGTGCACCAGGATTTCGATCGCAGCCCACGTGTTCGCGCGAGTCATCTCAGTCGAGCAGGGGATATGTTTGGTGGTTCCGCTGGTCGTTCCGGAAGAGAGGGCGAAGAATGGGATGGTCCCGGGCCAGGTGCAGTCTACCAGCCGGGGGAAACTCGGCTGCCAATAGGTCTGCCACATGTCCTCGTAGCGCCGCAGCCTGACCCGGTCCTGAAAATCGCGCACCGACCGCATGGACGCGAAGTCATGGTCGCGGCCGAAGCGCGTGTTGCGCGCGCGATGCACCAGGCGCAGCAACTGACGTTGTTGTTCTGCGACAGAGTCTTGCCGCGCCAACTGTGTGAGGCGGTATCGAGCGTAGCGACGCAGCAGTGGCGTCGCATCGATTGGCACGCCGGTGGTCACGGTTCGAGCCGCGTGACGTGCCGGTAGGTTGCGCGCGCCGTCTCGGCGCGCAGTGGCAGCGTGATGTACTTGCCTTGCTGCCACAATGCGACCTGATCGAGAAAGGTCGTGCTGCCGAGCCAGCCGTCCTGTCCGCCCAGCAGCACGAAGTAATTGCGGTCGATGTCCGAAAGATCGGAAATATGCCGCGCCATCGAACCATAGGTGGCAGCGTGTCTGCGGTGCGTCAGCTTGTGTGCCGTCTTCATCAGCGTGTCGGCGCCGCCGCCCGACGGCAGGTCGGTAAAATTCCAAGCGCGACCGAATACAGGCACCCGCGCCAGCGGATGGCCCAGGCGGAGCCTGTGGCGGTCTCCCCAGGTTTCCCGGGCACCGGTGGCATTGGCTGCCTTGCGCAGCGCGTCGCGCACGGCGCGGTTCCTGCGCGGCGGATCGGCTGACTGTATATCGTCCCAAATGAGGCGCCGCGTTCCCCAGGACGCGCTGTATATTGCCCAGCGCCGCGCCGGCACGAGCAGCCGCGCCAAATAGTAGCACCACAGTTCGAATGCGAGGGCACCACGCGAATCGCTGGCGTAGCAGCCGTCCCATGCCGAAACAGTGGCCACGAAGCGGCGCTGCCGGGTGCCAAGCCTGGGGTTCTCCAGCCAGGCAAGAAGCTGCCGGCATTGCTCACGCGATGGCTGCCAGAACGTATCCCGCTGAATTCGGGCCACCGCGTCGAACGACACACGATCCATCCTCGACAGCAGCTCGTCTAGCCGCTGCTTTCGATCTCCTGTTGAGAACAGGTCACCGACCAGTGCGCCGCAATGCTCGGGTCGTTCATTGGCGGAGGTGATGAACCCAACGTCGGGATCGAACTTCTGGGGCAGCTCTGCGCTTCCCACCGGCGCATCCCAGCCGTCGTCGGACATCGGTTGGACCACAATGTCCTCGCTCATCCGCTGGCTTCGCCGCGGCACACGCACGGCCATAAGTCGGCCGATACGGGCGGAGGACGTTGCACACAGCATGTTCTGCCCGGGAATGGCGAAACCGCGGAATGCCGCGCGGAATTCGTCCCAACTGTGGGCGCGATTGGCTGCCAGCATGGCTGTGCTCTCGTCGGATCGCAGATGCCCCATCCAACGCAGTGCCAGCGTTTCGCTGCCTGCATCGAGTAGTCCGATGTCCGACACGATCGGACCCCATCGGCTTTCGCGAATGCGGATCCTGCGTTTGCGCCCCCAGCGCACTTTAAGTTCTGCCCGGCGTTCCTGGAGGTGCGGCACTTCGTCGGCTGGCACCGTGACCAATTCGCTGCTGGAGGCATGCAGGCTGGTGCCGCCCCAGGCCATCCAGGGATTGCGGCCCAGTGCCACGAACGGCAGGCCAGGCAGCATCAACCCTGAGGCCTGGAACGATGGCGAACGGCACGCCGCAAGCATCCAGGCGTTCGGCAACGTGATCCCGAGGTGCGGATCACTGGCGAGCATCGGGGCGCCACTTGCAGTGCGGGACGCGGCGATAACCAAGGAATTGCTGCCTGACCGCATGAGCGACGTTGCGGCCGAGTCTCGTTCACCTGTCCCGCACGTCAAGCCGTCGACGGTGAGCAGTTTGCGCCAGAACTGCGGCCAGTCGGGGTCGCGGCGAAATTTTAGCAACTGGAAGCAGGGGATCCAGCCGACATCGGCGCTGGCCAGGCGGCCCAGGGTGAGAACATCGGCGGCAGACCATGGTTCGGGACGCAGGTCGAATGGTTTGAACTCCGCGGGCAGCGGCCGGACGTGTTCGATGTGGTGGTTCAATCCGACCACGAACGCTTCCAGCCAGTCCCGTGTGGTGGACGGCATTTCGGCCAGAATGGCGGAAACCGCGCGGCCAACATCCAGCGTGCACATCAGCCGGTCGATCTCGATGCCGACGGGGCCGATCATCTCGGATACACGCCCCTGGGCGAGGCGTCGCATCAGTTCGATCTGGCCAAGACGAAGATGCGCGTGCACAAGCCCTAGCGTGACAGCAAGATCGCGATCGCTACGCGCCTCGATATGGGGCACCTGGTGGTCGTTCCAGTGCACCACCACCGGCTGCTCAAGGGGGAGGTCGCGCCGCGGCAGCATCGCGAGCCGCTGCTCGAGGGAATAAGTGCGCCGAGAGAGGAGTGCATGGCGCGCGAGAACAACCGCGAGCGGCGCGAACCCGCTCAGCCAGGCGACGGTCGGTCTCATCCGCGGCAATCGCCGCGTGGATGCGACTCATCGTTTGCCCACGCCGCGCAGCTTGAGCCGTCCGAATGTCGGCAGCTGCCTGGGAACCGAAGCACTTGCCAAATGTTAATAACCGGACACGACATCGCTCACGCCTATTTGTTACCTGGGACGGTCCCGGGTAAGTGAAGAGATCACCGCACAAACGTTAGGGCGGATGCGAATCGTCTGCCGCAAACTGACTCTGGCATCCTCCTCATGCGTTCGGGCAAACAGAACCAGATCTTCTTCTGAGCAACCGGAATATCGCACCGCATGCCACCACGCCTCTATCACCTGCACCCGCTGGTCGCCGGCGTACTGCCCGAGTGGCCCCCACATTTCGAACGCTGTCGCAAGATGGGATTCGATACGATCTGCATCGCACCGCCATTCGTCCCCGGCGCGAGCGGCGACATTTTCATTACGGCCGATCACGAGGCGCTGCATCCGGCGCTCGGTTGGTCGGGAACGGCGGATGAAGGCATCGCCCAGATTGCGCGCAGCGGGGCCGAGTTCGGTCTGCGGATCTGGCTGGACCTATCGATAGACCAGGTGGCAGCCGATGCACAGATTCGCCGGCGCCAGGAAGCCTGGTTCGCCTCGAGCGATGGTGGCGCTCCGTTGAGCCCGTTGCGGGGAGGCCGCCGACTGGATGTCGCATACGCGCGGCTGCAGCTGACCGAGGTTGCCGATGCGATGGCAGCGTGGTGGCTGGATCGGCTGTCGCGTTTGGTCGAGGCAGGGGTCAGCGGCTTCCGCTGCCTGGACCCAGAACGGGTGCCGGCCGCCTTCTGGAGGAGATTGATCGGCGCACTGGGGTCCTGCGATTTTCTTGCCTGGACGCCAGGTATCGACCGGTCTGCCTTGCCGCGACTGGAAGGTCTGGGCTTCACCCATACATGCTCATCGCTCGCATGGTGGGACGGCCGTGCTCCGTGGTTTGTCGACGAATACGAAATATTGCGTCGGGTCGCGCCGCCGATGGCGTCACCTGAACCATCGTTCTTTGACCGCCGCGCGGCGCGTCTTTCGCCCGGCAGTGATCCGACGACCGCCTACCGTTCCGCCATGCAGCTTGCGGCTTCGGTAGGCAATGGCATCTTCGTCCCGATGGGCTTCGAATATGCCGCCCGCCGGCCGTTCGACGCCGCACTCGCCACTCCGGGGGATCTGCGGCGTGCGCGCGACGAGGCGCCCGGCGACATCCTGCACGAGATCGCCGTGGCGAACGCCGGGATGAAGCAGTTGGCCGGATATCAGGTGGACGGCGAGGTGCGGCAACTGACCACATCAGGCGACGGCATCACGGCCCTGTTGCGGTCAAACGCACCCGACATTCGTCTCGCTTCGCACGCCGTCCTGGTGCTGCTAAATCCGGATCTGGCGCGCAGCGCGCCTGTCGATCTGCCGCTTTCGCCTTTGCCGCCACACGCCGGCGCCGCCTTCGCGCTACAAGGTCCGTCGGACGGTGATGATGCAGCGATGGCGCCGGGCGAGGTGCGGACGCTCGCTTATACCCTGACAGAACCAGTCGTCAGCCCGCTGGTCAGCGACGTGGATCTGCAGCCGGCGCGAATGGTCGCCCAACGCATCGGCATCGAGGCGGTTCAGCCGCAGGTGCCCGGGGGACATTTTGCAATAAAGCGCGTCGTGGGCGAGGAGGTCGCGGTCAGCGCCGATATCATTGCTGACGGACATGATGTGCTGGCTGCCGAATTGCTGTGGGCTGCCGCGGATGAAGCCGAGTGGCGTCGGGTGCCAATGCGATTGGTGGTGAATGATCGTTGGGAGGCGCGCTTCGTGCCCGACCGCGTCGGTCGACATCGCTTTACCATCCAGGCGTGGTGGGACGCTTGGGGTACTTTCCGCCATGATCTCGAAGCCAAGCACGCCGCGGGTCAGGTCGTGACGCTGGAAATCGAGGAAGGCCGAAGCATGCTTCAGGCAGCGGCGGTGTGGGCCGGTACATGCACGCATACCCGGCTTTCGGCCCTTAATGAGCGGCTTGCGTCCCTGGAACCCGAACAGCAGGTCGCGCAGCTGCTCGCGCCCGAGACTGCGATGGCGATGCGGGCAGCGGACGATCGTCCATATCTCGCGGAACACACTCCGCCGATCGCGGTTGACGTAGACCGGCCTCAGGCCGGCTTTGCCAGTTGGTATGAGATGTTTCCACGCTCTGCCACCGACGATCCGGCACGGCATGGCACATTCAGCGATGTTGTCGCGCGGCTGCCATCGATCCGGGGGATGGGCTTCGACGTGCTGTACTTCCCGCCGATTCATCCGATCGGTACGACCAACCGCAAGGGCCGCAACAACGCCCTGCGCGCAGCCCCGGAGGATCTCGGCAGTCCCTACGCGATCGGCAGCCCCGAAGGGGGGCACGACGCTGTCCACCCGCAGCTTGGCACGCTCGAAGAGTTCCGTGGGCTGGTTGCCGCAGCGAAGGACAGCGGGCTGGAGATCGCCATCGACTTCGCGGTGCAGTGCTCGCCGGACCATCCGTGGCTGCGCGACCATCCTGACTGGTTCCGTTGGCGCCCGGACGGTTCGATCCGTTTCGCCGAGAACCCGCCAAAGAAGTACGAGGATATTGTCAATCCGGACTTCTATGCCGCGGCGGCGTTTCCTGAGCTATGGTTCGCCCTGCGTGATGTCGTGCAGTTCTGGGTGGACCAGGGCGTGCGCATCTTCCGCGTTGACAATCCGCACACCAAACCGCTGCCGTTCTGGCACTGGATGATCGCCGACATTCGCGGCCGTCATCCGGACGTCATCTTCCTTGCGGAGGCGTTCACCCGACCGAAGCTGATGTACCGCCTCGCCAAGGTTGGCTTTACCCAGTCCTATACCTACTTCACCTGGCGCAACACCAAGCAGGAGATCATCGAGTACCTGACGGAACTGGACGCGGCACCGGCGCGCGATCTGTTCCGCCCCAACTTCTTCGTCAACACCCCGGATATCAACCCACCATTCCTTCAGACGGGCGGGCGGCCTGCCTTCCTGATCCGCGCTGTGCTGGCCAGCACGTTGTCCGGCCTGTGGGGCATGTACTCCGGCTTCGAAGTCTGCGAGGCAACCCCATTGCCCGGCCGTGAGGAGTATATGGATTCTGAGAAGTACGAGATAAGGGTTCGCGACCTCGGTGCGCCAGGCAATATCGTTGGGGAAATTTCCGCTCTGAATCGCATCCGACGGGCAAATCCGGCGTTGCAAACTCACCTCAACGTGACGTTCTATCCCGCGTTCAACGATCAGGTGCTGGTGTATGGCAAACGCATCCCGGGGGCGCGCGACATGATCCTGGTCGCGGTCAGCCTGGACCCGCACAATGTGCAAGAGGCCGGTTTCGAGATCCCGCTGTGGGAGTGGGGGCTTGCGGATCACGAGTCGCTCTCGGCGACTGACCTGATGCGGGGCCACAGCTTTGTCTGGCATGGCAAGCAGCAGCGCGTCCGGCTTGATCCCGGCGAGTTGCCGTTCTGCATCTGGCAGGTGACGCCGTAATGGATATCGCTGCAGCGCCCGAAGCCTTGACGACCACCACCGTCAGCCCGGACGGATTGTGGTACAAGGACGCGATCATCTACCAGCTTCACATTAAATCGTTCTTCGATGCCAATAACGATGGCATTGGTGATTTTCCCGGGCTGATCTCGAAGCTGGATTACATCGCCGACCTAGGGGTCAACACAATCTGGCTGTTGCCATTCTATCCGTCCCCGCGACGCGATGACGGTTACGACATCAGCGACTATCGCGGCGTCCATCCGGACTATGGCACGCTTGGCGACGCCAGGCGGTTTATCGCCGCTGCCCACGCGCGTGGGATGCGCGTGATCACTGAGCTTGTGGTGAACCATACATCCGACCAGCATCCGTGGTTCCAGCGCGCGCGTCAGGCCAGGCCAGGATCGTCCCATCGTGACTTCTATGTCTGGTCGCATGATGACAAGAAATATGCCGCGACTCGCGTCATCTTTGTCGACACCCAAAGGTCAAACTGGAGCTACGATGAGGTTGCCGGCGCGTATTACTGGCATCGTTTCTATTCGCACCAGCCCGACCTGAACTTCGATAATCCGCGGGTGTTGAAGGAGGTGCTCGCAGTACTGCGCTATTGGCTGGATATGGGCGTAGACGGGCTGCGGCTGGACGCGGTGCCGTATCTGGTGGAGCGGGAAGGCACCAACAACGAGAACCTGCCGGAGACCCACGCGGTACTGAAGCAGATCCGTGCGGAGCTGGATCGCCACTATGCAGATCGAATGCTGCTGGCGGAGGCCAATCAATGGCCGGAGGATGCCAAGGAGTATTTCGGCAACGACGACGAATGCAACATGGCGTTCCATTTTCCGTTGATGCCGCGCATGTACATGGCGATCGCCCGCGAGGATCGCTTCCCCATCACCGATATTCTGCGCCAAACGCCGGACATTCCGCCGAATAGCCAGTGGGCGATTTTTTTGCGCAACCACGATGAGCTGACGTTGGAGATGGTGACGTCGAGCGAGCGCGACTTTCTATGGGAGACCTACGCTGCTGATCGCCGCGCACGGCTCAACCTGGGGATCCGCCGGCGGCTGGCGCCACTGCTGGAGCGCGACCGGCGCCGCCTGGAATTGATGAACTATCTGCTGCTGTCGATGCCCGGCACGCCCGTGATCTACTACGGCGACGAGATCGGCATGGGCGACAACATCCATCTTGGCGACCGCGATGGGGTTCGCACGCCCATGCAGTGGTCATTCGATCGCAATGGGGGGTTCTCTCGCGTCGATCCCTCACGGCTGGTGCTGCCGACCATCATGGATGCGCTGTACGGCTACGAAGCGGTCAACGTGGAGGCGCAGCAGAGCGACCGGCACTCATTTCTGAATTGGATGCGTCGCGCCATTGCGGTGCGCCGGCAGTACAACGTGTTCGGCCGTGGCACCTTCCGCCTGCTGTATCCGAAAAACCGCAAGGTGCTCGCATATCTGCGCGAGTATGAAGGTCGAACTATTCTTTGCGTCGCCAACCTCGCGCGCACGCCGCAATCGGTCGAACTCGAACTGTCTGAGTTTACCGGCCGTACGCCGGTGGAGCTCGACGGCGGTTCGGTGTTTCCGCCGATCGGTCAACTCAACTACCTGCTGACGTTTCCGCCTTACGGCTTTTATTGGTTCCTGCTTGCAGATGAGGAGGCGGGCTGGCCGACGACGCATACGCCCGCACCAGAACCCATGCCAGAATATCAGACAATCGTTTTGCGCACGCGGCTTTACGACGCCTTGGAGACGAGCCGATCCGTCTTGGAGCGGGAGGTTCTGCCCGCCTATCTTGCCAAGCGTCGATGGTTCGCCATGAAGGACCAGACGCTACACGCGGTGCGGCTGGTGTCCCTGGTCCCGCTGCCGCATACGGAGCAAGAGATATTGCTGGCGGAAATTGAGACCGAGGCGCCGGCCGGAGCCGCGCGCTGGCTACTGCCGATGGCGATCGCGTGGGAGGAGCGGCAGACCGGCCCGCTGCCGGTGCAACTTGCGTTGGCGCGCGTGCGCCGTGGCGCTCACGTCGGATTGCTGACCGACGCGTTCGCGCTGCCGGAATTTGCCAGTGGCATGCTGGCCGGGATGGCAGCCGGTGATGAGACAAGCGAAATACGTTTCGTGCCGACCTCGCGAATGGCCGACATCGTCGTGCCCCCCGACGTGGAGATGAGCTGGCTATCCGTCGAGCAATCGAACTCATCCATGATTGTCGGCGACATTGCCATGCTGAAACTGTTCCGCCGCGTCGCGATCGGTCCGCATCCGGAGGCGGAGATGGGCCGCTATTTGACAGAACATGGATACACCAACATTCCGCCACTGCTGGGGGAAGTTGTCCGCGTTGATCGCGACGATCAACGTCACACGATCGCCGTGGCACAAGGTTTCATTCGCAACCAGGGAGATGCCTGGACCTGGACCCTCGATCTGCTGACGCGGGGCCTATCCAATCTGACCGCCGGTACCGAGGAGGCTCAGGCGACCGAAGCCGAGGAGCACGAGGATTACGGTGCGATTGCCACTCTGTTCGGGCGCCGCCTCGCCGAGATGCATGCTGTGCTTGCTGGTCCGTCCGATGATCCAGCGTTTGCGCCCGAGCAGGCTGACGAAACGCTGGTGGCGCAATGGACGCGGCAGGCAGAGGAGCAGCTTGTGACGGCGTTTGCCGCTTTGGATGGGCTTAGCGACCTCGAGGGTGAAGCGGCGCAGGATCTCGCTGCCATCTTGGCGGAGCGTGAAACGCTGGCCGAGTCCGTGCGCCGACTTGCAAGATCGGGGCTTGGTGCGGGCGTAACGCGCATCCATGGCGATCTGCATCTTGGTCAGGCGCTGATCGCCAACGGCGACGTTTACATCATCGATTTTGAAGGCGAGCCGGCCAAGCCTTTGGCGCAGCGTCGCAGCAAGAATCATCGGCTGCGCGATGTGGCGGGTATGCTGCGCTCGTTCGATTACGCGGCAGCGGTGATGAAGCGGAAGAGTCTCACCACGCAGGCGCACGTTGCCGATCCACAGCGCGATGCGTTCCTGCGCACATTCGTCGAGCGTGCGACCCAGTGCTTTATCGCCGGTTATGCCGAAGTCCTTCCAGCAGAGGACGGAAATGTTGAACAGGATCTGCTGCGACTGTTTCTCATCGAGAAGGCGGCGTATGAGATCGCCTACGAGGCGGCCAACCGACCGACGTGGATCGATGTTCCGCTGCATGGTCTGGCGCAGCTGCTCGCGCAGGTGCCGGCATGAACGACGTCGTAGAATTGACCGGACTGCCGACCGGAATGGCGGAGGCGCTGGCTTCCGGCGCGCTGGGCGACCCGTTCGCCGTACTCGGACCGTTCGATACCGCAGCCGGTCCCATCGTGCGCGCCTTCATGCCTGGCGCAATGGAGGTCGAGCTGCTGGCGCGTTCGACCCGCACGCCGATCGGCAGATTGTCACCGATGCTGCCCCACGGCTTGTTCGCTGGCCGCCTCGGCAGCGGAGAACCATATTTGTTGCGCATCACCTGGCCCGGTGCGGTGCAGGAGACCGAAGATCCTTATTCATTTGGGCCGTTGCTCGGCGAACTGGATCTGCACCTGTTCAACGAAGGCCGACATTTCGAGCTCGCAGCGCATCTAGGTGCCAACGTGACAGCGATCGACGGGGTCACCGGCGTGCGGTTCGCAGTGTGGGCGCCGAATGCGCGTGCTGTTTCGGTGGTGGGCGAGTTCAATACCTGGGACCCGCGGCGCAATCCGATGCGGCTGCGTTATCCGGCCGGTGTCTGGGAGCTGTTCATACCACGCATCGGTGCAGGCGAGCGCTACAAATTTGCCATCGTCGGTCCGGACGGGTCTCGGCTGCCGTTCAAGGCCGATCCACTGGCTCGCGCGACCGAACCGCCGCCGGCCACGGCGTCTGTTGTTATGGATCCGACACCGTTCGTCTGGCACGACGAGACCTGGATGCAGCAGCGGCGCCGCAGGCACGCCGCGGACGCACCGATCACCATCTATGAGATGCACGCAGCATCATGGTTTCATCCCGAAGGCCGTATCCCGACCTGGGACGAGCTGGCGGAGCGCCTGGTGCCGTATGTCAGTGAGATGGGCTTCACGCATATCGAGCTGATGCCTGTGGCCGAGCATCCATTCGGGGGTTCCTGGGGGTATCAACCACTTGGCTTGTTCGCGCCCAGCGCGCGGTTCGGTCCCCCCGAAGGGTTCGCGCGTTTCGTCGATGCCTGTCACCGCGCTGATATCGGCGTCCTAGTGGACTGGGTGCCGGCACATTTTCCGACCGATGCGCATGGTCTGGCGCGGTTCGATGGTACGGCGCTGTATGAGCACCAGGATCCGCGTGAAGGATATCATCAGGACTGGAACACCTACATCTACAACTTCGGCCGACGTGAGGTGCAAGGATTCCTGATCGCTTCAGGGCTCTACTGGCTGGAACAATTCCATGTCGATGGACTGCGTGTCGATGCGGTGGCGTCGATGTTGTATCGCGACTACTCGCGTTCCGAGGGTCAGTGGGTTCCCAACATATATGGCGGGCGCGAAAATCTGGAGGCGATCGGCTTCCTGCGCCACTTCAATGCTGTAGTCGGGGAAAGGTGCGCTGGCGCCGTCACTATCGCCGAGGAGTCCACGGCATGGCCAGGAGTGTCCCGGCCGATCAGCGAAGGTGGCCTGGGCTTCTGGTACAAGTGGAACATGGGCTGGATGCACGATACGCTTCGCTACGTCGAATACGATCCAGTGCACCGGCACTGGCATCACAACGACATGACATTCGGCCTGCTGTATGCATTCTCGGAGAACTTCGTCCTGCCGCTGTCACATGACGAGGTGGTTTATGGAAAGCACTCGCTGATCGGCAAGATGCCGGGCGACAACTGGCAGCGCTTCGCCAACCTGCGTGCCTATTTCGGCTACATGTGGGGCCATCCGGGCAAGAAGCTGCTGTTCATGGGGGGAGAGATCGCGCAGGAACATGAATGGAGTCACGACGGCGAGATCGACTGGCCGGCGCTCGCCAATCCGTTCCAGCTGGGCATCCAGCGCCTGGTGCGCGACCTGAACCGCATCTACGCCGGCGAAGCCTCGCTGCATCAGCGTGATTCGGTGTCGACAGGCTTTCGTTGGGTTGTCGGAGATGACACTGCGAACTCCGTGTTTGCCTTCCTGCGTTATGGGAACGAAGAAGCCGCGCCCGTTCTGGTCGTGTCAAACATGACCCCTGTGCCGCGGTCAGGCTATCGCGTCGGCGTGCCCCGCCCAGGGCAGTGGCGTGAATTGCTCAATACGGATTCCTCCTTCTATGGCGGTACCGACATGGGCAATGGCGGCGCGGTGGCGACAACGCCGGTGCAGAGCCATGGCGAGGCTCAGTCCCTCGAATTGACATTGCCCCCGTTGGCGACGCTGTTCCTGCGTCCGGCAAACTGACCGAGTCGGATGCATCATCTGCCTGAGGCGTTGCTGCCGGGCCAGGCGTATCCGCTCGGCGCGACGTGGGACGGGCTCGGTATCAACTTTGCCGTGTTCTCGTCGCATGCTGAGAAAATCGAGCTCTGCCTGTTCGAACCCTCCGGCAGGCACGAGATCGCGCGCTACATGCTGCCGGAATACACCGACGAGGTTTGGCACGGCTACCTGCCTGACGCGACGGCAGGGCTGCTGTACGGCTACCGTGCCTATGGTCCGTATGCGCCGGAGCAAGGACATCGATTCAATCACCACAAGCTGCTGCTGGATCCGTATGCGCGGGCGATATTCGGCGCGTTGCACTGGTCGGACGCGCTTTATGGCTTTCGTCTGCATTCCGCGCGAAGCGATCTCTCTTTCGATCGGCGGGACAGTGCGTCGTTCATGCCGAAGGGTGTGGTCACGGACGATTCGTTCAACTGGGGCGATGATCATCCGCCGGCTGTGCCATGGTCGGACACGGTGATTTACGAGGCGCATGTGCGCGGACTGACCATGCTGCGGGAAGACATCCGTCCGACCGAGCGCGGTACATTCGCCGGCCTGGCGAGTCCCGGAATGATCGATCACCTGCGCCATCTTGGCATCACCGCGGTTGAGCTGATGCCGGTTCACGCCTTCGTCCAGGATCGTGCTTTGCAGCTACGCGGGCTGCGCAACTATTGGGGCTACAACACTCTTGGCTTCTTCGCACCCGAACGCACCTATCTATCCAGTGGTTCACCCAACGAAGTGCGCATCGCTGTGCGCCGACTGCATGCGGCGGGTATCGAGGTAATCCTTGACGTTGTCTACAATCACACAGCAGAGAGTGAGGAGACTGGTCCAACCCTGTCGTTTCGTGGCCTGGACAACGCCAGCTACTATCGGTTGGAGGCTGGCGACGTCCGGCGTACGGTCAATGACACCGGCACCGGCAACACGCTCAATCTTTCGCATCCGCGCGTGCTGCAGATGGTGCTCGATTCGCTGCGCTATTGGGTAAGCTCTTATCACATTGACGGCTTCCGCTTTGATCTCTGCGCCACGCTTGGGCGCGAGTCGTATGGCTTCGATCCGAACGCCGGCTTCTTCGACGCGCTGCGACAGGATCCGCTGCTGGCCAAAGTGAAGCTGATCGCCGAGCCCTGGGATATAGGTCCTGGCGGTTACCAGCTTGGGAATCACCCGCCTGGCTTTGCGGAATGGAACGACCGGTTCCGGGACAGCGTCAGACGATTCTGGCGCGGGGACCGGGGGGAGCGGCCATCGATTGCTGCCAGTCTAGCAGGTTCCGCTGACGTATTTGCGCGGCAGGGCCGGCGTCCCTGGGCCTCCATCAACTTTGTCGCATCACACGACGGATTCACCCTGATGGATGCCGTGAGCTATGTCGAGCGCCACAACGAGGCGAATGGCGAGGCGAACAATGATGGCCATCCCGCCAACTTCACCAATAATTGGGGTATTGAGGGGTCCACCAATGATGCGGCCATCGCCGCGGTCAGGGAGAGGGTCAAACGTGGCATGCTGGCTACGGTGTTCCTGTCTGCCGGAACGCCGATGCTGCTGGCTGGCGACGAGTTCGGCCGCACACAGGGCGGCAACAACAACGCATATTGCCAGGATAATGAAACCAGCTGGCTGGATTGGCGGCTGGCAGCTTCGCCGTCGGGACTCGCCTTAATCGCGTATGTGGCCCGGCTCACTGCATTGCGGCGGGCGCATCCGGTGTTGCGACATGCGCGGTATCTGCATGGCGACGAGTACCCAGCTGCCAGTGTCGCCGATATCGCGTGGTTCGATCATCAAGGGACCACAATGCCGTCAGAGGCGTGGAACGACAGTGAGCAGCGAACGTTGATTTTGCGCCGCGCAATGCGCATGCCTGAAGGAGCTGTGACGATCCTGACCTTGTTGCTCAATCCCACGGAGCGGGTGAGACAATTCCGGTTGCCGGAACCGCATGTTCCATCGCGCATTCTACTGGACAGTGCGACTTCTGACTGCTGCGCGCATGAAGTGCGCGATCAGGTGACCGTCGAAGCGCACAGCGTGCTGTTGCTATACGCCGAGTTTGTCTAATGCAGTTTGGCGCCATCCTGTTGGATGACGGGAACACGCGGTTCAGATTGTGGGCCCCGGCGCAGGACAGCGTCAGCGTGGCGCTGGAAGGGGGCCAGATCGTGCCGATGGCGCGGTCCTCGAATGGTTGGTTCGAAACCACCTTCCGGTGCCCGGCCGGCACACAGTATCGTTATCGTCTGGCCGACGGTATGCTGGTGCCAGACCCGGCGTCGCGCGCACAGGCGAACGACGTGCACGATCCGAGTGTGGTGGTTGATCCATGCGCCTATCAGTGGCGCAATACCGCTTGGCGGGGCAGGCCCTGGCACGAAACGGTGCTTTACGAAGTTCATCCGGGCACTCTGGGCGGTTTTCGGGGAGTGCAGGGCGAGCTGGCGCGGCTGGCCTCACTTGGTATCAGTGCGGTCGAGCTGATGCCGGTCAACGACTTTCCCGGCCAGCGAAACTGGGGTTATGACGGCGTCCTGCCTTACGCGCCTGATGTAGCCTACGGCTCGCCCGAGGAGTTGAAGGCCCTTATTGACGCGGCCCACGATCACGGCCTGATGATGTTTCTCGATGTGGTCTACAATCACTTCGGGCCAGACGGGAACTACCTGTCGCTCTATGCGCCGCAGTTCTTTCGTAAGGATTGTCATACGCCTTGGGGTGCGGCGATCGATTTTCGGCGCCGCGAAGTGCGGGATTACTTTACCGAGAACGTGTTGTATTGGCTGACTGAGTATCGCTTCGACGGGCTGCGGTTCGACGCCGTGCATGCGATCCTGGAACAGGACTGGGTAGATGAAATGGCGGCCACCGTGCGCGCCCAGATCGAGCCCGAGCGGCATGTGCACCTGGTGCTGGAACACCACAACGACGCCTCACATCTCGAGCGGGATGTGGATGCGCAGTGGAACGACGATGGACACAACGTACTGCACGTCCTGCTCACCGGCGAGACCAGCGGCTATTACCAAGATTACGCGGATCAGCCGGCGTGGAAACTGGCGCGCTGTCTGACCGAGGGCTTCATCTATCAAGGCGAACAGACCAAGTATACAGGCGAGGCGCGCGGCATGCCCAGTGCGCACTTGCCGCCGACGGCATTCGTGCTGTTTTTGCAAAATCATGACCAGATCGGCAACCGCGCCTTCGGCGAGCGTTTGACGACGCTGGCGGACCCTGCCGCTTTGGAGGCGGCAATTGCACTGCAGATGTTGTGCCCGCAGATCCCACTCCTCTTTATGGGGGAGGAGACCGCGAGCCGTACGCCGTTCCTGTTCTGCACGGACCATGCGCCGCATTTGGCTGACGCGGTGCGGGAAGGCAGGCGCAACGAGTTCGCAAAGTTCCCCATTTTCGCCGACCCGGCCAACCGCGCGCGAATACCTGACCCAAACGCGCCTGACACATTTGCTGCGTCAGTGCCATGCGCCGATCCGGAACATGGAGCGAAGCGTGAATCCCTTTATCGGCGGCTGCTGGAACTACGCGCGTCCCTGATCGTGCCGCGGCTTGCCGGCGCGCGCTCACTTTCCGCCGAAGTGGTGGGCCCCAAGGCAGTGCTGGCACGCTGGCGACTTGGGGACGGCGCGGTTTTGACGTTAGCGACAAATCTCGATCGTCACCCAGTGGCGATCGACCTGGCCGATGGTCAACCCCTGTTCACCAATGCGCCATTGTCCGGTGGTCGGCTGCCGGGTTACTGCACCTGTGCCTATCTCGACGAAATGCAGGCTGCCCCATGAATGACGAGGTGCTCAAGGACCTCGCCCGCCGTGCCGGGATCGCAGTGGAGTGGAGAGATTTTGCCGGGCGTCCGAAAGTCGTGGCGCCCGACGTGCTGCGCCGGATCCTCGACGCACTTGGGCTGCCGACCGCAACTCGGAGCGATCTGCTGTACAGTCGCAAGGTGCTGCAGCGGCGGTCGACTGTGCCGGTGCTGCCGCCGCTGATTACGGCGACGGCGGGGCGCCCGACCCGACTCGACGTCGGCGCAAGCGGCGCTGAGAACGCTCAGCTAAAATTGGAGAACGGCGATACTCGGAGTCTCTCGCTGACCCCCGTGCGCGGGCGGCTGAGAGTCCCTGCGATCAACGAAGCCGGCTATCACCGGTTACAGCTTGACGGAAGGGAACTGGTCATTGCGGTAGCCCCGAGCCGTTGCCACACGATCGACGACGCAGTTCCCGATGCGCGGTTATGGGGTGTGGCTGCCCAGGTCTATGCGCTGCGTCACTCGGGAGACGGCGGCATCGGAGATGCGGCCGGTATTGCCGACCTAGCTGCGGCCGCGGGCGCGCGGGGCGCCGACGCCCTGGCATTGAGCCCGCTGCATGCGCTGTTCGGCGCCGATCCTGCCAGGTTCGGACCTTATTCACCGTCCAGCCGGCTGTTCCTCAACCCGCTGCATGCCTCGGCCGAACTGGTATTCGGCCGCCAGCGGGTCGGCGAGATGCTGCAAAATGCAGGGATCGAGCAGACATTCCAAAGGCTGGAGGCGGCGCGCCTTATTGACTGGCCGACCGCCGCCAAGGCGAAGCTCCGATTGCTCCGGATGTTGTTCGAAACGTTCCCGGAGGGGGTGGATGATGATTGCCAACTGCACTTAGACTTTGCCAGCTTCCGCGCCGATGGAGGCAGCCTCTTGCGAGAGCATGCGGTGTTCGAGACGCTGCATGCCGCTCAGAGCGCTGATGGGGCGGGTGACTGGCGGAGGTGGCCAAGCGATCTGCGCGATCCCGCCAGTGCTGCGGTCTCCGTTTTCGCCGCTTCGCACGAGCAGGAGGTCATGTTCCATTGCTTCTTGCAATGGGTTGCCGATCGCTCGCTGCGTGCAGCACAGCACCGAGCGATCGAAGCGGGAATGCGGATTGGACTGATCGGTGATCTCGCCGTCGGGATGGATCCAACCGGCAGTCACGCCTGGAGCAGGCAGGGCGACATCCTCGGAGGAATGTCGGTCGGTGCGCCGCCCGACCTGCTAAACCCACGTGGGCAGGATTGGGGGCTTACCGGCTTTTCCCCGCGAGCAATGGTGGATGGCGGCTTTGCAGCGTTCATAGCGACTGTCCGAGCGGTCCTGCGGAATATGGGTGGCGTCCGTATCGATCACGCGATGGGACTGACGCGGCTGTGGCTGATACCAGAGGGCGCAGATCCGGCCGACGGCGCATATCTCGCATACCCGATAACAGACCTGCTGCGGTTGCTGGCGCTCGAATCCCAGCGCCAGCGCGCAGTCGTGGTCGGGGAAGATCTTGGGACCGTGCCTGACGGTTTTCAGGCCATGCTGGAGACAGCAGGTCTGCACGGCATGCGGGTGCTTTGGTTCGAGCGAAATGGGCAAGGCTTCGCCTCGCCTCGCACGTGGAGCCAGACCGCTGTGGCGATGACCGGCACCCACGACCTGCCGACGGTGGCCGGCTGGTGGAATGGAACCGATATCGCGACGCGCGCGGCGTGCGGCCGTCTCGGTGCCGGACAGAGCGAAGCGGATCTGCGGGAAGAACGCAGTGGTGACCGCAACGCGTTGTGGCGGGCATTCGTCACCACCGGCTTCGCCGAAGGCGATGCGCCGCCATTGCAGAGAACGCAACCGGTGGTCGATGCAGCGCTGCGTTTCGTCGCTGCCAGCCCGTCGCCATTGTGCCTGCCGCCGATCGAAGATCTGCTAGGTCTTGAAGAGCAGCCGAATCTGCCCGGCACGGTGGACGAACATCCTAACTGGCGCCGACGGCTCGACTCGCATGCCGACGTGCTGCTCGATCAGCCCGACGTCGCGCGGCGCATTGAGGAGCTTGCCGCAGAACGGCCAAGGCTATGACGGCGCCACGCGCGACAATGCGTCTCCAACTGCATTGCGATTTTACCTTTGCGGACGCGACGAAGATGGTGCCCTACCTGGCAAAGCTGGGGGTCAGCCATCTTTACTCATCACCGATCCTCGCGGCACGACGGGGTTCGATGCATGGCTACGATGTGACCGACGCGACGCAGGTCAATCCAGAATTGGGCGGCGAGGAAGGGCTGCGGCAGCTCGTCGCTGCGCTGCATGGCGCCGGTCTTGGACTGATCGTCGATATCGTGCCGAATCATATGGCGGCCGGCGGGATGGAGAACCCGTGGTGGGCGGACGTATTGCGGCACGGGCGGGACAGCCGTTACGCCAGTTTCTTCGATATCGACTGGGACTGTGCCGACCCGGAACTGCGGGGAAAGGTACTGGCCCCGTTTCTCGGCGAGCCATACGGTGACACGCTGCGCAGCGGCTCGTTGACGCTGGTGCAGGATGGTGATGAACCGCTGATTGCATACTACGATAATAGATTCCCCATCCGACCGGAGGATCACGCCGGAATCGCTGTGGCGCCGGTGCCTGCATTCGATCCGAGGACCGAAGCCGGCAGGGTACGACTGCATGAATTGCTGGAGCGACAGCATTACCGGCTTGCATGGTGGCGCACGGCCGGTGATGCGATCAACTGGCGGCGCTTTTTCGACATCAATGGCTTGGCGGGACTGCGCATCGAGGATGCGACAGTCTTCGAGGCGACGCACGGCACACTGTTCCGGTTATACCAGGAGGGATTGATCGACGGCCTGCGGGTCGACCATGTCGATGGTCTTGCCGACCCACCTGGCTATTGCCGTCGGTTGCGCGCGCGGCTGCAGGAGCTGGCACCGGAGCGGTGCGCTTGGCTGGTGGTGGAGAAGATCCTGGGGGCGGGTGAACGCCTGCCCGATGACTGGGACGTTGACGGCACCAGCGGCTACGACTTCATGGATCAGGTCAGCGCGCTGCTGCATGCGGGTTCGGGCTCGGCGGACTTGCGACGGTTCTGGACCGAGATCAGCGGCCGCGCGGGTGACTTCGACGCGGAAGAGACGATGGCGCGGCGCGATGTGCTGGATCGTTCGTTCTCCGCGCAACTCGAGGCCGCAGTCGTAGCAATACACAATCTCGCACTGGCTGATTTGGCGTCGCGAGACGTCACACGCGCCTCCATTCGCCGTGCCTTGATCGCACTGCTGGCACATTTCCCTGTGTATCGCAGCTATGGCTATGGGCGGCGCTCGGATGAGGTTATCGCCGCGGTCGGCGGAGCAATGCGCGATGCTGTGCCTGCCGATCGCGGCACGTTGGCCAGGCTAGAGCGCTGGCTGGGTGTGGAGTCCACGCCAAAAGTAGCGGTCAGCTTTCAGCAGCTGAGTGCACCGCTCGCAGCCAAGGCGGTCGAAGATACCGCCTACTACCGCTACGGCGTTCTGCTGTCGCGCAATGAGGTCGGCGCCGACGTGCGCCGGTTCAGTGAAACGCCGGCAGAATTTCATGCCGGTTGTCGGGAACGTCTTCGGCACTTTCCTGACGCAATGCTGGCAACCGCGACACACGACCATAAGCGCGGAGAGGAGGTGCGGGCTCGGCTCGCCGTGCTGAGCGAAATTCCTCGGGAATGGGAGCGTGCGGTACATCGCTGGTTCGCGATGAACGCGGCGCACCGGCGCAATGGTCCGATGCCGGCACCTGGCGACGAGGCCATGCTGTATCAGATGATCGTCGGCGCCTGGCCGTTCGAAGATAGCGACCTTGGCCCGTACACCGAGCGGCTGGCTGGTTGGCAGCTCAAGGCGCTGCGTGAGGCGAAGCTCGCGACCGACTGGACGGCGCCAAATCTAGAATATGAGGACGCGGCGCGATCATTTCTTTATACGATCATGTCGGATGCCAGGTTCGCCGCCGAGGCGCGGGCGTTCGCCGACCGGATCGGTCCAGCCGGTGCGGTGAACGGGCTGGCGCAGGCTCTGCTGAAGCTGACTGTGCCAGGAGTGCCGGATCTCTATCAGGGTGCCGAGTTCTGGGACTTGTCGTTGGTCGATCCAGACAATCGCCGCGAGGTCGATTTCCCATCAAGGATTGCAGCACTTGACGCCGACCGATCACCGGTCGAACTCGCAGCAAGCTGGCGGGATGGCAGGATCAAGCAGGCGGTCATCCATCGAGCACTCGCGTACCGGCGATCGCAGCCAGAGCTGTTCGCGCGGGGATCGTATCAGCCGCTTGAAGTATCAGGCGCGCTGGCTGACCATGTTGTTGCGTTCACGCGTTCGCACCGAGATGTGCAATGCGTCGTGGTGGTTCCGCGGCTCTGCAGCGCCTTGCCGACATCTCTTTTGCTGGATGCAGATGCGGCTACCGATGACGGTGCAACATCGTCTAGTCTGCAAGGCACGGCCCTTCACGTGCCGCGCGAGCTTGCCGGGCGCAGTCTGCGCGACTGCTTTACCAACGCTGATACCACTTTTGCCGAAACTGTGCCGTTGGCGACAGTCCTGAAGCGGTTTCCCCTCGCTTTACTCGCGAGTTAACGGGCCTCCCCGTTCAGGTTCCCGCCATCGCCGGCCGTTGCTCGCTCAACGCTGCAGCAGCCGCGGCACTCGGCACCTCTACGTCGATCTCAAGGGTGGAGATGGGATCACCGCGATCAAGTTTGATCTGCACCCGCTCGCGCTCGATCGAGACGTGCTTGGCGATTACCGCGATGATCTCCTCCTGCAGCACGGCGAGCAGATCGGATTTGCCGATGAAGGCCCGCTCATGCGCCAGCAGCACCTGGAGCCGCTCCCGCGCGACAGGCGCCGAATCTCGCCGGCGGAACATGCTGATCAGATTCATGCAACGGCCCTCCGGCCGAACAGTCGCGACATGAAGCTGCGCCGCTGCGCGGGCACCTTCACTACCAGCGTCTCGCCGCGCAAGCGTCGCGCCGCGTCGAAATACGCCTTTGCCGCCGGGCTGCTCGGGGTGCCGATCGTCACCGGGGCGCCCAGGTTGGAGGCCCGCAGCACCTCTTCGCTTTCGGGGATGATGCCGAGTAGCGGGATGGACAGGATCTCCAACACGTCCTCGGTCTTCAGCATCTCGCCGCGCGAGGCGCGTGCCCCGTCATAGCGTGTCAGCAACAGGTGCTTCTCGATCCGTTCGCCCTTTTCGGCGCGTGCGGTCTTCGCATCGAGCATGCCTATGATGCGATCCGAATCGCGCACCGAGGATACTTCCGGGTTGGTCACCACCACCGCAGTATCGGCATGGCGCATTGCCAGGGTGGCACCGCGTTCGATTCCGGCGGGGCTGTCGCAGATGATCCAGTCGAATCTCTCCCGTAGCTCGTCGATCACCCGCGTGACGCCTTCGGCAGTCAGCGCGTCCTTGTCCCGGGTCTGTGAGGCGGGCAGCAGCGACAGCGTGTCGATCCGTTTGTCGCGGATCAGCGCCTGCGGCAGCTTGGCATCGCCCTGCACGACGTTAATCAGATCGAACACCACACGACGTTCGGCGCCCATGACCAGGTCGAGGTTGCGCAGACCCACGTCAAAGTCGACCACGACCACATTCTGGTCCTGTTGCGCCAGAGCGGCGCCAAGCGCGGCGGTGGATGTCGTCTTGCCGACGCCGCCCTTTCCCGATGTCACGACGACAACCGTGGCCATCCCTCTCTCCCCTCAGTCGAGCATTGACAACATCATCGCCTCGCCGGCCAGCCAGGCCTGCACAGGCTTGCCGCGCAGCGCGGCGTTCATGTCATCGGCGGTCTGGTATACGCCGTCGATCGCCAGCAGCTCTGCCTCCATCCTGCGACAGAAGATGCGTGCCTGGTGGTTGCCGGTCAGGCCGGCGATCGCACGACCGCGCAGCGTGCCATAGATATGGATCGAGCCACCGGCGATCACTTCCGCGCCGGAGGCGACGGAGCCGATGATGCTGACGTCGCCTTTTTCGAATACGATCGACTGGCCCGAACGTACCGGCTGATCGACAACCAGCGATGTGAGTTCGTTCGGGCTGATCTGCCGCGGCTCATCCGGCACATCGATCGGCCGGGCAGGGCGCGTGGTGTTGGCGTGCAGCGGTGCCCAGTGCTCCAAACCTTGCCACGACGGATGGGCACCTTCGGTCCCGATGATGCGGATGCCGCGGTCGTGCAAGGTGTGCAGCAGACCAGCGACGTTGGGCTGCTCGATCGGCAGTGCGCCCAGATCGAGCACGACGGGTCGGCCATCGAAGAAAGACGGCGAGCGCTTGATCTGCGCATCGAGTGCATCAACCCAGTCTTCCACTGGCGGCTCAGGCGCAAGCACGAGCGCCATAAAGGAGCGACCCCTGACTCGGATGAACGGACGCGAATCGGCTGCTGGCACTCGTTCGGGGTAACAAGCGCGCGCCACGGAGGTCAACCAGAACCGCGGCAAATTACGCTGTAAGAAGAAAGAACTGTGGATATTTCATGATCTTCTGTGGAAAACTCAGGGGTTCCGATTCGCGTTCCGGCGTGCATGAGCATCCGATTTGGTCGACTTGGAGAAACTGCCGCGCATCTCTGCATCGATATGCAGACAATGTTCGCTGAGAGGACCGATTGGCATGTGCCCTGGATGCAGCGTGTGCTGCCTGCTGTGCAGCGCCTCGCACAAGCCAAGACGGATCGCACCGTCTTCACCCGGTTCATACCGCCGGCGCATCCAAAACAGATGAAGGGAACCTGGCAGCGCTATTACCAGCGCTGGCGCCACATGACCGGCGAACGAATCGATCCGGCCCTGATCGATCTTGTGCCGCCCTTGCGCGCCCTGGTGCCGCCGGCGGCGGTGGTCGACAAATCGCACTACTCGCCATTCACCGAGCAGGCACTGCCCGATCTGTTGTGCGAGCGACCCACCGACGCGCTGGTGATCACGGGAAGCGAAACCGATGTGTGCGTTCTTGCGGCGGTGCTCGATGCGGTGGATCGCGGCTACCGCGTTGTCGTAGCGGCAGATGCGCTGTGCAGTGTTTCAGACGAGGCGCACGACTCATTGCTGGCGCTGTTCGATAACAGGTTCAGCCAGCAGATCGAGGTGGCCGGCAGCGAGGAGATTCTCGCTGCCTGGGACTGAGCGCTATGCCGGCGACAGGATGTGGATGACGCGGCTTGCTACCATCTCGCGGGTCTTCGCCCCGTAGGCGGCCATGTGCGGCGAGGCTGCATGCGCCTTCAATGCCTCCGGGCTCTCCCACTTCTCGATGACCAGGAATGTGTCGTCGCCATATTTGGCAGGCGAGCCTTCGGCGTCGACCGCCGGACCGTATTCGATGCAGCCGTTCTCGGCGTGCACTGCCGGCACGTTCGCCCGGAACTCCTTCAGGATCGCTTCCCGCATGCCCGGTTTGGCGGTGATGATGGCAACGACGTGGATCATGGACGCAACTCCCAATCAGTATGGCGGCATCCGACCCCAGACCGAGGCGTTCGGCAAGAGCGCCTAGTTTTTGGTCACGCGCGGAATCGTTGCCTTATTAAACTGCATTTGTCGGGCCCCTGAGGCCGCGTCTGCCGTGATGCACGATGGCACGGTCGTTGCACTCCCCCTTGTTCCTGGAAGAACCGCAAGGGGGACAGGACTATGG
>JBKPSV010000229.1:0-13928 GCA_046735215.1 Pseudomonadota bacterium | reverse complement strand
CCGACGGTCTTCAGCAGGCCCCAGAATGTGCCGAGCAGGCCGAGGAAAATCAGCAGGCCGGTCATATAGCGTGACAGCTCGCGGCTCTCGTCCAATCGTGAGGCGATACCATCCAGCAGGCTGCGCATGGCCGAGGCGGACAGTGTGAAGCGCATCTGGTCGCTGCGGCTGTGCGCTTCGCGTGCCGCCAGCATGCTGGCCATCGGTGCAAGAAGCCTGGGCGCTGGCAGCGAAGAAAGCCGCGGGCGCGCGGATTGGTAGGTCTCCACCCACGTCACCTCGCCGCTTAGCCGCAGCACCTGCCGCAGGTTCCAGCCGATTCCGATCAGCAAAACCAATAGAATCAAACTATTCAGGATCGGATTGTTGCCGTAGGCTACCATCAAAGAGGGCGACAGTAGCGCCGCGACACCCAGCACGGCAGCCAGGAAGAACGCCATCCGGATAAGATAGACATTTGGGCGGGTCACTGAGTTTGGCTCTTGGCGGCGGCGTCCGAAGCCGAGGCGTTACTCCCAAGCACGGCTAGGTCGACGCGATCCGGCGGTTCGCCGCCGGACGCGGCGCCCAGCGCACGCACGTAGATGCGGGAGGAACTGATGCCGTCTGCCATCAGCGCGCTGCGTACCGCCAGCGCGCGTGATAGCGACAAACGACGAGCGGTCGACGGATCCTCCGGTGTACCTGCAGCATAGCCCGCAACATTGAAGCTGGTATTCGTGCCCGGCGGCGCTGCAGCGACCAGCTGCTTGATGGCGGCCACACTGGCCGGGCTAAGGTCGGCCTGCCCGGCACCAAAGGTTACTCGCAAGCCGGCGCCGGTATTGGTGGCGGCAGTGGCGGAGTTATCGGAGATCGGAGGCGGCGGCGGTGCCACAGGCTCGGTGGGCTGCGGTGGCGCGACTGGCGCCAGGGTGATCGTCGGTGGTGCCGTGGTGGGCATTGCGGCCGGTGGTGGCGCAGGCGGAGCCGGCCCGGGAGGTGCCGGTGGGGCAGTCGCGACGGTCGGAGCCTTGGGTGCGGGTGTCTGCTCTGCCGGCTGGACTGGCGGGGGCGGCCGTTGCCTGGGCTTTGTTGCAGCGACAGGGCGAGGCGGCTTTGGTGCAGTGCGGTGCCGCTCGGTTGGCGCTGATTTGGCCCCTGGCAATGCATCCAGTGCGTGCAGATCGACGGTGACCTGCGCGACCCCAGGGGCGGCCGTGCCCAGCAGTGCCGTCAACACGAGGCAGAATTGTCGCATGGCACCACAATAACGAGGAAATGCCCGGCATGACAGCGGGTGAGACCGCTCCTTCCGTTCAGATGCCGGCATGACTTCGGGCGATACCGTCGCTGACCGCGTCGCTGAGTGCACGGTGCAGGTGGGGATTGGCCGCGACGACATCGCCGGTGTCGCGAGGATCCTGTCCGCTGGGATCGGTGACGAAGCCGCCAGCCTCCCGGACCAGCAAAACCCCTGCAGCGAGATCCCAGCGTTTCAATCCGAGTTCCCAGTAGCCATCGTACCGGCCGGCCGCGACCCAGGCGAGGTCCAGCGCCGCAGCCCCGAACCGACGAATGCCGGCGACCTTGGGCATCAGCAGCGAAAGAGTGCGGGCGAAGGCCAGGCGCCGCGGCGGCGAGACGGCGGCGAAGGGGATCCCGGTGGCGAACAGCGCAGCGTTCAGGTCGCGACGGGCGGAGACCCGCAGGCGACGCTCGTTGACGAAGGCCCCGGAGCCTTTCTCGGCCCAGAACAGCTCATCCACGGCTGGAGCGTAGATGACGCCGGCCGCGAGCTCGCTGCCGCCATCCTGCAGTCGCCTTTCAAGCCCGATGCTGATGGCCCAATGCGGAATCCCATGGAGAAAGTTCGATGTGCCATCCAGCGGATCGACCACCCAGCGCCATGACCAGTTCTGCGAGCCCGACGCCCCGGACTCTTCCATCAGGAAGGCGTAGCCTGGGCGCGCCTTATTGAGTTCTTCGCGCAGCGTCTGTTCGGCACGAATATCCGCCTGAGAGACGAAATCGGACGGGCCTTTGACCGAGACCTGCAGTTGCTCGACTTCATTGAAGTCGCGCAGCAGCCGTTTCGACGCCTTCTGCGCCGCATTGGCCATCACCGTGAGGTGAGGGGAAAGGCGAATGGCCACGGATGGGCTGCCTGTCAGCCCCTGGAACGCTCCACGTAGCTACCGTCCTCGGTCTTCACGACGATCTTCTCTCCGGTCTCGATGAAAGGCGGCACCGAGGTCTTCACCCCGTTGGACAGTTTCGCCGGCTTGTACGAAGAGGCCGCGGTCTGTCCCCTCACCACTGGATCGGCCTCGACCACTTCCAGAACAACGGTCGGGGGCAGGTGGATGCCCACTGGCTCACCTTCGACCAGATCAACGGTCACCTGCATGTTGTCCTGTAGGAATGGCGCTGCGTCACCCAGCAGGTCGCGCGGGATGTGAGCCTCTTCGTACGTCTCGGCATCCATCAACACGAGGTTGTTGCCGTCGGTGTAGGAGTAGGAGAACTCCTTCTCCTCGGTCATCAGGCGTTCAACCGTGTCGGCGGTACGCCAGCGTTCGTTGGTCTTGTTGCCGGACTTGAGATCGCGCATTTCGACCTGAATGAAGGCGCCACCCTTGCCGGGGGTGATGATCTGCTGCTTGAGCACCGTCCAACGTCGGCCGTCGTGCTCGAAGACCTGTCCGGCACGGATCAGGTTCGCCTGTTGCTTCATGGCAATGGCCTGTGGGTTGCCTGGGAGTTGCGGGCTTCTAAACCGGGGGCGGCGAATTGGGCAAGCTGCCAGCCGTCGGCTCAGCCGGTCTGCCGCAGCATATGAGTGGCGCCACTTGGGTCGCGCACCCGATCATCGGGTTCCAGGTAGTCCGGGCCGATCGGCACCTTGCCGTGTCCACCGGGGATATCGAGCACATATGTCGGCCAGGCAAGGCCGGATACGCGGCCTCGGAGTTGCGCGAGCAAACGCCGGCCTTCGTCGATCGATACATGGAAGCGCGCTGTGCCGGGTGCGGGATCGAGCTGGTGCAGATAGTACGGCTTGACGCGGACGGCCAGCATGGCGCGGAACAGTGCTTCCAGCGTTGCCGCATCGTCGTTGACTCCGCGCAACAGCACCGACTGGCCCAGGACCGGCACCGCATGTGCCTGGATACGTCGAAGCGCGGCAATCGCCTCGCCGCTCAATTCGCGTGGGTGATTGGCGTGCAGCACGACCCACATCGACTTCGGCGTCTCGAGCGCGTCGGCGAGCGCATCGGTGATCCGGGCAGGATCCGTCGTCGGCACGCGTGTATGCACGCGCAGGATATCGATATGCGGGATTGCCGACAGCGCATTGACGATCGACGCGAGCCGTCGTGCCGACAGCATCAGCGGATCGCCGCCGGTGAGGATGACCTCACGGATCGCAGGTCTGGCGGCGAACCATGCGTAGGCGGCCTGCAATTCGGCTTCGCTCAGCAGACCGCTATCCGGGCCGACGTGCTCCCGACGGAAACAGAAGCGGCAATAGACCGGACAGATGAGCAGCGGCTTCAGCAGGGCGCGATCCGGATAGCGATGCACCACGCCCTTGATGGGCGACAGGGCGTCATCGCCGATCGGATCGGCGGTCTCATGCGGCGCAGTGAGCAATTCCGCTGAGTCCGGGATGAATTGCAGACCGATCGGGTCGTCGCTCTGGCTGATCAGCCTCTGCATCGCGGGCGTGATCGCTGCAGCGTACCGTTGGATCACGGCGTTAAGGGCAGCTCGCTGATCAGGTTGTACGTGGCCGGCGGCGATCAATCCATCGATCGTTCGTAGGGTGTGTTCCATTCCACTGTGATGTTGCTGCGAGCCTGACAATCAGCAGCGCGGGATCGCGCTGTCATGAACATATGACGAGTCATCATGTCCTGGCAGCGCGACCGCAGCAACTTTCGCCAGTGCATTCGGCACCTTCAACGAACATTCATCGATTACGCCGATGCAATGCGGAGATTCTCAAATGAGCCCGATAAATCGCACTGCTCGCAGTAGCAGCATCACCATTATCTGAACAACGGGCGCTTCTAGTATTGGAGTAAGCAGCAACTGCGGGATGTAGCGAAAAGTTCCGCCCCGTCGTGAGCCAGCACAGCATGGCCCACCCAGAAGTGCGTCCGGGCTATCTAAAAAATGATACGGGAGAAGACCTTCATGTCAGCAACTGCTGCCAACACAGCCCCCATTCCGTGGTGGAAAGAACCGACCAAAGATCAATGGCTCGCCTGGGTTGCCGCGTGGCTCGGGTGGACGCTCGATGCTTTCGACTTCACCATCTTCCTGCTGCTGATGGTGCCGATCGCCAAGGATTTTGGCGTGCCGCTGACCGAGGTGGCTATTGTCTTCACACTCACATTGTGGATGCGACTGGTCGGCGCCACCGCTTCCGGCTGGCTCGCCGATCGCATCGGCCGCAAGAAGCCACTGATGATTTCGATAGCCTGGTTCTCGATCTGCAATTTCCTTGCCGGAATCGCACCGAGCTTCTGGTTGCTGCTGCTGTTTCGCACTGCCTTGGGGATCGGCATGGGCGCGGAATGGCCCGCCGGCGCGGCACTGGCGATGGAGACTTGGCCGCAACGCTCACGTGGTTTCATGGGGTCGGTATTGCAGGGCTCCTGGGGTCTCGGTGCACTGCTTTCCAGCGCCGCTTACGCTTTGCTGTACGATTCGATTGGCTGGCGGGGTCTGTTGTTGATCGGTGTGCTGCCCGCGCTGTTGATCGTCTACATCCGCATATACGTCAAAGAGCCACAGGTGTGGATTGAGAACCGCCGCAAACAGCGCGCCGAGAACCGCGAGTTCCGCGCGCCGCTGTTCAGTATCTTTAGGCGCGGCGTGCTCGGCAACACGCTCACGGCGTGCTGGATGATGGCCAGTGCGTTTGTCGTCGGCTATTCGGTCGGCGGCATGTTCCCGTCCTACCTGCAGAAGGACCTTGGGCTGCCCACGGCCATGGTCGCGCTGCCGGTCATGCTGTCGAGCCTGATGTTCTTCCTTTCGGCGATCCTCTGGGGCTGGTGTGCCGATCGCTTTGGCCGGCGACCGACGCTCATGATCACTGCCTTGATGACGATCCCGATCGCGCCGCTCTACCTGCTGACCACCGACTACACGATGATCGTGGTGTTCTTCACCTTGCAGGGCTGGTTCGGTGGCGGCGGCATGCACACGCAATGGCCGCATTATCTGTCGGAGCGCTTCCCGACCGAGGTGCGGGCGACGGCGACAGGCTTCTGCTATCATCAGGGAGCGATCTTCGGCGGCCTTGTTGGCCCGGTCCTGGCTTATTTCGCTACCAGCTGGCAAATGGGCTTCGCAATTCCGATGATGATCGGCACAACGGTCGCTGCCGTCTCGGTCTTCGTCGCGATGCTGTTCAGCCCCGAAACCAAGGGCACGCATTTGGTTTCGGATATTCAACTGGCGTAATGCATGGCCAGGCCGGGGGCGCATGATCGTCAACGGGGGCGCCCCCGGCCTGGACCTGGTCTGGGCAGATGTTCTTGATTCGTTCTCGCCGCTGCGCTACGGTTCCCGCATGCCCGACCAACCAGCCCTTTCTACCGCCGATCCCGACGACCTGCGCCAAGCGCTTGCCTTCGCGCTAACCTTCGATGGCCGAAAGCGATTCCGTTATGCGGACGAGATCGCTGCCCGGATAACGGCTGACCACCTGGTCCGGTATCTTGAGATGGCAGGATATGTCGTGATGCGGCGGCCGGGGCGCGGCGACTTCGCTGGAGTGGCGCGCGGACCGGGACCTGTCAGCCGATAGGCACCCGTCAGTGACGGTCAGTAGTGCCAATAGCCGCCACCGCTGAACAGCAGGAATATAATGACGATTAGCAGGACGAGGCCCAGCCCACCGCCATACTGACGACCGCCATAGTATCCAGAGCGGTAGCCGTAATATCCACCGCCACCGAACAGCAGCACGATGATCAGGATCAGTAGAATAAGGCCCATAGAGAATGCCCTTTCTTCTTTACCAAGCTGAATTCGGTATCGAGAAAGGTGATGGCGTGGCGCAATGATGGCGACGCAACGGCAGCGACGGTTCTGACGTAACGTTGATCGATGCAACCTGCCTGGCACCCTGACAGTCTCGCTGCGCGCTTGCCGTTCCTGCGCCGGCGGGGACTGCTGACCAGGGGCACGCGCGCGTTCTTCGGCGGGCGCGACTATACTGAAGTGGACACACCTTACGCCGTCACGGCACCGGGCGAGGAGGTCCACCTGCGCGCCTTCCGGACGGAACGCGAGACGCCGGGTAACTCTCGCCAGACGCTCTGGCTGCACACCAGCCCCGAGTTTGCCATGAAGAAGCTGCTGGTTGCCGGGGCTGGTCCGATCTTCCAGCTTGCCCGCGTCTGGCGAAATGGCGAAGGCAGCGACCTGCACGCTCCTGAGTTCACTATGCTGGAATGGTATCGTCCCGGGGCGGACATCGACTCACTGATCAAAGAGACGGCGGACTATCTGCGTGCCGTATTGTCGCCCGTCGTCAGCTGCCGCGGAGTCACCACCGACCTGTCGCGGATCGAGCGCTTGACGGTGGCGGAAGCGTTTTCTCGCTATGCCGGCGTCGATGTCTTGCGGACAGCGGAGGATGCATCTGCTCTCGCATCCGACGCAGCGGTCAGGCTGCGCGATGGCGAGACGTGGGAGGATCTGTTCTTCCGACTGCTGCTCGAACGGGTCGAACCCAATCTGGGGCGGACGCACCCGACGTTCCTCACGCATTGGCCAGCGGCCCAAGCGGCCTTGGCACGTCGCGATCCGCGCGATCCGCGCGTGGCCGAGAGGTTCGAGTTGTTTGTTTGTGGCATCGAACTGGCCAACGCCTTCGTCGAACTCACCGATGCCGTCGAACAGCGCGCTCGGTTCGAGGCAGATCGCGCGCGTCGTCACGCGATCGGGGGATTAGACTGGTCGCTGGACGAAGATTTTCTGGCCGCACTCGCATTTGGCATGCCATCGTCTGCAGGAATTGCGCTGGGGTTCGACCGCCTGGCGATGATCGCGTCGGGCGCCAGCCACATCGACCAGGTGCTCTGGTTGGGTTAACCGTTTCGAAATCGCTTCGGGTGCAACCATTGGGGCCCACAGCCATGGAGCCGTGAATGTCCCCGGTTGCTGATGATTTTGCTGCTATTTCGAAACGACTTAAGGAGATCGAGCAGGAGGTGGCGGCCGAAGCCGCCGCGCGTAACCAGCGCCGCGAGCCCGAACGTCTATCAGATTCGCAAGACGCCTACGCAGACATTGCTGCCTGCAATTGATGCAGGCTTAGTGGCGCGCCAAAATCGGAAACTGCAGGCACAACGCCTCGGCGCCACCATTCCCCGCAATCACTGTCAGCGCACCATCGTCGGGCGCGACAAAAACACAAGAATTCGGCGGCAAGAATGCCGCCCCACCCGCCGACGCGGAACCGGACAGCACGATCCAGAACTGTCCACCACCCGTGCCAGGATCGGGACCGATCGCCTGCGCGCCGGGCGGCAGGCGATAACGCCACGTCGCCATGCCGTCCGGCGTTTGCTCAATGACCGTGGTGCAGGAAAGTGTTGTGGTGCGAGCCAGGTCTGCCGGCAATGCGACCGGCATCGGCGGGGATGTCGCTTCACGGTGCTGATGGTTCTGCAGCCGCGCCGCGCGCAACTGGTCCCGGGCCGCAGGCATGTAGCGCGCGCCTGAATCCCAGGCATTGCGCAAGGTGAACCAGGAGATGCCGTCGTCCTCGGCGACGATCGGACCATAAGCTGACCACGCGTCGGTGTAATGCACCGCGACCGTTCCGACGTCGTGCGTACCGAGACGGCCGCCGCCCTGCACCACGACCTGATACTGATCCGCTTGGTGGAAGTGCGGCTTGACCACCGCATGCGGGTCCTTCTCCACCAGGAACGCCATCGGATACAGCACCCCTGCCTCGGGCGCGGCCTGACCCTGCTTCAGAGTGTTGCGGTTCTCGCCGATGAAGGTGGTGTGCCAGCCATTGCCGGTCTTACGTCGCGCAGTCTGGCGCGCGACTTCGCTGTTCGCCGTCAGAATCATGGGTGTTCCTTTCCACCCCAGCCTACGCTACGGGCGTCGACACGCAAAGCGTAGCCGTTTCGCTTGTCAGAGGCGCAACGCGGAGCGTAGCCTGCCGCAACAGCAGCGGACAGCGCTGGTCACCGGGGGGACAATGCTGACCGAGATCGACGCTGACCATGACGGCGCGGCAATCGTGACGCGACTTGCGACAGTGCTCGACCCTGAACTGGACCAATCGATCGTCGAACTGGGCTTCGTTCAGGAGCTGCGTGTCCATGCCAAACATGCGCAGGTGACGTTGCAGCTACCGACTAGCTGGTGTGCGATGAACTTCGCGTTCCTGATGGCGGAAGACATGCGCAAGGTGCTGCTGGCAACAGACGGCATCGAATATGTCACCGTCCGGCTCGGCGACCATTGCGCAGCCGACGAAATCGAGGCCGCGGTCAATCGGGGAGAACCCTTTTCAGATGCCTTTTCGGGCGAGGGTGCCGGCAGCCTTGCCGGTCTTCGGGCAAATTTCCTCCGCAAGGGCTTCCTGGTCCGACAGCAGCGCCTGTTGCAGCAGCTGCGCGACACCCGATCACCTGAAGCGATCGCCCGCCTGCGCGTGCAAGATGGTCTGCATGTAGCTGCTGCCGAAGTGGTCAATCCATACTTGGAGCGTCGGATCGAGCTCGGTCTGGACTGCTCGACTTCAGCGCCTTTGATCGTGGATCAAGACGGCGCCGTGGTAGCTGCGGATAGGTTGGAGGCATACTACCAGCAGATACGGACTGTGCGTGTCGCTCTGGACGCCAACGGCGCATTCTGCCGCGCGGTACTCGCCAGGCGTACGGCGTCACGCGCACCGGAGATGGCGCAAAGTGAGGGGGAGGCGAATGTACAGGCATAATGGCCAGGATATTTTCGTCATCGACGGTCATACGCACTTTTGGAATGCGCGACCGGAAAACTGGCGCAACAAATACGGGGAAAGCTGGATCAAGTGCTTTTTCGCCTACCACAGCGCCCTAAGTCCTGCCGAGGTGGTTTGGCCGTTTGAGAAATTCTGCCATTACGGCGAAGAGGCGATCGTCAACGACCTGTTTCGGGAGGGCTATGTCGACATGGCCATCCTGAATTCGACCTATCTGCACGAGTTCTACAACGATGGCTTCAACACACACGTCCAGAACTTTGCTGTAAAGCAGAAGCATCCAGATCGGTTCCTGCTATGCGGTTCCTTCGATCCGCGCGATGAGGAGAAGGGTCTGAGCGCGATGCGCCAGATGATGGCCGAGTATCCGATCAGCGGGCTCAAACTGTACACGGCTGAATGGAAGGGCACTTCCCGTGGTTGGCGACTCAACGACCCATGGGCCTATAAGTATCTGGAACTGGCCCAAGAGCTTGGTATCAAGAACATCCACATCCACAAGGGGCCGACGGTCTACCCGCTGAGCCTGGATGCGTTCGATGTCCGCGACGTCGATTATGCAGCCACCGATTTCCCCGACCTCAACTTCATTGTCGAGCACGTCGGGCTGCCACGCCTGGATGATTTCTGCTACATCGCCGCACAGGAGCCGAATGTCTATGCGGGGCTCTCGGTGGCGTCGGCTTTCGTACACCTCCGCCCTCGTTACTTCGGAGAAATATTAGGCAATCTGCTCTTCTGGCTCGGTCCGGACCGAATCTGCTTCGGCAGTGACTATGCGATCTGGACGCCGAAATGGCTCATCGAGAAGTTCATGGCATATGATTTTCCCGATGATCTCAAGCAGGAGTACCATGCCGAGCTGACGCCGGAACTGAAGCGGAAGATACTCGGTGAAAACTCGGCGCGGCTTTACGGCATCGACATACCGGCTCAGGCAGAGAAGCTCAGACAGGACAAGATCAGCTTGGCGGCCTCCTGAGCGCTCAGCGACTGGGTGATCAACTGCTGCGCCGCGGGTGCTGACACTTGCGCTTTCGCAAGTTTGCAATTTGGTCATTGTAAACTTGACAAGCGCAATTCGTACACCGCAACCTCATAAGTCGGGATAGACCTGGGCGAAAGGCACGGAGGTCAACGGGCCGCTCGGCTCGTCTGATGGGTGGCTTCCGTGCGCGGCTGGTCCCTTGAACAGCAGAAAACAAACCAAGAAGACACACCACGGGGGGAAGACATGGCGACAGTCGACGACGGCAAACTGCAGCAACTTATCGGCCAAATGCTAAACGACCTGGGCGGCGCTGCCAGCGTCGCGATGGTCCGCATGGGCGACGCACTGGGGCTCTATAAGACGCTCCACGAGAAGGGCAGCATGACGTGCGACGAACTTGCGGCAGCTGCGAGCGTGCACCCACGCTACCTTCGGGAGTGGCTCTCACAACAGACAGCATCGAACTATCTGACGTACGATTCGGCGACGCAGAAATTCACCCTGCCGCCTGAACAGGCGATGATGTTCGCCATCGAGGATAGCCCGGTTGCAATGATGGGCGCGTTCGACGGCGTGGTGGCGTGGGGAGAGGTGCAGCCACAAGTCCAAGAGGCGTTTCGCAGCGGCGGTGGCGTAGCGTGGGGTGATCATGGGCCGTGCCTGTTCTGCTCAACGGCGCGGTTCTTCCGCCCCGGCTACCTCCACAACCTGGTCCAGAACTGGCTGCCGGCCCTCGATGGCGTAGAAGCCAAGCTGCGGAATGGCGCCAAGGTGGCCGATGTGGGTTGCGGCCATGGCTGGTCAACCGTGTTCATGGCTCAGGCTTTCCCGCAATCGCATTTCATTGGTTATGACTTCCATCCTGGCTCCATCGACGCGGCGAAGGCGCACGCAAGGGAACACAGCGTCAGCAACGTTGAATTCCATGTCGGCACCGCCAAGCAGTATCCCGGCAACGGATTCGATCTCGTGGCCTTCTTCGATTGCCTGCACGACATGGGCGATCCGGCCGGCGCCGCTGCGCACGTCAAGCAGTCGCTGAAGCCGGATGGCACGTGGATGATCGTCGAGCCCATGGCTGGTGACCGGATGGAGGACAACATGAACCCCATCGGTCGGATCTATTATGCTGCCTCTACGCTCGTTTGCGTTCCGACCTCGCTCGCCCAAGAGGTAGGCGCTGCCCTTGGTGCACAGGCCGGTGAAGCGAAACTGCGGGAAGTTATCACCACGGGCGGGTTCAGCAGGGTCCGGCGTGCGACGGAAACTCCGTTCAACATGGTCCTGGAAGCCCGCGCTTAGCTTCCGCCGAGCAAGGCTGAACCTTTCCGGCTTCGACCTTGAACAGGTAATGTTGTACGACCGTTGGCGTGGGGGAAGTCATGCCAAAGATTACGGGCGGATGCCTGTGTGGACGCATTCGGTATTCGGGCGAAGCCGAGCCTCTTCGGATGGTGGCCTGTCACTGCAAGGATTGCCAGCGCTATACGGGATCGGCGTTCCTGACGGTATTCGCATTCCCGAAAGGCTCGATCGCTCTGACAGGTGATCCGCAGATCTTTACCCGGCCAGGCGGGACAACAACGAAGCGCTTGAATAGGGCGTTCTGCCCCGATTGCGGATCAGCGATCATGATGTATCGCGACGATACGGATCGGATCAACATCACAGCCGGCACTTTGGATGACACGAGCTTTTTCAAGCCCACGGCGAACATATACTGCGAAACGAGGCAGTCGTGGGTGCCGCTGGCACCCGAAATGCGTTGCTATGCGCGCCAAGGAGAGTGATTGCGGGGGCGGGCGATTCATGCCGCGCCGCCGAGTGTGACCAGACCAGAAGGCTCCTTTGGTCTCAATAGAAGGGGGGGTGCCGAATGTCCGAGTTCATCCTGTCTGATAGCGTGATAAACAACTGCGCCGAGCGCGCCGCAGTGTATGATCGGGAGAACCGGTTCTTCTTCGAAGATCTGGAGGAGTTGCGGGGAGCGAAGTACCTACTTGCTGCGGTGCCAAAGGAGTTCGGCGGCCTGGATTTGACTCTAAGCGAGATATGCCAGGAGCAGCGTCGGCTGGCGCGGCGATCTGCTCCGACAGCCCTGGCGGTGAACATGCATCTCGGCGCAACTGGCCATGCCGCTGATCTGTGGCGCAAAGGCAATGCGTCACTAGCCTGGATGCTCGAGGAGGCTGCAAGAGGCGCGATTTTTGCCTATGGCTTTTCGGAATCAGGCAATGACCTGGAAGGTTTGTACGCCGCGACACGCGCCGAGCGCGTGGATGGCGGCTGGCGATTCTATGGACGCCGACATTTCGGTAGTTTGTCGCCTGTCTGGAACTGGCTGAACACCTACGGTGTAGATACTAGCGATCCGAACGACCCGAAAATGGTCTTTGCCGTGGTCGCACGGGACTCGCCGGGTTATCGGATCGTCGAGAACTGGGACACGCTTGGCATGCGGGCGACGCAAAGCCATGACACGCTTCTGGAAGGCGTGTTCGTTCCCGATCGCTACGTGCAACGGATTGGCAAGCCGGGTTTTGCTGGCGCCGACGAATACATCCTGACCATCTTTGGTTGGTTCGAGCCGCTGTTTGCCAACATCTATGTCGGGTTGGCGGAGCGGGCGCGTGATCTGGCAATCGAACGGGTGAAGCAGAAAACTTCAGTGGCAATGGGTCGTTCGATGGCCTATCACCCGGAAATACAGCATATCGCTGCGCGCATCTTCTTCGAACTGGAGGCGATGATCCCGCAGGTCGAACGGATTGCCGACGATTGGACGAACAACCGGGACCACGGCGAACTATGGCCGGCGAAGCTGGTCGCAGCGAAACATCGCTGTGTAGAGGGCGCCTTCAAAGTGGCCGACATGGCATTGGAGATCTCGGGCGGGCGGGGCATGTTCCGAGGAGATGAACTCGAACGGCTCTATCGGGACGCGCGCTGCGGTCGGTTCCATCCGGCGAATCCGATGGTGGTCCATGAGGTGATGGGCAAATGCGCTCTCGGCGTATTGGCGGATGATGGACCGCGTTGGGGCTGAACCTGCATTACGACCGTCCCCTGGATCTCCCCTGCATGCGATGCCTCCCGCAGGTAAGGGCTGGCGCACGATAAGTCCCGGCGGAGGCGGCCGGCTATGCCGCTGTGCGCTCACGTGCCAAAGCTGCGCCCGCGCCTAACGCCGCGAGTTTGGCTTCAGCCACACCTCGGCGCATCGGCGCCATGCCGCAGTTGGTGCAGGGGAACACCCGCTCTGCCGGCACGAATGCCAATACCTGCGCGATCAGGTCGGCGACCTCTTCCGCTGTTTCGACACGGTCCGTGGCGACGTCGATTACCCCGACCAGCAGATCCTTGCCTGGCAACAGTCGCATCAGCGACATCGGAACATGCGAATTGCAACATTCAAGTGAAACCTGGTCGATGCTGCTGTCCGCCAAAGCCGGAAACGTCTGCTCGTATTGCCGCCATTCGCCACCGAGAGTACCCTTCCAGTCGATGTTCGCCGGAATTCCGTAGCCATAGCAGATATGCACGGCGGTCGTGCATCCGAGGCCTTCGGCCGCACGCTCCAGCGCCGCCACCCCCCACTCCAGCACCGCATCCATGTAGACATTGAATGCTGGCTCGTCGAACTGGATCACATCGACGCCATTCGCCTCCAGTGCCCGTGCCTCCTGGTTCAGCAGTTCGGCAAAGGCCATGGCCAGCGTCGCGCGGTCACCATAGTGCGTATCGGCAATAGTATCTACGATTGTCATCGGTCCGGGCAGCGTGAACTTCAGCTTGCTCGTCGTATGGGCGCGTGCGAGCCGCGCCTCCGCGGCGTGCACCCGACCTCGTAGGCGAAGCGGACCGGTGACAATCGGCACCATCGCCTTGTAGCGGTCGGCGCGAATACCGATCTCGACCCGCCGGCCGAAGTCGATGCCCTCGATG
>JBKPSV010000228.1:0-43572 GCA_046735215.1 Pseudomonadota bacterium | reverse complement strand
TCGGCGGCCGTAGAAGGATCCTTGACCGCGTGCTGCTCGAACAGATGCATGGACGGCTCTCCGTGCTGTCATCTGCAGTATAACGGGGCATCACGGACGCTGCCAATTTGACCCTCCCGCCGTGCCGCAAGTATCGTTCGGGTGAGGAGGGGGATAGCCGAGATGGCCAGGCTGCACATTCCGCCTGATCTCGACATGCACTACCGGGTCGATGATTTCACCGACCCGTGGCGGCAGCCGCGGACGGTGCTGATGCTGCATGGCAACGCAGAGAGTGGGCTGGCCTGGTACGCCTGGGTGCCGAAGCTCTCTCGGCAATATCACGTGGTACGCCCGGACATGCGCGGGTTTGGTGCATCGGCACCGATGCCCCGCGATTACCCCTGGAGCCTCGATGGGCTGACACAGGATTTTTGCCTGCTGATGGACCATCTCGGCATCGAGCGGTTTCACCTGGTTGGCGCTAAGATCGGCGGTACGATCGCGCGGGCGTTTGCTGCGCGTCGTCCGGAGCGGGTGATGACCCTCACTGTGGTGGGCTCCCCGCCGCCATTGCGCGTCGGTGCCGCCGAGAAGGTGCCGGAACTGATCCGCGAGTTCGAGACACACGGCGTTGAGTACTGGGCGCGGCAAAATATGGGCAATCGCTTGGGCAGCGCCTTCCCGCCGGAAGGTGTCGAATGGTGGGCGAAGTTCATGGGCCACACCGCGGTTTCCACTCAGCTTGGCTTCATGGGCACGATCGCCTGCGCCGACATCCGCGCCGATCTTCCGAAGATCAGGTGCCCGACGTTGGTCATCACCACCGAACAGAGCGGTCTCGGTTCGGTCGAGGAAATGCGTGCCTGGCAGCAGCAGATACCAGATTCCGAACTGCTGGTTCTGCCTGGCGACTCATATCATGTTGCGGCCACACATGCGGATCGTGCGGCGGACGCGACACTGGATTTCTTAGCGAGGCACAGCCGTGGTTGAGATTCGTCGGATGGGACCACAGATCGGCGTCGAGATAACCGGCGTCGACGTGAAGACGCTCGACGATGCGGGCTTCGCGCCGATCTACCGGGCCTGGCTCGACCACAATGTTATGGTGGTGCGCGACCAGGAGCTGACGATCGAGCAGTTCCTGCACTATAGTCGTCGTTTTGGCATCGTGGTGCCGCACCCATCCAAGAGCACCCGGCATCCCGAGGTGCCGGAGATCACTCTCCTCGGAGTGAACAAGTTCGACGCCGATGGCAAGCTGATCGATGCGATCTACCGGCGCGGCGCCGAAGGCTGGCACACTGATGGCGCATATGACGCAGAGCCATTCAAGGCGACGCAGCTCTACGCACTCGCGATTCCCAGCGCCGGTGGCGATACGCTGTTTGCCAGTGGCTATGCCGCGTATAACGCACTGCCGGAACGGCTGAAGCAGCGGCTGGAGGGGCGCCTTGGTGCGTTCACCTATGGCGGACGTAGAAAAAAGCGGGAGCTACTGAACAAGGAAGACCGCGACTGGACGCCGGTTTTCCATCCGATCATCCGAACGCATCCAGATACCGGGCGGAAGTCGTTGTATTTCGATCCGGGAAAGATCGAGTCGGTCGAAGGCGTGTCAGCAGTGGAGAGTGACGCGCTGATCGATGAGCTGACCGACTGCATGATCCAGCCTGACGCCGAATACCGACACAAATGGCGTGTGGGCGACATCGTGATCTGGGACAACCGGTGCTCGTATCACCGTGCCGCCGGCGATTATCCTCCGAACGAGGATCGAATCCACTGGCGCGTATCGATCAAGGAGCGCGTTGCGGAGCAGCTGGCCGCCGACTGATATCGTTCCAGACTCTGCAACCTAGAAGTGCACTTGCTTCTGCGGATCATCCTTGACTGTATCAAAATGTTTTGAGGCGACCCGATTCCTCAGCACGTTTAGTCTTCGCGTGCGCTCACAGAAGATAACCCCCACCTTAAATGAGACCGACTACCAACGCGTCGGCCAAGCCAACTCTTTCGGCATTCAAGCGCACGCTGCGATGTCTCGCGCCGGCGCTGGGCCTCGGGGCTTTGGGGCTTCTGGCCACCGAGCCGCCGGCCTGTGCCGCAAGCGCAACCGGATCGGATGCCGTCATGCCTGCAGCCGAGGGATCCCGGGAGGCGCGCCCGATCGTCGCCTTGCTGCAGCGGCTGGATCGGCAAATTGCTGACGACCGCTTGGTGGAACCGCAAGACGATAATGTTGCGCAAACTCTTCAGACGCTCATCGGCTTGCTGGAGCGAGCATCGATCGAGGACCTGCAATTAGTGAGAGATCTACCATCGCACCTCGCCCGGCGTGCCGATCAGGCTGCAAGTTCGGGACGCGACGCAGAGGCAAAGCGCTTCCTGTCCTTGGCAGCAATCGTGAGCAGATCACCGCCGGGCGATGCAGCCGAGCGTGCTCTGACACAGATTCCGCACATCCTGGCCCCAGACAAAGATCCGGTCGTGCGCGCGGAGCCCGCGCCGGCTCAGGACGCGGCAAGTCCGCCACAATACCCGAGCGCGGAGGGAGTCCAATCGTCGGCACTAAAAGCCGATGAACTATCCGCCATGAGCGAACCGGCGGCAGGCGTTGCTGCGCCACGTGACATGCCGGACACATCGGGCATGCATTTCTCCAAATCCACGCCCAGTCCCCTGCTCCAACCGTTACAGCTGCCAACGGTTTTCGTGACGCCGCCGGCGCTGCGCGAAGTTATCGCAATACCGCCGCCTGTTGTAGTGCCGCCGACACCGCGCGCTCCGGGCAGAGCGACCGCGGTGAGTTCGCGCTGCCGAAGCATCGCGCAGAAGTTTGCGATTGGCGAAGCGCCGTCCGAGGCGGAGCGAGACTATTTGCGAGAGGGGTGCCAGGGTGGCTGAAGGCGAACGCAGGGTACACTTTCGGCTTTGCGCGCTGCTGTTCGTGGCGAGTCTCGTGGCGTGCACGCAGCAGACCCCGCCGCAACAGACGGCTGCCGCTGACCGCCTGGTGTCTCTCAAGGACGGCGTTCCGGTGATCGCCACCGCTTTGGTTAGCAATGCTAAGCTGTCACCGCCACCGCCGTCGGGTCGCTACCCGGTGGTGATTGATCCGTGGATCGATGTGACAACCGGCAGCCAGGTCGCCACCACCAAGCTGATGCAGCACGAGTTGGAAGCGCTTGCGCCACAGCACTTCCCGCAATTGGAGCTGCTACCATTCACCCCGGACGCGCTCACCCGCGAGCCGCTGGTTATTCTTGGAGCCATTGCTCCGGTCAGCGGCCCGGGTGCCGTAGATCCCACGTCCCAACCGCCTGGCGCTTACCACGTCTATGGCGTGCTTGCAGACCTTTCGACCGGGAAGATTGCCTCGACAGCGGGCGGCTGGGTGCGACCACAGGACATCGATACGGCGCCGACCCCGTTTTATCGCGACAGTCCCATCTGGCAGGAGGACGACAGCGTTGCGGCGTATTTGCGAACCTTGCGCGCCAGACCCGGCGACCCGATCGACGCTGCCTATCTCCAAAACCTTCAGGCCGAGGCACTGATCACGTCGGGCAACGCGGACTATGGCGATGGAAACTACACGCGGGCGCGCACCCTCTATAGCGATGCGGCCGGTCTTCCAAACGGTGGACACCAGTTGCGTGTCTACAATGGCCTCTACCTCACAAACTGGGCGCTCGGGGACCGGGAATCGGCGACCGAGGTCTTTTCGCAGATGGTCGATTACCAGCTCACGCGTGGGCAGCTGTCGATCAAGTTCCTGTTTCGCCCGGCCTCTACGGCCTTCTGGCCGGACCCCGCGATCAGTGCGGCGTATCCATATTGGCTGCAGGTGATCGCACGCCGGATCGAGGCTGACGGTACCTGTCTGCACCTTACCGGGCATACCAGCACCTCTGGCACCGCGGAACAGAATGACCGCTTGTCAGCGGAGCGCGCCGAGCGAATCCGCGAGTACCTGTTGCGCGTTGACCCTCGCCTGCGTCGCCAAATCACCGCCAGCGGCGCTGGATCGCGGGACGCGATTGTCGGTACAGGCCGCGACGATGCGACGGACCTGGTCGATCGCCGCGTCGATTTCACCATCGTCCCCTGCGAACCCATCACCTCTACTCGATCCTGAAGCACAGCGCCTGCAGACGACTTCCAAGTCCGTCATCGCGCCAGGCAGCAGCAATCGGGCAGTCGCATAGCGGTTATGAGATGAGTTCCTGAGGAGATTTCATCCCCATTACCTGGTACACGGTTCCAGACCGGGTCAGCCCCTTCAGCGGAATTTCGCCAATATCTTCAATGCTGGCGGCGTGGTCGACGCCGGCAGCGACACGCTGACTGATAAGCACTTGGCCATCGCGCGCAGCGTCGCAAAGTCGCGCGGCTAGATTGGTGGTCGTGCCCATCGCAGTATACTCAATGTGGTCCTCAAACCCGACATGGCCCAGCGTTGCATACCCCTGGGCGATACCTACTCCAAAGCCGATTTCGTGACCGCGTCGCCGCCACGCTGAGGCTAACGCCGCAACCGCTTCGCGCATCTCAACCGCCAGGCGTACCGCCCGAAGCGCAGGATCAGGGCATGGCAACGGGTCATTAAAGAGGATCATCAGCCCATCACCCATGAAGTGCACGAGCGTACCTTCGTGCCGATGTATCAGGGGACCCACCGCCTCGTGGTAAGCCTGCAGCACCGCCATCACCTCTTCCGGCTCCGCGATTTCGGAGAACGCCGTGAACCCTCGCAGATCACAGAACACGACGACGATCTCGCGCCGATGGCTGGCAAGGATACTTTCGTCACCCGAGGCGATGATCACGCTCGCAAGGTTCGGCGAGAGAAATCGACGCAGGCGGGTCATGCGCTGCAGTTCCGTAACCTGCTCCGCCACTCGCTGCTCAAGGCCGGCGTTGAGCGATCTCAGCTCCTGTCGTTGGGCCTCGACGGTATCGTGCAGTTCCTTGATGCGCAGCATGGAGCGTACGCGTGCCAGTAGCGCCGAATGGTCAACGGGCTTTGTCAGGTAGTCGTCTGCGCCCGCGTCGAGCCCCGACACAACGTCCTTCACGTCGGCCCTTGCGGTAATGAGAATAATCGGCATGAAGGGAACCGCAGCGTCTGCCTTGAGCCGCCGTGTCACCTCGATGCCATCAAGCCGCGGCATCATGACGTCGAGCAGAATCAGATCGGGCAGGTTCTCCTGCGCGCTGGCTAGCGCCTGCTCTCCGTCCATTGCCGTGATGATGGCATAGCCTTTGGCCGCCAATCGCGCCTGCAAAATGTCGACATTCGCAGCGTTGTCGTCGGCGATCAGGATCAAGGGCGGCGACCGCATCGGATCAGCTCGCCGGATCTGGAAGAAACCGCCGAATGGTGGCAAGCAGGGCACGCGGACTGAATGGCTTGGCCACATAGGCATCGGCGCCGGCTGCCATCGCCTTTGCCTCGTCGCCACTCAGCGCATATGAAGTAACCACGATAATCGGAATGCTTCGGAGTTCCGGTTGCGACTTGATCCGCTGCGTGGCCTCGTGGCCGTCGAGGACCGGCATCTGCACATCCATCAGAATCAGATCGGGACGATTGAGTTCGGCCAGCCGCACGCCCTCTTCCCCGGTAGCTGCCTCGATCAGTTTGAAGCCTACGTTGGTCAGCAGATCACGAAGAATGCGCCGATTATCCTCCTGGTCCTCAACTATGAGAATGCGCTTGCTCATGGTGCAACACTCCGCGCAGAGGCGTGCACCGGCAGCGTGAATCGGAACGTTGACCCTTCTCCCGGCTCTGACTCGACCCAGATGCGCCCACCATGCAGCTCGACGATCCGTTTCGAAATCGCCAGACCAAGGCCGGTGCCACCCTTGATACGAGTGCTGGAGCTGTCGAGCTGTCGGAACTCCTCAAACACAGCCTGCTGATCCTCTGCCGCAATTCCAGGGCCGGTATCGGAAACAGCTACCTGAAAAGCGCCATCCGACAAGGTGGCGTCAACTTCTATCCCACCAGATTCGGTGAACTTGATGGCGTTCCCGACCAGGTTCAGCAGCACCTGCGTGATCCGTCTCTCGTCGCCTTCGCCTCTTGGCAGATCATCTGCGATGGTGGTAGCGAAGGCCAGCTGCTTCTCCGCGACCAGTGCTTCGGTTGCTACGATCACTGTCTCGACCACTTCCTTCATAGAGTATTCGGTGATGGACAGGGACAATTGTCCAGCTTCAATCTTCGACAAATCAAGCACGTCGTTGATCAGGCCCAGCAAATGACGACCATTGCTCTGAACCCGCTCCAGCACTTCGCGGATCTTCGCGGGAACTTCCCCATAAATTTCGTCAAGCACAAGTTCCGTGTAGCCCAGGATAGCATTCAGCGGTGTCCGCAGTTCATGACTGGTATTGGCAAGGAATTCGGACTTGTGCCGACTGGCCGCCTCAAGTTGCTCGTACAGATAACCAAGCTCCGCACAAGTACGGTTGACGTCGGCCGCCAAGGCGCCGAGTTCATCGCGATTAGTAACGCGCACACGTTGCGAAAAATCCCCTTCGGCAATTCGTCGCAGCCGCGCCGCGATCTGAGTGACTGGTTCGATGAGCGACCAGGAAATCACGTAACCCAGGACAAGCGCGAGGATGACGCTGCCGCACACGAAGGCGATGACCGCCGTTTGTGATGATGTGTAGGATCGCCGGCCAGTTGTGATGCTGGTGAGCATCTCGGCCTCCGCGCGGTTGACCAGTTGGTTGGTCAGGCGCTCGAGGCGATCGGCGAGTGGTCCCGCCTGTCGCAATTGGATCTGACGGGCGTCCGCAATCCGACCAGCACGGTAGTGTTCGGCGACCTCGCCGACGACCGCGACAAATTGGTCATAGGTCCGCCTCACCTGGCTGGAGAGCGCCACATCCTCGGCCGTTACGAACTGCAACCGTTCGAGATCGTAGTCGAACTGGTTGAGCTTGCGCAGCGCGGTCGCGAGCGCCTTGTCATCGGACAACAGCATTGCCGATGACACCTCGTACAATTGGGTCGTGGTGTCCTGCTGGACCTGGCGGTAAACTGCAATTTTGCGTTGCAGTGCAATCAGGTCGTTCGTGCGCTGGTTTGCGGCGCCCAGGACGCTCAGGCCGACCGCGCCCAAGGCCACCAGCAGCGCCACCATCCCCAGGAAAGCGACCAGAAGCTTGGTTTCCACCCGGGCGGGAATCCGCGCAACCAACGCAACGACCGTCCCTCGCAACCCGGTCAGAGTACGGGCAATTCGGCGGAACGGCGCGAGCCTCAGACGGAAATCGATCCTGTGTCCCTGCAAGGCGACCTTACACGCTCCCAAAAGGTTCGACCGGAGGTTCTGCTGCACGTGGTCTATGATTTCCCCGTCAGACTCAGAAGGTCATGGCGCAACTCCTCGGGATCAAAGCGGACACCAAGGTATTGCACGCGCAGCATGCCACGCGGATCGATCACAGAGATCAGGTTGGTGTGGTCCACATCGCCCGTCGGGGCTCGCGCAGCAAACACGCCGTAGCGGCGCTCAACCGCCTCGATCGCATTCGGCGAACCGGTGAGGAATTTCCACCCCGCAAGGTTGGCACCGAATGCCTCCGCGTAGCGCCGTAGCACGTCGGGGCTGTCGTGCTCTGGATCGACGGTGATCGAGAGAAAGATGATCCTGGATCCGAAGTCGTCGCCGAGGCCATCCTGCACCGTCGCCATTTTCGCCGTCAGGATCGGGCAGGTGGACGAACACGAGGCGAAGATGAAGTCGAGCGCCACCGCCTTGCCGCGGAACTGCGCAAGCGTCGCCTGTGTCCCGTCATGAGCGCGCAACAAAAAATCCGGCGCCTGGCCGATGACCGGGAGTCCCGAATTGTCTGGGGCAACACCAGGCAGCGCGGGCGTCGAACCCGCCAGAGCTGCTGCCAACAGGATGGCGGCCGCGCGCATCGCTCAGGTCTTCAGCTCGCGCTTGAGTTCATTGAAAAAACGCCACTCCGTGTGCTCGCCAAGAACCCGGTCCGGTGCGGACTTAAGGCAGCCGGCCTCGTTCAGCCGCGGCGCGAATAAACGCACCGCATCTTCAGGATCGAAAACTCGCCACGCGCCGTAGGGCAGCTCTTGCAGGGTCTGGAAGGCGGAGTCGTAACGAGGCGAGAGCCCCTTATTGACCATTAGCCGAGCCTTCCGCTCCGGCTCACTTGCGCAGAGGTCAGCCGCCTTCAGCCACGCAGGTACGATGCGTTTGGTGGCAATCGGGTATTCTTGCATAAACTCCGTCCGGCCGACCAGCATGCAGCAACAATACCGCGACCGCGGACGATCGGTGACGCTGTTGACGAGCCTATGTCCTATCCTGCGATCGTGGAGTTCCAGCGACTGCGGCACGCTGGTCAGGAACGCGTCGATCTTCCGATCGACGAACAATGTCATCGGATCAGTCTCGGAATTCTCTACGATGGATATCATTGTTCGGATCAAGGCCAACGAACTTGGTCATCGGACCTTACCAGGTAGCGGGACGACACATAGCCGCGGGACCAGCCAATTGTCTTGCCTTTCAGTCCGGTAACGCTGCGGACGTTGTCATGCGCGATGAGCTCGTAGCAACCGGGATGTATTCCGGCAACCAACGTGAGGGAAGCACCGCTGTCCATTTCAGCGAGCGCATCCGCCACGACAGTCGTGTCTCTGGGTCGATAACGGATGTCGGTAAACCCCTCGGCTCGAAGCAGCGCTTCGGCTACGTATGCCGGCGCCATACAGGTGCCGGGAATCTTTTCCGGTGTGACCGTGGTGATCTCTGATGGTGGCTCCGCAGCAGACGATCTGCTGCCACCAGCGGGCCCAACGCCGGCAAGCCCACCCACAGCACCCGCGATACCTAATTGACCCAGGAAACGGCGCCCGCTGTGCTCAACCATCGCAACCTCCGTTGGTGCGGCTACGCCTTCAACTCACGCCTGACCTCGTTGAGAAAGCTCCAGTTTGTGTTGCGGGCGATGATCGGTTGCGGATCGGATTTGGTGAACCCCGCTTCGTTCAGCCGAAGCGCGTAGAAGCGGACCGTGTCCTCGGGATCGAAATCCCGCCAGACGCCGTAGGGCAGTTCTCGCAGCGTCTGCAGAGCATAATCGTAGTGTGGCGTATGACCCCGCTCCACCATCAGGCGCGCAACCCGCTCAGGCTCACTGACGCACAGGTCTGTGGCTTTAAGATAAGCCCTTACGATTCGCTTGGTCGCCACCGGGTACTTCCGAACAAACTCGGTTCTCCCGATCAGTATGCAGCAATAGTATTGTGACCAAGGACGATCGGTGGCCGTGTTGACAACTGAATGTCCAATCTTGCGTTCTCGGAGTTCCTGTGCCTCGGGTGCAGTAGCCAGAAAGGCATCCACTCCCCCATTAACGAAAGCGGCCATCGGATCGTCGGCCGGTGCCCAGCGAATGTCCCGGTCCGGACTGAGACCGACATTCTTCGCCATGAGGCTCACGATGTGCTGGGGAACGTAGTAGCCTTGCGGCACCGCCACCGTCTTGTTCTTGAGGCCGATCACGCTGCGAACGTCTTCCTGCGCAAACAATTCGACGCAACCAGGATGGATACCCGCAACCATGGTTACGGATGCCCCTTTATCGACGTCCGCGATGATCCCCGGCGAGAAATCCAGGTCCCAGTCGGTCCGGCCGCTGGCCACCGACATGGTCGGTGTCTGGTCGCCCGTCTCCGGCAAGTAGCGGATATCGGTGAACCCTTCAGTCCGCAGCATATCTTCGGCCATGTACTGCGCTGCCAGGCACGTAGCCGGAGACGTCGACATGCGGAGCGTAGTGACCTCCGGCGGCCGGTCGGCGGCGAATGAAGCGAGCCGACCGTCGGAGCCGGCGGCCACCAACCCACCGACGCCTGCGAACCCAGCGATACCAAGTTGACTTAGGAAACGGCGCCGACTGTGATCGATTGGCATCGCGACCTCCATGGCATCCGATACGAGTTTATGCCTTTAGTTCACGCCTGATTTCTCTGAGGAAACGCCAGTCGGTATGCTCGGCGATGATTCGGTCGGGGGTGGACTTGACTAGCCCTGCTTCGTGCAGCCTCAGCGCGAAAAAGCGCATCGTGTCCTCGGGATCGTGATCCCGCCACACGCCGTAGGGCAACTCCTGCAGAGTCTGCAGGGCATAGTCGTAACGCTCGGTAAACCCCCGCTCGACCATCAGCCGAGCGACCCGTGCCGGTTCGGAAGCGCACAGGTCCGTAGCCTTTAGAAAAGCCCGAACGATGCGCTTGGTCGCTGCCGGGTATTTCCGGACAAACTCTGTTCTGCTGAACAATATGCAGCAGAAATAATTCGACCACGGACGATCGGTGGCACTGTTGACCAGCGAATGGCCGATCCCGCGCGCACGAAGTTCCTGGGTCTGGGGTGGAACGGCCAGGAATGCATCGATCTGCCGGTCGATGAACAGGTTCATCGGATCGGCTGTTCGATCGTCCACCCAGTGAATGTCCTTGTTGGGATCAAGGCCGACAAGGCTCGTCATCAGGGCCACAAGGTCCTTGGATGAGGCATAGCTGGGGGACCAGCCGACCGTTTTGCCCTTCAGGGCGGCAATGCTGCGAACGTGGTCGTGCGCCACCAACTCGTAACAACCGATATGCGCTGCAGCCACAGCAGTGAGGGGGGCACCGTGATCAACGGCCTCAATGATTTCCGGTGCGAAGTCCATATCCCAGTCCAACTGATTGTGCGCCACCGCCGATGCTGGGGCGCTGTCAATCGTCTGGTAACGGATCTCTGAAATCCCTTCAGCCCTTAACAGATCTGCGGCCATGTATTGCGGCGAAAGGCAGGTACTCGGCGCCTTTTCAATAGTAATGGTGGTGACTTCCGGCGGCGGATCAGCCGCAAATGAACTGCCTGAGCTACCGAAACGCGCACCCGCGAGCCCGCCCGCGCCGGCAATGCCTGCTATACCAAGATGGCTCAAAAAATGGCGCCGGCTTCGCTTCACTGGCATTGCGCCTCCCACGCGTCAGATCGCCTCTGCGGTCGGCTTATTCGGCTCGCACTAAATCTCCCCGAGCAAGCGCCGGTCTTTATGTTCACAGGCGAGCTTATGGGACAGAGTTCAGATTATCAAACCATATCTATTCCCCTTACGGTGCGATGTGCCGGTGGTGCTCAACAGGGTCTAATAACGACCAAGCAACAGCCCTCAGTGCCGGAAATGCCGCATGCCGGTAAACACCATCGCCACGCCGGCGGCATTGGCTGCGGCAATCACCTCCGCATCGCGCACTGATCCGCCCGGCTGAATCACAGCGGTCGCGCCGGCGTCGATCACAGCTTCCAGCCCATCCGCAAACGGGAAGAATGCATCGGATGCAACGACGCTGCCGCGTGTCAGCGTCATATCGAGGCCCGCCGCCTTCGCTGCTGCTTCGGCTTTCCAAGCACCGATGCGCGCGCTGTCAACGCGACTGGGCTGGCCTGCGCCAATCCCAACAGTGGCGCGATCCTTGGCATAGACGATCGCATTCGATTTTACGTGCTTGCAGACACGAAAGGCGAACAGTAGGTCGGCGACTTCCGCTTCGCTCGGCGCACGCTGAGTCACAACGCGCAGATCGCCTCGCTCAACACCACCGTGGTCGCGGGTCTGCGCCAGGAACCCACCAGACAGGCTGCGGAAGGTCAGCCCCGATGCCGCTGCATCCGGCATGCCCCCGGTCAACAGCAGACGCAGATTCCGCTTGCGCGCCAACAGCTTTTTGGCCGAGTCATCGGCATCCGGCGCAATGATAACCTCGGTAAGAATCGCTGAGATCTTTTCTGCCGCGGCGAGATCGAGCGTGCGGTTCACCGCAACAATGCCGCCGAACGGCGACACTGGATCACACAAGAACGCCTTGTCCCAAGCTGCGGCCAGCGTCGGTGCAGTCGCCACGCCACACGGATTGGCATGCTTGATAATCGCCACGGTAGGTCCGTCGAATTCCGCAACGCATTCAAACGCGGCATCGGTGTCGTTCAGGTTGTTGTAAGACAGTTCCTTGCCTTGCAGCTGCCTTGCCGTGGCGACACCCGGCCGCTCTCCGGTGCCGTAGAATGCCGCCGTCTGGTGCGGGTTCTCGCCGTAGCGCAGCGTCTGCCGCCGCGCGCCAGTGATGGTCAACCGCCGCGGAAATGCCTCGCCGCGCTGCTCGGCAAACCAGGCGGCGATTGCTGCGTCATAGGCAGCGGTGCGCGCATAAGCTTCACCGGCCAACCGTCGGCGCAATGCGAACGTGGTGCCACCGCGTTGCTGCCACTCCGCCAGCACCGCCGCATACTGTTCCGGTTCGGTCAGCACGACGACGAACTCGTGATTCTTTGCGGCTGCGCGGATCAGCGCCGGGCCGCCGATGTCGATGTTCTCGATGCATGCATCCTCTGAGGCACCCTGCGCCACAGCGGCCTCGAACGGATAGAGGTTCACTGCAACAAGATCGATTGGCGCAATTCCGTGCGTTGCCATCTGCGCCAGATGTTCTTCACTGTCGCGCCTGCCCAGAATGCCGCCGTGTATTTGCGGTACCAGCGTCTTTACCCGACCGTCGAGAATTTCCGGAAAACCGGACTGCTCGGACACCTCATTCACCATAACGCCTGCATCGCGGAGCGCCTTGGCCGATCCGCCGGTGGATAGGATCTCGACACCTCGGGCAACAAGCGCCTTAGCGAACGGCACCAGACCGGATTTGTCGGAAACCGAGATCAATGCGCGACGGATGGGAACGATGTCGGTCATACGGCGCGGGATAGCCCTACAACCCCAGCAGGTCCAGCGTGCGCGCAAGCACTTTGGCTTCGTCGTAGCACTGCAGCGCACGTTCGCGTCCGGCTGCGCCCATACGCTCACGCAACTCCGGGTCAGCGGCCAGACGCAGCAGCGCACCCGCCAGCGCCGTCGGATCGCCGGGTGGAACCAACAGGCCGGTGACATTCGCCAGCACCTGTTCCGCCGGCCCGCGCACATTGGTTGTAACCACCGGCAGACCGGTCAGCATCGCCTCGATCACCGACATCGGCAGGCCCTCAAACCGGGTGGGCAGCGCGAAGATGTCGGCCGCCGCCATCAGGTCAGCCACGTCGTCACGATAGCCGAGGAGCCGCAGGCGGCAGCCCAGGCCGGCGTTCTGCAGCAATGCCATCATATCTTCGCCGCGATCCGAGACCAGGCGCTCGCCCACGACCCATAGCGCCATATCGGGAAGCACGCGCATCGCGGCGGCGAGTTCGGGATAGCCTTTGTGCCAGACCAGCCGCGACACAGCCAGCACCACGACCTGCCGCTCCGGCACAGCAAGCGCTGCGCGGATACGCTGACGGGCCACCGGGTTGGGACGAAATCGCGTCGGGTCGCGGCCATTGCCGATCGCGATAGCGCGCCGGTGGATATGCAGCCGTCTCGCGTCCTGCGCCTCCGCTTCGCTCACGGTCAGGAATGTGTCAGTGACGCGTGCCGCCAGCCACTCCATCGAGAAACCAAGTATGCTGCGCGGCCACGAGCCTGGAAAATTGAACCAGAACCCGTGTCCGGTATACGCGATGCGCGGCACCCCCGCCCACCAAGCCGCCAAGCGCGCCAGAAAACCGCTGATCGGCATGTGGGCGTGAACCAGGTCCGGCCTCTCCGCACGGAACAGGCGCACCAAGGCGCGGAAGGCGCGCCAGTGTGCCACAAGCGAAACCGTGCGCTCCAACGCCGGCGCCTCGATCTGGAAGCCCTCGGCGCGCGGCTGGGCCAGCAGCGGCCCATCAGCGCAGACACCGATGACCTTATGACCGCGCTCGCGGATCACCCGCATCAGCGGCAGCAGGAAGTGCACCAGGGAGAAGTCGACGTTGGTGACTTCGATAACCTTCAGCCGACCTTGCTGATTGCCCATTTCACCTGTTGCGGGCCATCAGCGTAACCGGTCAGCACTACCTGTTCGGTGCGGCGAGGTTCCTGGCCGCCGAGATAGACGCTTTCCTCCAGGCTCATACGCGCGCCATCGGCACGGAGCCGCCAACCACCCCCGGAGCGCAGGCGCAGCAGCACCGCTTCGCCATCCTGCTGCAGATTGGCATTCACTTCGGGATGCAGATGAAAGCGCAGCGTGAACGGTTGCGGGGTCGGCGCCTCCACCACGTCCTCCCCACGGATGTCCTCACCACTCTCCGCTACATAAAGCCGACGCCTATGCACTGCGCCAAACAGCTTCTTCCAGCCGTCATGACTGGCTTCCAGCCAATGGGCACCATTGGCCTCCTGCCGTTGCGCCTCCACCAGCACCGGGCGCCGACCAAGACCGTCCGGCTTCAGTTCCGAGGAATTGACATCGGCGATGACCAGCGTGGAATGTGCAGCAGTCGCCCGCGTTGCGTCCCGCCATTCCGGTCCGCCAGCAGGGACCGCACCGCAATTGACGATCATTCGGTCGCGACCGACCGATAGTTCCATCGACAGGGTGCCGGCGTGGGCATAGCGATCGACACCGGGTGGAGGCGGCGCGCCGCAATCAACGATAAGCACGCTGCGCCCGGCCTGAAGTCGCTGGAAGCCGCCGTCCAACAAGGCCGAAGGGCCTCGGCTGCTGCGCCCGGCCTGGGTCAGCGCCATATCGATCAGGCTGCTCGTTTCTTCCCGGCTGCCGTTGAACAACGCCAGACCGCCATCGCCATGGCGCAGCACGCGAAGCGCGGACGCCATTCGCTCAATCGCTCCCGTCAGTGCCGTGGGCGGCTGGGTCTGCGAGGCCTGCAACAGCGCGCGGATTTCCGTGAGATCCTGTAAGGCTGCCAGTTGCGCCGCGGGGCTGCGTTCCGCATGGCAGCCGTCGGGCAGCACCTGACGGACGATTTCCTGCGGCAAGAACCGCAATGCTCGTGTCAGAAAGCCGACATGTTCTGGCAGTGCCACGGCAGCCGCGATCAACCCCTTCAGCGCCGTCAGCGCCCGGGCGTCCAACGCCTCGGCCGGAAGCGCCGCGGACAGGCCCCGGGCATCCGATACCAACCGTGCCATCAGCCGCTGGCGGAACGCATCGTCCGCGGTGGCGGCGAAGAAGTCGTAGTGCCCGAGCCACGCGGCGATACGTGCGCCAACGATGTCCGGCCGATGCGCGATCGGCTCAGTGGGCGGCGCATTCACCCAGTCTGCCACCAGTGCCCGCGCACGCAACCGAGCCGCGTCGGTACCGAGCGCACGCAGGTCGCGCAACCAGGTGAAACCATGCGCCGCCGCGTCCAGCAGGAGCGAACCGGACGCTCCGCCCCAGCCGCCCGGCCGCAGCGGCCGTACACCGCCGCCGAGTTCCAGTTCACCGCGCAACAGCCTTGCCCCACGGCCCGGGTCACCAGGCCATGGGTCGCGGACTGGGAGAGCCGGCGCATCCGGCACCCGCCCCATGCGCAGATTTGGCAGTCGCGCGATGACGCGACGCGCATCGCGAAGCCAGCGACGCGGATCTGTGCCGGTCATCACGCCGGCGCCTCACCGCGCAGCGCCGCAATCACCGCCTTATAGTCCTTCGCGCCGAACACTGCCGTTCCGGCAACCAATGTATCCGCGCCTGCCGCAACCGCGTCTGACGCCGTCTTCGGCGAGATGCCGCCATCGACGGATAGCGCGATCGCGCGCCCCGATGCGTCGATCATCCGGCGCAACGCGGCGACCTTGGGCAACTGCGACGGAAGGAATGCCTGCCCGCCGAATCCAGGATTCACGGTCATCACCAGGATGATGTCGACGAGATCGAGAGCCCATGCAATGGCCTCGACCGACGTCGCCGGATTCAATACGACGCCAGCGCGTTTTCCGTGGCTGCGGATAAGCTGAAGCGTGCGGTGAAGATGCGGGCCGGCTTCGGGATGCACCAGGATATGATCTGCCCCGGCATCCGCGAACGCCGCGACGAACGGATCGACCGGCTCGATCATCAGGTGCACGTCAAACGGCAGACGGCAATGTGGACGCAGGCTTTGCAGGATGGGCGGACCGAAGCTGATGTTCGGGACGAAGTGGCCGTCCATGATGTCAAGATGCAGCCAGTCGGCTCCCGCGGCCTCGATCGCTGCAACTTCCTCGTGCAGACGCGCGAAATCCGCAGCCAGCAGACTTGGCGCAACAGTTATTCGACCAGATCCTGATTGAGCCATGATCGGTTGTACACAGGCGCGTTTGCTGAAGACAAGGAGTGCGCTCAGTCCTTCACCATTCGCGCAACGAAGAAGCCGTCCATCCCACCCGTCTCAGACCACATGTTCGGTGATGTTTGCAGGAAGCCGTCAGATGTCAGTGCTTCCGGCAGATCGGCGATTTCCGCCGCGGTGAACGGGTCATGGTGTAGATTGCTGGCAGAGATGGCCGATCGCACGCGAGGTACACCTTCCTCCGGCTGCAGCGAGCACACCGAATAGATCAGCCTGCCACCAGGACGAAGCATCATCGCTGCCACCTGCAGCAGTCGGTCCTGCGCCTCGGCCAGCGAACGCACGTCACGCGGGCGCTTGAGATGCGGCACGTCTGGGTGACGGCGAATCGTGCCGGTCGCGCTGCAAGGTGCATCGAGCAGAACCGCATCAAACAGGCGGCCAGGCGACCACGAAGCTGCATCGGCCTGAACGACCTCGGCCTGCAAGTGCCAGTGTTCCAGGTTCTGCCGCAGTCGCGCGAGCCGCACGGAATCGCGTTCCACCGCGACAACGGCGGCGCCTCTAGCCGCCATCTGCGCGGTCTTGCCGCCAGGCGCGGCACACAAGTCCGCGACACTCTCGCCGCGGCGGGCGGCGAGCAGCCTCGCGGGCAACGCGGCGGCGGCGTCCTGCACCCAGAATTCGCCGCGCTCGAAACCGGGAATATCGGTGACCCGCGTTCCTGCGGAGAATCGGACCGAACCGGTGGGCGTCGGTCGGCCGCCGGCAGGGACGGCGTCGCCTCTCAAAGTGAGATCGAGCGGTGCCTCATGCTGATGCGAAATTGCGATATCGCGCGCCTTGTCACCCCATGAAGCCCAAAGCCAGGCCGGCGTGTCGAGACGCGGTGCATCCAGGTCCGCGAGAAGCGCACTGCCCGCCTCGGCAACCCGTCGCAGCACGGCGTTCACCAGACCGGCGAACGGTGCGAGCCCGCGCGTGCGCGCCAAAGCAACCGCGGTCGCCACGGCGGCATGATCCGGCGTTCCCAGAAACAGCAGGCCGGCTGCACCAATGCGCAGCACCCGACGCACCGTGTCGGGCGGCTCCTTGCGGAGGAATGGCTCGAGCGCGGCGTCGAGCGTCCCAGTCCGTCGCAGCACAGCGGCGGCCAACCGATGCGCTGCCGCCCGGTCGCGGGCATCCGATTGAGACAGTGCGTCCAACGCCTCGTCGAGCGGACGGTGCCGGTCGAAGACCGCCGTCAGAAGATCATAGGCACCTTCGCGCGTTGGATCGGCCATCACCGCCCGGCAGAATGGCAGGTTACGTCGCGCTCATGCAGCCAGCACTGCGCGAGCGGCTGATCCGTTATCCCGTACAACGTACCGGTCCAGGCTCGCTTGGCGCGCTGAAGGACGAAATAACCATAGTCCGGGATAGCCAGAACACGACGGATGTTCAGCCCGTCGATGGGAATGCCTGGCCTCGCCGGCTGCGAAAGCGCATCACTGGTATCACCCCCTGAGCCCACCACCAGTTGGGCCGGACGCCGCGGGCCGAAGTCGTAGCTGGTAAACTGGTGCACGTGACCGGATATCACCATGTCCAGATTCTTTGGCACGAGGCCGCGGATCGCCGCCTGTTCCGTCGCATTCACAGTATCCCCCGGCTGGCCGGGGTCCTGCGCCAGCGCCCACACGGGACGGTGAGTCAGGAGCCAGGCGCGCGGAGGCGCATTTGCCAGCAGCGTCTGCAATTGCGCCCGATACACTGCGACCTGGGCGGCATCGACCGACCAATCGTTTGCATCAGAGCTATCGAAAACCAGCAGGTGCAGCCGGGCAATGCGCAATGCATAGGGCGGTGTCGTATTGACACATTGGTCCGCATAGGCATGCGGATCTAACAGCCGAAACCAGCCCTGTGCGCCACGACCGCAGAGCTCATGATTGCCGCGCACCATAACCCAGGGAGCGGCCGCCAGCAGCGGCCCGGCGGGATCAAAGAAGTCCTTCTGCCAGGCGGCCCAATTGTCACCATACGGACTGCCTGCGCAGCCGGGTCGGGACATCGGACAGGCCGCCTCCCGGTAGTGGTAGTCGCCGACATGAATGATGAGGTCGGGATGGCGTGCAGCGGCGAGGTGCGCCACTCGTGCGAACGGCCATTTCACTGGGTCGTTGCAGTCCTGGATGAAGTCGCCCTTCAGTCGACAACCGGTATCGCCGATCACCACGATCCGCTTGATATCCGCCGGCAAGGTTGGGACCGCCATGCCGTCCACCGTGATCCGGCGCGCAGAGGTGGAGCTGTGAGCGATGCAGACGTGCACTGGATAATTCGTATCGGCGCTGCCACGAGTGTTCGAGTCCAGATGGATCCTGTCGGCCGCGACCTCCGGACATGGCATTCCCGGAGCGACGACCGCCCGCACGTCCAGGCCGCCGTCGCTGGTCAGTTCGACCCACGGCGCGGGGAAATCGGCGGCGTTTGCGGACATCGACAGCAACAGGGCTATGAGACAGCCGACAAAACCCCGCATTCAGTCGGCGCCCTGTGCCGCTCTCTCCTTCTCCGCCATTCGTTGCTTCAGTTGCTCTGCCGTAAGTCGGACGATGTCCTCGTTCTGGTGTGCATACAGGTCGTACTGATCCGTCTCCAGTTCTTCCAACACGATACGGCCCGCGAGCACATCGGCCTTCCACGTGTCCTGCGCGGGTTGGCGCTCGTGGAATTCGGGCATCACCTCGCGAGCGAACAGCTCCAGACTGTCACAGATCGCCTGATGTGTCGTGCGACCGGCCTGATTGAGCAGGATGACCTGATCGACATGCGCGTCCTCGAACTGGCGCAGCCGCTTGCGAATGGTATCCGGTGAGCCGATCAGCCCATTGCGCAGCGCCTGCTTCGCCTTGTCGGTCTGCCGCCAGTCCTGATATTCGCGCCAGAGATCGCCGGTTCCTGGCGCGTCGATGCCCTTACGGCCGTAGTAACTCAGAGCGAAGATGAAGAAGGTCCAGCCGGACGCTGCCGCGATCGCTTCCTCGTCGGTGGGTGCACACATGAAGCCGTTGACGATGGCAATGTTGGGATTGGTGGCGTAGTCGGTCAGAGGCTGCGGACGATGCAGCAGATTGTTGTAGTAGCGATGCACCCATGCGCGCGCCGCCTCCGGTGAGACAAAGCTGAAGCCGAGAGCACCCATGCCCCACTGCCCGGCATCCCCTATGGTCCGGATGTTGGAGCAGGCGACCCAGAGCGGGGGATGGGGCTTCTGCAACGGCTTGGGAATCACATTCCTTGCGGGGAAGTCGTAGTACTGGCCGTGGAACTCCCAGCTGTCGTGGGTGAACATCGGGATGATGGCACGCACCGCCTCTTCCCAACGGTCACGCTTGTCACGCACGCGCACGCCGAACGGGTGCAGCTCAGCCGGACCCGCCGCTTCGCCCATGCCGAGATCCACCCGGCCGCCTGACAACAGATCCAGCGTCGCGACTTTTTCCGCCACGCGCTGCGGCTGGTTGGTGGTGAGCTGGATCACGCCGTGTCCAAGCCGGATGTTCTTGGTGCGCTGGCTTGCCGCGCCCAGGAACACTTCCGGCGCGGAGGAGTGCGAGTACTCCTCGAGGAAGTGGTGCTCGACGACCCAAGCATAGTCGTAGCCGAGTTGGTCGGCGAACTGGAACTGATCGAGCGACTGTTGCAACAGGTCGAATTCGCTGGTGGCCGACCAAGGGCGTGGCAGTTGGTGTTCATAGAAAACGCCGAACTTCATCGTGGCTCTCCAAAGAACTGCCGAGTCCACCGCTGTTGGCCAGCCGCAGCCTCGATGATCAGCTCCACATCATAGACAAAGGTGTCGGGAGCAACAGGCGTCCTCCAGGGCCTGCCGGCCTCCCCAGGAGCACGTTCCCATGGATGGTAGAGGGAACGCGGCAGCTTTAGCCGAGAGTCGCCGTCGCAATTCGCCGATTGCCTGCTCGCATTCGCATTCCGCGCTCGGGTTGTCCTGGCCACATCCAGCGATGGCGAGACCCAGCTCGCGCCGGATCACAAAACCCGCGCCTGTTGAGCGAGAGCGACCACTGGACGTGCTGAATGAATGATCAGGACACGCCGGTGATCCCGTCCCAATCCACCGCCTTCTGGTACGCATACGCGATGCGCAGCAGCAATGGCTCCGCCAGGAAATTGCCGACGAGCTGCAAGCTGATAGGCATGCCCTCCACCTTGCCGCACGGCACCGCAAGTGCCGGGTGGCCAGTGTAATTCGTAGGCTTGGTGTTATAGGCCATCGGCAGCACCATCCAGTTGCGTCGCAGATTGGCCAGTATCGCCTCGGTGAGATCGGTCGGATCATCCTCCACCAACGGCGCGATGTTGCGCACCGTCGGCAGTGCCAGCACATCGACCCGGGCCAGCGCTCGATCGAATGCGGCGACATAGGACGGCCGCACATTGTGCGCCTTGGCGTAGACGCCGCCATGGTAGTTGCGGCGCGACAACTCGGCTAACAGATGGTTCACCTTGGCGCGCGGCGGCAGCATGTCACCGTGCTGGCGCCACATCCGGTCGATCGCGGTGATGACCGAGGCGGGATAGTAGGCCTTCGCACCGACGCCGAAGAAGCCCACGTCGTGGATCGCCCGCGCACCCTCGAGCACCAAAGCGGCATACACGCTATCGATCTGCGCATGCTGCGGCACCGAGATCCGGCTGACCTCCGCACCCAACCGCTCCAATGTAGCTACGGCCGTCATAACACCGTCGGCAACGCCCGGCTCGATCGGTTCGGCGAAGCCCTCCTCAAGGATGCCGATTCGCACGCCACGCACGCCGCCATCCAGGTCGGACAGTGCGTCGATATTCTCCGGGATGCCGCGGCGCTGACGCGGATCATTGTCGTCGTAGCCGGCCACCGCCTGGAGGGCGGCGGCGACGTCCGGCACCATGCGTGCCATCGGGCCGACATGATCAACGCTGGGCTCAGCGGCGAAACCGCAGGCAAAATGTGACACAAGCCCAAAGGTTGGCTTCAGCCCGACCAAGCCGCAAAACGCCGCTGGCAGTCGGATCGAGCCGCCCTGGTCGCCACCGAATGAAATATCGACTTCGCCCGCTGCCAGCGCGGCCGCGGAACCAGACGAGGAGCCGCCGGTGATCCGCTGGACATTATGTGGATTGAGCGGCTTGCCGTAGTCGCCCATGAATCCGTTCATCATGTGTTTGCCGACCACCTTGCCACCGGCCGCCAACACGCGGGTGACAATGGTCGCATCCACATCCGGAACGAACCCTTCCATGGCCTGCGATGTGAACACCTGCGGAACGCCCGCTATGCTGATGTGGTCCTTGAAGCTTACCGTCTTGCCGCCCAGCAGGCCGCGATCAGAGCCGCCAATCGCGCACTTCCAAAGCCAGGACTGGTACCGATCCTCGCTAAGCGAGGGCCGATAGCCGGGGCCGCGTTCAGGAAACAGCAGTGGCGGTCTGGCCTCCTCGGCGCGCGATTGCACGAACGCATCCAATCCACGGAGGGCATCGAGAACGAAGGGCAGATAAAGCTCAGCTTCCTTATGGCTGAGGTGAAGATTGATGGAAGCGGCGAGTTCGACCAGTTGGGCCGCATCTGGACTTGCGAACATGGAACCCCTCTTTCATGGCATCGGTTGCGTAGCCAGGCGAGCCAAAGCTTAGCAACAGCGTCGGCACAGGCAGAGTGGTATCGGCAGTTCGGTAGACCTTCTGGTCCAGGCAGCTACGACAACCGGCGCAGCCGCCGACGGCGAAAGTCACGCAGGATTTCGCGCGCTGCGTTATGACCAGGTGCACCGGTGACGCCGCCACCCGGATGCGCGCCCGAGCCGCACAAGTACAAACCTGGGATCGGGCCGCGATAGTCGGCGTGACCCAACATCGGGCGCGCGGAAAAAAGTTGCCTCAGATCAAGTGCGCCATGAAATATGTCGCCACCGACCAGGCCGAATGTCCTTTCCAGGTCAAGCGGAGAGAAAATCTGGCGCGCAAGTACCGAGCGCTGGAAATTCGGTGCATAACGATCGACCGTCTCGATCATAAGGTCAGCAACGGTCTCGCGATGGTCATCCCATGACGCACCGTCTGGCAGTTCCGGCGCCACATGCTGACAGAACAGGCTCGCTACGTGCTGTCCAGGTGGTGCGAGCGTATCGTCGAGCGTCGATGGGATGACCAATTCGACAATCGGCCTGCGCGACCAACCCAAGGAACGTGCATCAAAATATGCCTGCTCCATGTAGGCAAGGCTTGGTGCAATGATGATGCCCGAGGCATGATGCTCGGCACACACGCGACCGGGCAGCGCAGAGAAATCTGGCAACTCGGCAAGCGCCACGTTCATGCGGAACGTGCCGGAACCGCAGCGCCACATTTGCATGCGCCGCCGGAATTTGTCGGGCAAGGCAAGCGGGTCGACGAGGTTGAGGTAGAGAAGCTTCGGATTGATCGACGCCGCGACGGCCGCGGCGCGGATTGTCTCGCCTTCGTCCGTTTCCACGCCGATGGCGCGGTTGTCCGCCACCAGGACGCGGCGCACCCGGTTCGACACCCTGATATCTACGCCATACCCGGATGCGGCTTTTGCCATGGCCTGGGTGATCGCGCCCATTCCGCCGATAGCGTGGCCCCACATGCCTTTCCTGCCGTTCACCTCGCCGAAGCAATGATGCAGGAGCACATAAGCCGAGCCCGCCGCATAAGGACTTGCATAGTTGCCAACGATGCCATCGAAGCCGAAAGCCGCCTTGATCGGTGCGCTCTCGAACCAGCCATCGAGGAAGTCGCCGGCAGAAGCTGTGAAGAGGTCAAGCAGATCCCGCTGCAGGTCGATCCCGAGGCCGCGAATTCTGTTGGCCGTCTTGCCGAACTTGAACAGTTGGGCGATCGCTGTGAGTGGTTCGCCTGCGACGACGTTCGGTGGTGTCTCCAGGACAACCGAGCGCAAAACCTCCGCGATAGCTTCCAAACGCTTTTGATAATCATCGAGACGCTCTGCGTCACGTGTCGAAAACTTGGCGACCTCCTGCTTGGTTCGGTCGCCACCGACTTTCAGGAAGCGGCCGTCATCCAGGGGTAGGAAGTTGGATATCGGACGTTGCACGATGCGCAAGCCATGAGCCGCCAGGTCCAGATCCTGAATGACCTTCGGGTTCAACAGCGAGACGGTGTAGGCCGCGACCGAATTGGCAAAGCCCGGGCTGAACTCCTCGGTGACCGCAGCACCTCCGATGACGGGACGCTGATCCAGCACGAGCACCTTAAGGCCCGCCATCGCCAAGTACGCCGAACAGACCAGGCCGTTGTGGCCACCGCCAATGACGATGACGTCGTGCATCACGCCACGCGGCGGATCGCCACCCGGCTTGTTGTCCCGCTGGTCATGGCCCACCCAATCCGGCCATCATCCGAGATCGGCAAGCAATGCCGGCGATGCAGAGCGCAGCAACATCTTCCGCGCCTGCCATTGAGCGGCGGTGTCGAGTGTGGTGAGGAACTGCACAGCGCCTCCAGACAGCGATGCCACCGGCAGCCCATCGCAGTACAATAGCCGATTGGCCGTGACTGCAGCGAGCTTTGCACCGGGCGTCAGAATACCGACGAGATTCAGCGGATCCGCACCGGACAGTGAGACAAACGCATCGGCCAGCGGCCGACGCCGCACTTCGCGCAACAGTCCGATGGCGTCCGGCAACGCGTACTGCTCACCGGCGAATCCCGCGACGAAGCGACCGCCGCGAATTTCGCCCCGTGCCTCCAGTCGGCGATAGATGCGGAGCAGATCACGCCACGGCGGCAACCAATCGGCTTCGCGCGCCAACAATCGCCAGAACACCACGCCGTAGCGACGCAACAGTGCGCGCGCCACGAATTCCGTCGCGGAGGCCTGGGCCTGACTGTCTATGCCGGGGCGCCGCATCAGCGACCACCGGCCGGCGTCCTCCATGCCAAAGCCCATGATGCGACGACGGCGCGTCCCTCCCGCAAATGGCTTGCGGCGATCGGACGGTACCAGTAGCGCGCGCAGCCCGCCAAAGCTGTCCGATGTGACCAGACCGAGCGACACAAGCTCGCCGAGTGCTTCTTCGAGCTGCGGACGCAGCAGGCCACTCGCTTCGGCCAGTTCCTCGAAAAACAGAGCCCCCTGAACCCTCAGGCAGTCGAGCACCGCCTGAGTTCGTCCGTTCGGTTGAACGTCAGCGTTGAAACTCGCGAGCGAGCTCCACAACGCCACGTGTCGGCGCATCAGCAATGCAATCGGCGTTGTCCGCACTGGCCCGCTTGCCCTGATGCCGGGAGTCAACCGTCCCCATGCGATGCGGCCGGCCAGGCACATGTCGTCGAGCCATGTCGGCTCGTAACCGATGATGCGCGCCGGCAGGATCTCTGTCTCCCACGCGCCTGCCGGCGCTTCGAACCCTTCCAGCAACGACACGGCTGCCGAGACTGCATCGGGGCCTTCCAGTCGCGTCTCCGGCGTGACCCGCTGCCAGTCAAACAGGAAGCGAAGGAAGTCGCGCGCAGCGACCGGCTCAATCTCGGCTCGCAGTCGACGCACGGTGTAATGATGAATCCGCGCCAGCAGCCGACGGTCACACCATTCCTCGGCATTGCTGCCGGGCGCGAAGTGGCCACGCAGCGCGAAACCTTCGACTTCCAATGCGACCAATGCGGCGCTGACATCGTCAGCTTCCAGACCCAGCGGCGCTGCGAGCGCAGCCTGTGTCACCGGGCCAAGCCCCTCCAGGCGGCCGCGCAGAATATCGGCGAGCGTATCGGTATTGTCGGGCAAACCTTCAAATTGCGATGCCCGTTCAGCCGCGACCCACAGCGTTGCCTGTGGCATGCGCAACCGGCTTACCCGGCTGTCCTTCGCCAAGGCCGCCAACCAGCCACGCCATTCCGGTGCGGCCGATACTTCGTCCTCGTTCAGGCACCCGAGCCAGAGCAGCGCGTCGTGCAATTCCTCGGCGTTCACCGGATCGGGCCACGCCTCCGTGCGCACGCGGGCAATCGCCTCGGGGTCAAGACGACCGAGGTCCGCTGCGCTTTCTGGAGCCATCCAGCGGCGAGCCATCACCGCCTGCGTCCGTCTTTCCTCCAGCGGCGCATCGTCAAGATAGGCGTACGGCCGCGCCGAAAGCACCTCAATGGCCAGCGGCGACGGCTGTGTCAGGTCGCGGGCAACAACGCGCGTGTCGCCAGACTCGATCCTGGCAAGCAGCCGCTCCAACCCCTCGATATCCATCGCTTCGTGCAGACAATCGGCGATCGCCTGGTTGGTCAGCGGGTGATCCGGGACTTCACGATCACCGGCAATGTTCTCCGCGCAGGCCATCTGGTCGGGAAATACGCTGGCGACGAGATCTTCCGCCTCCATACGCGCGAGCTGAGGCGCCACCTTCTTGCCGCCGCGGAACCGCGGCAGAGCAAGTGCAACGCCCGCCACCCATCGCCAGCGCGTGGTGAACATCGGTGCGTCGAGCAGCGCCTGCACCAGCACTGATCGAACATTATCCGATCGCAGATAGTATGCCACCTCGGCCAGGTCGAAACTGTGTGCGGTTGTCAGTGACAGTACGATGTTGTCCTCGGTCGCCGCGGCCTGCAGTTCGAAGTTGAACCTGCGGCAGAAGCGTTTGCGCAGGGCCAGTCCCCAGGCGCGATTCAGTCGGCTACCAAACGGCGAGTGGATCACCAACTGCATACCGCCTGCTTCATCAAAGAAGCGCTCCAGCACGATCGTGTCCTGGGTGGGCAGGCATTCGAGCGCCGCGAACGATACCTTGAGATAGTCGACGATCTGTTCGGCCGATGCCGCCGCTATGCCAAGCTCGTTGACCAGCCAACCTCGTGCGCTGTCACCAGACCTGTCGTGCCGAAGCCGCGTTGCAATTGCGGCGCGCAGGCGCGACACCGAGACGGATAGTTCATCGCTGCGGCCAGGCGCCTCACCGAGCCAGAAGGGTAATGTCGGTGGCTGCCCACGCGCGTCTTCCACGCGCACGATGCCGCGCTCGACACGCATGATGCGATACGAGTTGTTGCCGAGCTGGAAGATGTCGCCGGCAAGACTTTCGACGGCGAAGTCCTCGTTGACGCTGCCGATCGTCTGATTCTCCGGTTCCAACAGAACCTGGTAATCAGCCGTGTCCGGGATTGTCCCGCCGGACGTAAGTGCGGTCAGCCGCGCACCGCGCCGGCCTCGCAGCATGTGGTTGATCGCGTCGTGATGGATCAGCGTTCCGCGTCGGCCTCGGCTGGTGGCGAACCCTTCGGCCAGCATGCGGATAACGGCAGTGAAGTCGTCGCGTGGCAGATCGCGATACGGCCACGCGCGACGCATCCGGTCATACAGCGCGTCCTCCGACCAGTCCTGCGCGCTGACCTCGGCCACGAGCTGCTGCGCCAGCACGTCCAGCGGTTGATATGGAATGGTCAGCCGATCGAGCTCACCGCGGCGGACGCAATCAAGCAGCGCTGCGCATTCGACGAGATCGTCGCGCGACAGCGGGAACAACCGCCCCTTTGGTGTGCCGCCTACGGCGTGTCCCGACCGTCCGACGCGCTGCAGGAAACTGGCGATGGAGCGTGGCGACCCGAGCTGACAGACCAGGTCCACGTCACCGATATCGATACCGAGTTCCAGCGACGCGGTCGCCACTAGCGCCTTCAGTTCGCCGCGCTTCAACCGCTGCTCGGCTGACAGACGGTGCTCCTTCGCCATGCTGCCGTGATGCGCCGTGACCGCCTGCTCGCCCAATCGCTCGGATAATTGCCGCGCCACGCGCTCGGCCATGCGCCGCGTATTGACGAAGACCAGTGTGGTGCGATGTCCTTCCACCAGCCGCGTCAGTCGGTCGTAGACCTGTTGCCAAACCTCGGCCGACATAACGGCTTCCAGCGGCGACTCAGGAACTTCCAGTGTCAGTTCGCGCGGGCGTTGATGGCCGGTGTCGATGATGGCCACATCTTTGGCGGCGGCGCCGCCCAGCAGACGCGCGACTTCCTCGATCGGGTTCTGCGTCGCCGACAGCCCGATACGCACCAGATTGTCCCCGCACAGCGCCGCCAGGCGTTCCAGCGATAGCGCCAGATGGGCGCCGCGCTTGTTAGCCGCCATAGCGTGGATTTCATCCACGATAAGCGTCCGCGTGGTCCTCAGCATGGCGCGGCCCGAGACGGAGCCCAGCAGGATGTAAAGTGATTCAGGAGTAGTGACGAGGATGTGGGGTGGACGGCGACGCATGCGCTCACGTTCGCCCGAAGGCGTGTCACCGGTGCGAACCCAGGTGCGGATCTCCACATCCGGAAGGCCGCAATGGCAGAGTTCCTCCCGGATGCCGGCAAGCGGCACCTCCAGGTTGCGCTGAATGTCGTTGGACAGCGCCTTCAACGGCGAGACATAGACCACCTGGGTAGCATCCGGCAGCTTCCCATCAAGCCCCTGGCGGACCAGCCCATCGATGGCCGCCAGGAACGCAGCGAGCGTCTTGCCCGACCCGGTCGGCGCGGCAATGAGCGTGTGTCGGCCCGCCTGAATCGCCGGCCAGGCTTGCAACTGGGCCGGCGTCGGCGCAGCGAAATAGCTGGTAAACCAGCACGCAACGGCCGGACAAAAGCTGCTTGAAAGTTCCATGTGCCGGGCACAATAAGGCAATCTGGCCAATGAAAATCAATTCTCCGCCGATCCATCGGCAGTTCGCCGAGACAGGCGTTGCCGATGCGACCTCACAGCGGCTCTGATTGTCCTTGATCGAAGACAGGCGGCTGCCCTAACCTTGGGCTGCCGCTGCCATTGACCGCTGTATGTCTGGCGAAATCCGAGGTCAAACGCTCTAGGGCCTTCAAGAACTAGAACCAGGATCGCCCCTGCTATTGCCGGGGAGGCCACCAATGCTGAAGATCATCGCTGAGCAGGAGCACTATCTACTGGTATCCGATGGACACAGCTTCACCGTGATCGAGCGGCGCGCCGGCAAGTTCTACCCATTGCGCAACGGCCGCCGGATCGGCGTGTGTCTTGATGACGATACCATAGCCGGGTTGATAGAAGGATCCGGCGCGTATACCGAGCGAGCTGCTCACGACCTTCTGGTTAATGTTGCCTCGCAATGGCGAGACCTGTTTGAGCATGTGCGCTGAGACACCGGGCGGAGTAACGATCCGCAAAATCCTGCTGCCGCTGCAGACCGCTGACACTGCGGAGGCCGTCTGCTCGACTGCTGCGCTCACAGCTCGCATATGGGCGGGACATCTGGCGGTGTTGCACGTCGGTTCCAACAGTGACCGCGCGAATAACTTACGTGATCTGGTGACCAGACTGCTCGCGCAACACGGCTTGGCCGTCTCCGATGGAGATCCTGATGCCAAATCACCCACGGCGAGCTTTGCCGTGGTCACAGGACAGGAACCAGAAATCGTTGGCCAAGCGGCGCGATTGGCCGATCTTGTCGTCGTACCGCATCCGGCCAGCGACAGCGAAGTATCTTCGTCCGGTGCGTTGCATGCTGTGCTGTTCGACTCGGCGAAACCCGTCTTGATTGCGCCGGCGACTGCCCCTTCGGCCATCGGCCGCAGGATGTGCATCGGCTGGAACGGCACTGCCCAGTCGGCTTCGGCCGTGCTGGCAGCCTTGCCGTGGCTGGAACGCGCCGAGGCTGTCCGTATTCTTTGGTCAGAGGATTACCAGCGGCGTGGTCCGCTCGCACCGGAACTGCAGAACTATCTTGCGATGCATGACATTAATGCGGACCGTGCCGCATTTGCCCCGGTCGGCAATGCAGTTGGCGCCGGACTACTGGCAGCCGCCAATGAATTCGGCTGTGACCTGCTGGTTATGGGTGCCTATTCCCACTCGCGTCTCCGCCAGCTGTTCCTGGGAGGGGTCACGCGGCACGTGCTCGATCGTGCGACTATCCCGGTAATGATGCACCGGTAGCCTCAGCCGACGCGGTAGGTTTCCAGAAACGAAGTGAGCCGCTTTTTGGGCGATGGGCACATGGCGCTGGTCGCACTATGTGCCCATCATCCCACGTCTACAGGTTTGCTTGGAAGTCCTGGTAGTCGCGAACCTTCTTGTACACTTGCAGCCGATTGCGTTGACTGTCGGCCACAATGATCTCGTCCGTCGCCGGATTGAAATCGACGGCAGTCGGGAAGCAGAACCGCCACAGCGGCTGCAGATTGTTGACCCGTCGATACGCCTTCATCATATCCGGGTTGGCATCGACGCTTTGCTGGGCCCACTTCGAGAACACGTGCGCGTCGCCGTACAAGTTGGTCAGGGGGGTCCCGTCTGCCTCGAAGATGCTGACCCGATGGTTGCCCCAGTCAGTGACATAGATGTCGCCGTCAGTATCCACGGCCACATCGGTCGGATGATTGAGCAGTCCGGCTTTCGGGTAGTGTGACTCCGGCAAACTGGAGATGTACGGTCCGAGGTAGGTTACGGCGTAGCTGTCATCCGAATGCGGCACTTCGCCATAGGTGCCGATCTTCATCAGGAATTTGCCCTGCGGCGACAACTTCTGCACGCGATGGTTCTTCCAATCGGCGACGTAGATGTTGCCATCCTTGTCGGTGGTGATTCCCCACGGCTGGTTGAACTCACCATCGCCCGAGCCCGCCTTGCCGCACTGCGCGACCAGCTTGCCCTCTGGAGTGAACACCTGCAGCCGGCAGTTGCCGCTGTCGACCACGATGACGTTGCCGTTCTTCTCGACCGCGATGCCGGCCGGACGCATCAGCTCGCCATCGCCGCTGCCGGTCTTGCCGAACTTGTACTGGAACTTCCCATTCGGATCGAACACCGAGATGGTGTTGGTCCACTCATCCGAGCAGAAGACACGGCCGTCGTTGCCGACTGCGACGCCGAAGGGCCAGCTTGCCTTGCCGTCACCTTCGCCGTGCTGGAAGAACTCAGCCATCAGTTCTTCGTCGCCCGGTCCGCCCAACTGAATGCGGTTCACCCGCATGCCGAAGTTGTTCTCATTGCCACGGTTGGCGGTGTAAAGGTCGTTGTTGTTACCCAGGCACATCGTCTGGATGTAGTTGAAGCCAGTACCTGTCGCCGCAGCGCGCCCGATGGCATGGCTCCAATCATAAGCCCGGCCGCGGACAACCGTCGTAAGCGCCATAATTCCCTCCCGTCACATCGCAAGATCACGCCCCTCCCGTTCGATCGGAACGGGAGGGGTAGTCATCGGCCAGCTCAGTGCAGGAAGGCCGGCTTCTCGTAGGTGCCATTCACGATCGGTGCCGGATTCAGACCGAGCCACTTGTCGAGAATGGTCGAGTAGATGCTGCGGAAGTCCATGCTTGGGTTCAGGTCACCCTGCACGAGCTTGTTCGCGTCCAGCGACGGATATTCGCCGTAGTGTCCGCCCTTCACCTTCTCGCCGAGCACGAACGTCGCACCGGCGGCGCCGTGGTCAGTGCCAGAGCCATTGTCGCGCACGCGGCGCCCGAACTCCGAGAACATCAGCACGATAACATTGTCAGCCGCGTTGTGCTGACGCAGGTCGGTCATGAAGGCTTCCAGCCCTTCGGTGACCGCAGTCCACAGACCGGCATGCAACGGCGCCTGGCCGGCATGCGAGTCGAAGCTGCCATGGTCGCAGTAGAAGACGCGGGTGCCGAGGTTGGCGAGATGCACCTGGGCGACGCCACGGAGCTTCTGCGCGATCGTGGTGTTGGGATACTTCACGTCGGACTTGTACAAGCCCGGCGCTACCTTCAGGATGTCGGCGCCCTTCAGCCCATCGAGGCCGGTGGTGCCGATGTAGTCCATCACCCCGCTGCCTTCGATCGGCTGATACATGTGCGCGAAGGTCTCCAGCACCTTCAGGCGCTGTGCCTGGTCACGGATGCTGGGCAGGAAGCCATACTGCTCCAGCGGGCCGCCCACGCAGGCGACCGGAACGTTGGGCACCGACATCGCGCGGAACATGCATGGGCCGAAGCTGACGGCGGTGACGACGTTCTCCTTCTTCGGATCGAACTCGCGCACCACGCGACCCAGCCAGCCTTCGGTGCCGACCTTCTCGGCCTCACAGGTGTGCCAGATGTCCATGGAGCGGAAATGCGAGCGCGGAGAATCGAGATAGCCGACGCCATGCATGATGGCGAGCTTGTCGTCATCCCAGAACTTCTTCAGCGGCGCCATGTAGTTCGGCATGGCGTGCGCCTGATCCAGGTGGATCATGTCGCTGTCGCTGATGCCGACCGCCTTGCGGTTGTCCTTATAGAGGCCGTTATTGTACGGGATCACGGTGTTCAGGTAGTCGTTGCCGCCGGTGAGCTGCAACACGACCAGCACCGGATCCTTCGATTGCTGCGTTGCCGACATAGATTAGTTCCTCCTATCCGTTCCGTGTCATGTTTCAGCCGAACTGGTATTCGCGGGTCGCCGCAATCAGCTGCATTATCTCTGCGGCACGCTGAGTGGCATTCCTCGCGCTGGCGTCGTTGTCCCAGCTGATGTCGCCCCACTGCTTTGCCGCGTCGACGAGTTCTTTCTTGGTGTCGGCGCCCACCTCGACCGGGCCGAGGAGATCAAGGCAGTTTTCGACAAGCTGCTCGGGCGTCTTGGTGCCCTGGGCCTTCAGGCGCTTGATGATTGCCTGAACGCCCGGGAGGTCGGGATTGCCCAGCTGCGCCGCGACGAAGTTGATCCGCGACATCAACGAGCCGCTGTTGATCCACTCCTGACCCGTGTGCCAACCCTCGACCGACGGCGGGTTCAGCAGGTCCTGGCCCATGTAGGACGGCTGCATCGACAACTCGCCATAACCCGGCTTCGGCAGCTCGTAGCCACCGACCAGGCGCAACGTACCGGCCACCACCTCGGCCGGTGACTTCAGGTGCTTGTAGCGAGCGTTCTTGAAGAAGTCCGATGTGAACACGTGACGCAGCAGCGGCTTCATCTCGCACTTCGATTCCATGAACACTTTGCACATCGAATCGATCGCTGCCTGATCGCGCGGTGCCTCGATCTGCCATGCGGGCACTTGCGGTTCGTCAGCCACGAAGAAGTTGTACAGGTGCCGGCAGATGAACTTTGCGCACGCCGGCTGCTGCACGATGATGTTGATGATGTCCTCGCCGTTGAAGTTGCCCTTGTGGCCGAGGAACGTCTTCTCGCCATCGTCATGGTCTTCCGGGCGATACTCGAACTTCCAGGGGAAGCGGCCATACGGCAGACGCGGCAGCTTGGTTTCGAAGGTCCAGCCGGTGAAAGCGCGCGACGCCTCGCGCACGTCGACCTCGGTGTAGTTGCTGGCGCCGAGACTGAAAAGTTCCAGCAGCTCGCGGCCCCAGTTCTCGTTCACCGCCGTCCCATGATTCTGGTTGTTGTCGAGCCAGAAGATCATCGTTGGGTTCTTCGCGATGATCAGCAACAGGTCGCGGTAGTTCCCCATGCCGTGGTTGCGGAACAGTTCGATCTGTTCCAGCAGCTGGTCATAGTTGTCGACCTTCGAGTTGCCGGTGGCGAAGACATGGTGCCAGAACAGCGCCATCTTTTCCTGCAGCGGGCGCTGCGTGTTCACCAGATAGTACATGTAGTTGACGTTGCCCATCGGCGGCTGTCCGCCAGGCAGCAATGCAGCAGGCTGATACCGCAGCAGCGTGTACGGATCGACCGCCGGCTGCGTCTCCGGGCTCAACAGCTCGTCGACTGTTGCATCGTATCCCTTGGCCGCCCGCGCCTCGAGTTCGTCCCTGCTGGCGCCAAAGCCGGCCCGGCGCATCAGGTGGGCCATCAATCCGATGTCGTCCTTACTTGCCATTGTTGATCCTCCCGAATAACCAAACGGATATCGCTCGCAGCAGCGACACTACCACACCACGTGAATTCATCCAGGGGCGCCGATCAGCATGCCAACGTGTCGTCGCTCTCACGATGGCTGCTCGCCACGGGGACGCTGCCCCAACCGACCCGTCGAACGGCGACGCGCCTTCCGCCAGAAATCGGCGTCCGGCCATCCACATGACCAAGTTGGCCACGTCATGGGCAAGCCCATTTCTCCAATCAGGACAAGCCGACCCTGGAAGCTCTGCCGCTAGCCTTGCCAGCCCTGGTCTATTTGTCCAATCTAAATATGCAATTTCATAAATAGGCAGCGCCAATAGGAGGGAGGACACGATGACGCTGGCCGAGTTGCGGTATCTCGTCGCGGTCGCCGATCTTTCCCATTTCGGCCGGGCGGCAGAACGGTGCCGGGTCACGCAGCCGACGCTCAGCAGCCAGTTGAGGAAGCTGGAAGAAAACCTTGGCGTGCCGCTAGTCGAGCGCACGACCCGGTTCGTCACTCTCACCCCGATCGGCAAGGCGGTTGTTGCACATGCGCGCCGCATCCTGGAGGAAGCCGACCAGATCTCCGAATTAGTGCGCCACCGCCACGGCACGCTCACCAGTATCCTGCGCCTTGGCATCATCCCGACATTAAGTCCGTATATCCTGCCGCTGATACTCGAACGGCTGCACCAGGACTTCCCCGCGCTCCGACTGGTGCTGAGGGAAGATCTGACAGCTAACCTCATGGCCGCACTGGATGGGTATGCGCTCGACGTTGTTCTGATCGCCTTGCCCGAGCACACGGAAGGCTATCGGACGATGCCGCTTTTCGTGGAGCCGTTCTGCTTTGCCTGCGCCCCTGGGCATCAGTTGAGCAATCAGCCAGTGGTCACGGAGCGTGAGCTCAAGCGCGAATGCCTGCTGTTGCTCGACGAAGGCCACTGCTTGCGCGACCAGGCACTCGAAGTGTGCGGCGAGAAATTCAGCAACGGCGTAAGCCCGAGCGACGATTTTCGGGCAACGAGCCTGGAGACGATATCCGAGATGGTCGCCGCAGGACTTGGTTGCACGCTGCTGCCCGCGATGGCCGTGCCTCACCTGACAGCGCGACACAAGCAACTGGAGGTGCGACCGCTCATCGCAACCAAAGCACATCGGCGCATAGGTCTGCTTTGGCGAATGAGTTTCCCGCAGGCCAAAGACCTGGAGGAACTCGGCAGGCTCATCCTCGGCCAGTTGCCCGACTGCGTTGAACTCATCGGCTCACCGCGCAGTCCGGCGCCGACCTCACGCCGTTCCGTTGCCAAACCCATCGAGCGGTCTCGGTCGGGCACTGAACCAGCACGCTGATAGTGATCCGCTTTCGAACGTCCGGCCGCCGCTCAGGCCAGTCGTAGCATTCGGCCATGCGCTGGCCTTCCTTGGTATTCGTCAGGTTCCTCGCGGTTTACGCCCTCCTCTACGCGGCGTTCGGTGTGCAGTCGCCCTTTCTCCCTGCACTGCTTGCGGAACGGGGGTTGCAGTCGGGCGAAATCGGCTTGGTCCTGGCGGCATCCACGGCGATACGGGTTCTGGCCGGCCCGGCACTCGCTCATGTCGCTGATCGATGGCGGCTCCATGGCCTCGGCCTTTGCATGTGCGCCACTGCTGCCGCCGCGGCTGGCATCGGGTATCTGACGATCGCCGGCTTTCGTGGGCTGCTGTCGGTTGCACTGGTTCACGCCGCGGCCCTGGCGCCAATCGTCCCAGTGTCTGACGCGCTCGCCACCACGGCTGCACGGCAAAGCGAAATCACGCGGGCGAGGTTTGACTATGGCTGGCTACGAGCCGGTGGCTCCGCCGCATTCATCTCCGGCACCTTCCTGAGTGCATGGTCGGCAAGCACAGGTCTGACGAGCATTGTCTGGGTCAGCGGTCTCTTGCTGCTCCTCGGAGGCGGCACAGGTTTGCTGCTTCCGAGCCCTGGTAGCCTCCAACCCGTCGGTTCCGGGTTCCGCACCGTCAATTTGCGCGATTGCGCGCTGCTGCTGCGACTTGCCCCATTTCGACGCATCCTCTGCATCGCCGCTTTGGTCGAGGGCAGCCATGCCTTGAACGACAGCTTCGCGGTGATCTACTGGCGCTCGGCCGGGATCAGCCTGCACACCATCGGCCTTCTTTGGTCCGAATCCGTCATGGCGGAGGTGCTCGTATTCCTACTGATAGGTCCATGGCTGATCCGGCGGATCGGCCCGGGCGGCGGGTGTGGATTGGCGGCTGCGGCAGGCGTGATCCGTTGGTCGATTTTGGCCTGCACCACCTCACCCTTCTTGTTGGCGGTTGCTCAGCCCATGCACGGGCTGACATTTGCCCTGCTGCATCTCGCGTGCATGCGGGTCATCGTGCTGGTGGTCCCGCTGCGTCTGGCAGCCACGGCGCAAGCGGTCTATGGCACGTTGTGCGTTGGATTGGCGACAGCGCTGCTTACCCTGATTTCAGGCCCCCTCTATCAGCAAATCGGCGCCCGCGGCTTCCTCGTCATGGCCGCTCTGTGTCTCGTGGCACTGCCATTGTGCGCCTGGCTGCGTGCATCGATCCTTGTGATAATGATCCTGGGCGTTCTTGCCGTCCCAAGCGCACCGGCGTGGGCCGGTAACCCGGAGAACAGACCGGCCGGTTCCGAGGAATGGGACGTTGCTCAGAGCGCACTTTGCGGCTCAGCAGTGCGCAACGCCGAACAGCAGCATCATCTACCGCCCGGTCTGCTGGAAGCGATCGCAAGGGCCGAGAGCGGCCGACCGGTGACAACGCTGAAGGACATTCGTGCGTGGCCGTGGACAATCAACGCGGACGGCAGGGGTCTCTATCTGCAGAGCAAAGCCGCCGCCGTCGCGTGGGTGCACTTGCAGGGGTCGCGACATCGCTACATCGACATTGGCTGCACGCAGGTGGACGTCTCTCTACATCCCGCAGCGTTTACTTCACTGGAGGACGCGTTCGATCCGATCCTCAATGCCGACTTCGCAGCCCGCCTCCTGGTGGACCTTTACCATGGCCCTGCCAAAGGCGATTGGAACCTGGCGGTCGGCCTGTACCATTCGCGTACGCCGATGCTCGCTGCGGCGTATCGAGACCGCGTTGCACAGATCGGTGCGCGGGTCCTTCGCGGCGTGTTGGACCCCGTACCTCTGTATGTCTTGGCCATCCGACAAGGCACTTTGCGTGTATCGGTGGGTGCCGGAAGATCGACACCAATCAATGTCGCGCGACAGCCCGCCCTGCATCGGCGCAGGCCGACTGCCTGCCAGGTCGAGAGAATCCTGGGCTGGTACCTCAACGGACATTCTGGTGCGTGCAAATAGTGGGGAGCCCGCACCCTACAGCAGGCCTTCCTTGCGGAAACTGGTCCACCGTCCGTTGCCAATGATGATGTGATCATGCAGCACCACGGACAGCGCTTCGACCGCCGCTCGGATCTGCTGTGTCATTACGATATCGTCGCGTGACGGCGTCGGATCGCCGCTCGGATGATTGTGCACCAGGATCACTGCCGTGGCATGCAGTTCCAGCGCCCGCTTGGTCACCTCGCGCGGATAGACCGGGGTGTGGTTCACCGTGCCCCGCTGCTGAGCCTCGTCCGCCAGCAAGCGGTTACGGTTATCCAGAAACAGGACGCGGAATTGCTCAACCCGCTCACGCGAGAGTTCTGCGCCGAGATAGGCCATCAGCTGGTCCCAGTTGCTCAGCACCGGCTGACCCATGATCTCCGCCTGTAACAGGCGCAGCGAGGCAGCGTGAACCGACTTGAGTGCTGCCACCCCCGCCTCACCCAGGCCATCAACCGACAGCAGATCCTGTATGGGCGCTGAAATCACCCGAGCAAAACTGCCGAATCGGGCCAGCAACACCCGCGCCAGCGGCTTGGTGTCGCGCCGCGGCAAGGCGAACAGCACGATCTCCAGCATCTCGTGGTCCGCGAGCGCATTCGGGCCCGCCGCCAGCAGCCGCATGCGCAACCGCGAACGGTGTCCGTCTACGCCGGGAAGACGTACATCACCTTCGGCCGAGGCATTGAACAGTGATAAGGCCTCGGCGACCCCCTGAGTGCGCTGACCCTTTGCCACACCCCAAGCATGGGAGCGTGGTCTTGCACCGAAGTTAACGCCCGGGCGGTGGAGCGCAGGGCTCGGTTCCCATGTCTGCGGGCACTGAAACCTCCAGCAACTCAAAAGTGTCGGACGTGCCCGTCTCGTTGTGCGGCGTATCGCCAGGGATCATGATGGAATCCCCGGCCTGGATACGCACCTTGCGATCGGCGAACTCCAGATCGACCCAGCCGCTGAGCATATAGACCAATTGCGCCTGGCACTTGTGCACGTGCCAACCGGTCGGCTGCGACATGCCCTGCTCAGCCGAGGTCACCTGAGCGCGCATGAAACCGTTGGTGCCCTGGGTGACCCCCAGATCCCGATACTTAAAGTACGCACGACGACCTGAGACGTATTTCGCGTTCTCCTTGGTCGCGACGGCAACATCCATCGTCTTGCTGATCGGCGTATGATCGTTCATCTCGGTTCCTCCAGCTAGCTCAATTAGCTCCGTACGGCGGCTTGGTGTACCCCGCTGGCGACAGCGTAAAGATCTCGCAGCCGGTCTCGGTCACGCCAACCATATGCTCGAACTGGGCCGACAGGCTGCGATCGCGTGTCACCGCGGTCCAACCGTCGTCCAATACCTTCACCTCTGGCCTGCCGGCATTCACCATCGGCTCGATGGTGAAGAACATCCCCGGCCGCAGCAACGGACCTTCACCCGGCTTGCCGAAGTGCAGCACATTCGGCGGCTCGTGGAAGCGTCGGCCGATTCCGTGACCGCAGAAGTCGCGCACCACGCTGAAGCGTTGGCTCTCGACATAATTCTGAATCACGTGACCAAGATCGCCCAGCGTCGCGCCCGGCTTCACCGACCTGACACCACGCATCATCGCCTCGTAGGTCACATCCATCAGGTTGCGCGCGCGCGTTGATGCATTGCCGGCGACGTACATCCGCGACGAATCGCCGTGCCAGCCATTCAGAATCACCGTCACGTCGATATTAAGGATGTCGCCGTTCTCCAGCTTCCGATCGCCAGGAATACCGTGGCAGACAACATGGTTGATCGAGGTGCAGATCGACTTAGGGTAGCCACGGTAATTCAGCGGCGCCGGGACGGCACCATGAGCCGTGATGAACTCATGGCACAGAACATCCAGTGTTCCTGTCGGCACGCCCGGCTTGACGTGGGGGGTGATCATGTCGAGCGTCTCGGCTGCGAGCCGCCCGGCCGCATGCATTCCGGCGAAATCGTCCGGCGCGTGAATCGTTATCCGCCTTGCGTCGGCTCCCCCGTCCATGCTGCATCGCTCCGCACGTGCCGCGCCGGCCGCGGCCAATGTCGCAAGATGCGCAACGCCAAGGCTGGGCGCAAGGGTGACGAAGGCTTGGCCGGGAACGCACTCCAGCCTGAACCCTGCAAGACGGGCGATCGCACCTTTATTGCCGCAGGTATCCGAACAGCAACGTCCGGCGGCTCATGTGGTGGGGATCGAACGAAACCACTCCGGCAAAGCGCAACCACGCGATGCTGCGGCATAGCCGACCCGTAGCACCCGCGCTAACCTGAGCCGTATGGTTTGGCCCACCGCACGTGACCAAGGAGAGTGTGAGTGACGGCGGAGAACAATCGATTACGGGTGACCCGGGTGCGCGCGTGACACGTCGGGACGAGGAGAAGCGGGCTGCAGCCGAGACCGCAGCCGCAATGGTTGAGGATGGAATGGTGATTGGTCTCGGCACCGGTTCGACGGCCCATTACGCCATTGAGGCGCTGATCCGCCGGGTGCATGACGGCCTTCGGGTTCGTGCCATCCCTACATCCGAGCGCAGCGCTGCCCAGGCGCGTGCCGGAGGAATCCCGTTAACTACCTTTGCGGATCATCGCCGGCTGGACCTGACGATCGATGGCGCCGATGAGATCGAACTCGGAACGCTGAACCTGATCAAAGGCCTCGGAGGGGCGCTGCTACGGGAAAAGATTGTCGCCTCGGTGAGCGCGCGCCTTGTCATCGTTGCCGATCACGAAAAGCTGGTGGACCGGCTGGGAACAAAGACCCGGGTGCCAGTCGAAGTGGTGGGCTTCGGTTGGGAGACGACGGCAGACCGGCTGCGTGGGCTCGGCGTGGACCCACAACCGCGCCGCGACGCCGAGGGACAATTGTTCTGCACCGACGGCGGCAACCGGATCCTGGATTGCGATTTTGGTGCGATCACCGATGCGGAGAGCCGCGACCGCCTGATCGGTCAGACCGTCGGGGTTATCGAAACCGGGCTGTTCATTGGCATGGCTGACACTGCCCTGATCGCGGATGCCACCGGCGTTCGCTCTATCAGGCGCGGCGGCTGACCGGGTTCAGCGGCTCGCGACCTGACGTTGGTCTGCGCGCAGCACGATACAAGCCGATCTGCGGCGGGACAGCTCAGCACACGCGCTCTGCGCCTCCGCTGCAGTCAACCCGGTCACCTGCGCGCGCCAGATGGTGCGACGATGCTGACTGGCAGGTTCGATCCGCACATCACCGCCATCGGCGGCACGACGCCCGTGCACGGCCGCATCGCGCGCGGCCCGCTCGGTGCCGAAACTGCCAACCTGGATCGCCCAGGCCGACATGGGCGTCCCCCGCGCCCGCACCGGCTGCAATGTCAGCGTCGCTGCGTGAGCCGTGCCGACCAGCGACGGCAAACGGCTAGCAACGGTCGTGCGCCTCTCGGGAGGCACGTCCAACTCCTCGAAACCCTGATCCAGGAGGGCCGTCATGTGAGCATCCCGCTCGGGATTTGACGCCGCACCCAGCACCACACCGACCAGGCGAACCCCGCTGTGGACGGCGCTGGTGACCAGGTTGTGGCCGGACGCCACGGTGTAGCCTGTCTTCATCCCGTCAGCGCCCGGATAGGTTTCCAGCATCCGGTCATGGTTGAAGATGACGCGGCGCTTAAAGGTGAAACTGCGGGTGGCGAAATAGGGGTAGTAGCCGGGAAAATCCGAGATCAGGCGACGTCCGAGGATGGCCAGATCCCGCGCACTGGTCAGCTGATCAGGGTCGGGCAGCCCTGAGGCGTTGGTGAACGTCGTCCGGCTCATGCCCAGCGCCCGCGCACGCAGCGTCATCATTTGGGCGAACCGGTCCTCCGAGCCCCCCAACAGCTCTCCCAATGCAGCGGCCGCATCATTTGCGGATTTGGTCACCAGCCCCAGGATGGCATCTTCCACCGTAAGGCGCGTGCCGGGCACGAGCCCCAGTTTCGACGGCTCCATGGAGGCCGCATGCGGCGAGACAGGCACATACTGATCCATCGCGACCCGCCGGTCACGCAGTGCCTCGAACACCATGTATAATGTCATCAGCTTGGTAAGGCTGGCCGGATGCCGCAGCGCGTCCGGATTGGCCGCCTCCAAGACCGTGCCTGTGGCGGCATCGACTACGATGGAACTGTAGCGTTCGGAACCAATCTGTGCCGCGGCCCGTTCTGTAGCAGCGAGGCCAAGCCCGGCTAAACTTATCGCAGCTGCAACAAGACGCATAATTGTTGTGCGTCGGCGACGAAGGCCCGACCTCATCCGTTGCGCACCCCTGCGTTTCCGCACAACCTTACGAAGCGGGCAGCCGAACTGTCCAGTTATAATTGGCGCAAAAAGGGAAAAAATTGAACCGGTTACAGTCGAGTCCTGTGATGATCGGCGCGCCCGCCGACTGACGCATACCAAGAAAATTTGTGCGCCGCACAAAAATCCCTTGATCCACCGGCAGTTGCGGTCTATATCCTCCTCATGCTGCGGTGCAGCAAAAGAGTTGGCAATTCATTCGACGGCGCGCGGCAGGTCAGAGACGGACGTGCCGCCGGCCGGGAGGCACCATCATGTCAGGCAGTAAATCGAAGGCAATCGAAGCACCCGCCATGATCGAAGACCAGACGGCACAAGCGACCGCCAGGGGCTTCGAGACGACCATGTCGGGGTTGAAGGATGGCATGGCACGCGCGGCCTCGGGCTTCGCAGACACACAGGCAAAGGTGCGGGAAGGCATGGAAAAGGCAATGAAGACGGCCGAAGAGCTGGTGGCGTTCGGTCAGGGCAACTTTGAGGCCGTCGTGAAGTCCGGGCAGATCTGGACTGCAGGCGTCCAGGATATCAGCAAGCAGATGGCGGCCAACGCTCAGGCGTCGTTCGATGAGACGGTGTCAACGTTCAAGGCTATGTCCTCGGTCAAGTCCCTGAAGGACGCGTTCGACCTGCAGGCCAGCCTGGCCCGTTCGACGCTTGAGAAGACGCTGACCGAGTCGGGCAAGCTGACGGATGCGTCGGTGAAGCTGACCGAACAGACGCTGGCGCCGCTTACGGCCCGTTTCAGCCTCGCCATGGAGAAGTTCGGCAAGGCCAGCTGACGTCCAGGCGCGAGGGCTTGCGCCTTTCGCAGGGCGCACCCCGTTTGACATAAGAAAGGCTCCGGCGTCGCCGGGGCCTTTTTTTGTGCAATGACACGAGGCCTTAATCTTTGCTCGTCAATGCTCTTTTAACCGGGCGCCGCCTTCCGATATGGTTCGTGCTTCGGCGGACACGGGGGCGGGAACTCCAGCGCCTGCCGTGGCGGAAGTAGGAGCGTCCCAGAATTCCGGGGATGCCGCGACAGACAGGCGCGGAAAAACGATGAGTGACAACGACAGACGTGGCGGTAATGGAAATACTGAGGGGCCCAACACTGGCGTCGTCGTCCGGGCAAGACCGAAGACGCGGAAACCCGCGATGTACAAGGTGTTGATGCTGAATGACGACTACACGCCAATGGAATTCGTCGTTCACGTCCTGGAGCGGTTCTTCCAGAAGACGCGCGAGGAAGCTACCCGGATCATGCTCCACGTCCACCGGCGGGGAGTAGGAGTGTGCGGCGTGTACACCTACGAGGTTGCGGAAACGAAGGTGACGCAGGTCATGGACCTGGCTCGACAGAATCAGCATCCTTTGCAGTGCACGATCGAGAAGGAATGATGTCGGGGATGCCAAGGTCAGTAACCAGATGACAGGCTCTCGCCGTGTAATTACTTCACCCGAGTTGACTGCCGGTCGGATCGCCGGGGATGATCTGATCCGGCTCAAGGCATTACGCGCGTAGGAGCGCCGACCACAATGCTTTCACGTAACCTCGAACAGACGTTGCACCGCGCGCTTTCACTCGCCAGCGAGCGTCGTCACGAATACGCGACCCTGGAGCACCTGCTACTGGGATTGGCTGACGACACCGACGCCGCGACGGTTCTGCGCGCGTGTGGGGTCGACCTGGACAAGTTGCGGAACGACCTGTCGGAATTTCTCGACAAGGATCTCGCCGGGCTGGCCACCGATCGATCGGGCGATCCCAAGCCGACGGCCGGTTTCCAGCGGGTCGTCCAGCGTGCGGCTATTCACGTGCAGTCCTCCGGCCGCGATGAGGTAACCGGCGCCAACGTGCTGGTGGCCCTGTTCTCGGAGCGCGAGAGCCACGCCGTTTACTTCCTGCAGTTGCAGGACATGACACGGCTGGACGCGGTCAATTTCATCAGCCACGGCATTGCCAAAGCTCCGGGCCGGTCGGCCCAGCGCCCGGTACAGGGCACCGGCAGCCAGCCGGAGTCGCATCAGGAGCAGGAGCGCGAGGAGAAGCCGAGCCGTCGCAACCAGGACGCGCTGTCGAACTATTGCGTGAACCTGAACAAGAAGGCGATGGCGGGGAAGATCGACCCGCTCATCGGCCGCGAGAACGAAATCGAGCGGACCATTCAGATCCTCTGCCGCCGGACCAAGAACAATCCGCTCTATGTGGGCGATCCTGGGGTGGGAAAGACGGCCATTGCGGAAGGTCTCGCCAAACGAATCGTGGAAGGCGATGTCCCGGAGGTGCTCGGTCGCTCGACCATCTACGCTCTGGACATGGGTGCGCTGCTCGCCGGCACCCGCTACCGCGGCGATTTTGAGGAGCGGTTGAAGGCGGTGGTTTCGGAGCTGGAGAACCAGCAAGGCGCCATTCTGTTCATCGACGAGATCCACACGGTGATCGGGGCCGGGGCGACGTCTGGCGGTGCCATGGACGCGTCGAACCTGCTCAAGCCGGCGCTTGCATCGGGCAACCTGCGCTGCATCGGCTCAACCACCTACAAGGAATTCCGCAACTACTTCGAAAAGGATCGCGCGCTTGTTCGGCGGTTCCAGAAGATCGACGTAAACGAGCCGAATCTCGAGGACAGCGTCAAGATTCTACGCGGCCTGAAGACCAACTACGAGCGTCACCACAAGGTCCGTTACACCGACGAGGCAATTCGTGCCGCGGTCGAGCTGAGCGCGAAATATATCAACGACCGCAAGCTGCCCGACAAGGCGATCGACGTGATCGATGAGGTTGGTGCGTCGCGGATGCTGTTGCCGGAGCACAAGCGGCGCAAGACGGTGACCCTGCGCGACGTCGAGGAGATCGTTGCGAAGATCGCGCGCATTCCACCCAAGAGCGTGTCGGCCGACGACAAGGAGACGTTG
>JBKPSV010000227.1:0-14402 GCA_046735215.1 Pseudomonadota bacterium | reverse complement strand
CTGTATCCATCGATACCGTTTCATCGACTGGCGGAAGCGCATCGGTCGCTGCGCGACCGGCTGGGGTTCGTCCAGCACGGGTATATAAACTTGAACCTTGACATCGTGCGGAAACTGGTCGCACGAACGTAACAGGCGGCGTCCCCGAGTCGCTGGGCGCTGGCCGCTCGCAATGAGGGGGAATGCGATAAATGGACAAGTCGCGACGTCTTGGCGCCGAATTCTTCGGCACATTCTGGCTGACTTTTGGCGGCTGGACTGACTGTATTAACTATGGCCTATGCGGTCGGCCATATCTCGGGTGGCCACTTCAATCCTGCCGTGACGGTCGGGCTGTGGGCCGGAAAGCGCTGCGCCACCGGCGACGTTATCCCATACATCGTCGCGCAGGTGATCGGCGCCATCGCCGCCGCCGCGGTGCTGTATTGGATCGCTTCGGGCAAGCCCGGCTGGATACCCGGCAATTTCGCGTCCAACGGCTACGGTGACCTCAGCCCTGGCAAGTACAGTCTCGGAGCATGCCTGCTGACGGAAGTGCTGATGACGTTCTTCTTCCTGCTGATCATCATCGGGTGCACGTCGAAGGGGGCGGCGGTGGGGTTCGCCGGCATTCCGATCGGACTGGCCTTGACGCTGATCCACCTGGTGTCGATCCCGGTGACCAACACGTCGGTCAATCCGGCGCGTAGCACCGGTCCAGCGTTGTTTGCTGGCAGTGCCTACGTTGGGCAGCTCTGGTTGTTCTGGGTTGCGCCGATCGTAGGAGCTCTGATCGCCGGCCTGGTATCGCGCTGGCTGCATGAGACAGACGAGCTGGCTCTCGCCGAGTAGGTCGAGGATCACATCGTCGCGCCGAGTACCCAAGGAGCGAACTCTGCGGCGCCGAAGTCGAACTGTTCGCTCTTGGTCCGCTCGCCCGAGGCGACGCGCAGCATGAGTTCGAAGACGCGCTCGCCGCACTGCTGGACGGTCTCATCGCCATCGAGGATCGTGCCGCAGTTCACGTCCATATCGTCCTCCATTCGCTGATACATGGGCGTGTTGGTCGCCAGCTTGATGGAGGGCGCGGGCTTGCAGCCGAACACGCTGCCACGGCCGGTGGTGAAGCAGACGAGGTTCGCGCCGCCCGCCACCTGCCCGGTCGCCGACACCGGATCATAGCCCGGCGTATCCATGAACACGAAGCCCCTTGCCGTCACCTTCTCGGCGTAACCGACGACATCCACCAGATTGGTGCTGCCCGCCTTCGCCATCGCACCGAGCGACTTCTCCAATATCGTCGTCAGGCCGCCCGCCTTGTTGCCGGGCGAGGGGTTGGCGTTCATCTCCGCCCCTTCGCGTTGCGTGTAGTCCTCCCACCAGCGCATCAGGGCGACCAGCTTTTCGCCCACCTCGCGCGACACCGCGCGGCGCGTCAGCAGATGCTCGGCGCCATAGGTCTCGGGCGTCTCCGACAGGATGACAGAGCCGCCATGACGCACGACCAGGTCGCTTGCCGCACCGAGCGCCGGATTGGCTGACACGCCGGAGTAGCCATCCGAGCCGCCGCATTGCAGCGCCACCGTCAGTTCGCTGACCGGGACAGGTTCGCGGTGGACATGATTTGCTTCGGCCAGCACATCCTTCACGAACGCGATGCCTGCCTCGACTGTCTTGCGCGTCCCGCCCATCGACTGAATGTCCATGTTGCGGATGCGATCGGTCAGACGCTGCTCTTCCATCAGGCCGCGGATCTGGTTCACTTCGCAGCCCAGACCGAGCACGACAACGTGCGAGAAATTGGCGTGGCGTGCGTAGCCGGCCAGCGTGCGGCGCAATACGCGCAACGGTTCGCTTTCCGTCATGCCGCAGCCTGTCTTGTGGGTCAGCGCCACCACGCCGTCCACGTTCGGGTAGTCCACCAACGGGTCATCGCCGGTGAACGGATTGCGGCGGAACATGTCCGCGATCAGCCCGGCGACGTGTGCGGAACAGTTCACGCTGGTCAGGATGCCGATGTAGTTGCGCGTTGCCGCGCGACCGTCAGGTCGACGGATGCCGTCGAAGGTCAATGGCGTGTTCGCGTAATCGGTTGGCCTGGCATCGACGCCATACGCGTAGTCCTTGGAGAAATCGCCCATTCCACAGTTCTGCACGTGCACGTGCTGACCGGGCGTCACCGCCTGGGAGGCGAAGCCGATGATCTGACCATAGCGGCGCACCGGTTCGCCGCCTGCGATTGGCCGCACCGCCACCTTGTGACCGGCGGGGATGCGTTCTTTGGCAGCGACACCCTCGGCCAGCGGCGTTCCGGGCAATAACGTCGCACGTGCAATCACCACACTGTCGTCGGGATGTAGGCGAATGACTGGCGGTGGGGCCATCTCGATCTCCTTAAGGCCACGTTTCGTGTCTTACCGCCTCACCGTTGCGCCTCGTAACTGCGAGCGTGACGATTACGCGTCCATCTTCAGAGCAGCCAGGAAGGCGGACTGGGGAATTTCCACCTTGCCGAACTGGCGCATGCGCTTCTTGCCCTCTTTCTGCTTCTCCAGCAGCTTGCGCTTGCGCGTCACGTCGCCGCCATAGCACTTGGCGGTTACATCCTTGGACAACGCGCCAAGTGTCTCGCGCGCGATGATGCGGCCGCCGATCGCAGCCTGGATGGCGATTTTGAACAGCTGCCGCGGAATAAGGTCCTTCAGCTTGGCGCAGATCGCGCGCCCGCGCGCCTCGGCCGCGTTGCGATGGGCGATGAATGACAACGCGTCAACCGGATCGCTGTTCACCAGGATGGAAATGCGCACGAGCTCACCCGGTGCGTAGTTATCCATCTGGTAGTCGAAGCTCGCATAGCCCCGCGACACCGACTTCAGCCGGTCATAAAAGTCGAACACGACCTCGTTCAGCGGCAGGCGATACACCGCCATCGCGCGGTTGCCGACATAGGTCAGATCCACCTGCTCGCCCCGCCGCTCATTGCAGAGCTGCAGGACGGCGCCGAGGTAGTCATCCGGCACCATGATGGTGGCGCGGATCCAGGGCTCTTCGATGTGGTCGATGACGCTGCCGTCCGGCATGTCCACCGGATTGTGCAGCTCCTGCATTTCGCCATTGGTGCGATAGATGCGATACACCACCGACGGGGCAGTCGCGATGAGATCGAGATCGAATTCGCGCGTCAGGCGCTCCTGGATGATCTCCAGGTGCAGAAGCCCCAGGAAGCCGCAGCGGAAACCGAACCCCAACGCGGCCGAGGTCTCCGGCTCATAATGGAAGCTGGCGTCGTTCAGCCGCAACCGGGCCAGCGATTCACGGAGTTTTTCGAAGTCATCGGCGTCGACCGGATAAAGTCCGCACCACACCACGGGCACCGATGGCTTGAACCCGGGCAACGGTGCGGTCGCCGGTGTTCGATCATCGGTAATGGTATCGCCAACCGAGCAATCGGCCACCGTCTTGATCGCCGCAGTGATGTAGCCGATCTCGCCGGGTCCAAGGTCGTCGACGGGGATCATCTTCGGGCTGAATACGCCCACCTGCTCCACCTGGTGCACCGCGCCAGTGGACATCATCCGGACCTTCTGGCCGCGCTTGATCCGCCCATCCTTGACCCGGATCAGGATCACCACCCCCAGGTACTGATCGTACCAGCTGTCGACCAGCAGCGCCTTCAGCGACGCGTTGCCGTCCCCCTTCGGTGGCGGCAGGCGTTGCACCAGCGCCTCCAGCACGCCCTCGATGTTGAGACCTGTCTTGGCGCTGATCTCCACCGCGTCGGAGGCGTCCAGGCCGATTACGTCCTCGATCTGCTGCTTCACCCGTTCGGGTTCCGCGGCCGGCAGGTCGATCTTGTTCAGCACTGGAACGATCTCGTGGTTGGCCTCGATCGCCTGGTAGACGTTGGCCAGCGTCTGCGCCTCGACCCCCTGTGAGGCATCCACCACCAGCAGCGACCCTTCGCAGGCAGCGAGGCTACGAGATACCTCGTAGGAGAAATCCACGTGGCCGGGGGTGTCCATCAGGTTCAGCTCGTAGACCTGGCCGTCCTTCGCCTTGTAGGTCAGCCGAACGGTCTGCGCCTTGATGGTGATCCCGCGCTCGCGCTCCAACTCCATGTTGTCCAGGACCTGGTTGGTCATCTCCCGGTCGCTGAGTGCTCCGGTGGTCTGGATCAAGCGATCGGCCAAGGTCGACTTCCCGTGGTCGATATGCGCGATGATCGCAAAGTTGCGGATGTGGTCGAGCGGGGTCATGCCGGCGTTCAGATAGATGCTTCGGTGGCCTGTGTCATCCACCGCCAGCCCTGTATATCACGGTGGCGTGACCCCCCACCTGCGGAATTTGGCCGCAACCTCCGGATCGATCTGCTCCGCCGCCGCGATGTCCCGCCGGCCCTTCTCCTGGTCCGACTGCTTCAGATAGGCCAAGCCTCGGCCGTAAAGCGATGATGCGGACTGTGGCCGCTGCTGCAGGGCGGCATCGTAATCGGCAATCGCCTGCTGAGGGCGGCCGAGCTTCAGGTAGACGAAGCCGCGGCTGTCCAGCGTCGATACACCATCCGGTCTAACCTTCAGCGACTCATCACAGTCCTCCAGGGCCTCGTTCAACGCACCGATGATGGCTCGCGACCAGCAACGATTGTTGAATGCGGCCCCGTATGTCGGCTCCAGATCGATCGCGCGGCTGAAGTCGGCGACCGCGCGTTCGTGCTGGTTCTGGCGTGACCAGGCGTAGCCTCGGTTGTTGTAGGTGAGCGGATTGCGCGGATCGAGCCGGATGGCCTGATCCAGATCGGCCATCGCGCGATCATACTGGCTTTCCCGCGTATACGCGTAACCCCGATTGTTGAAGGCCATGGCAAGCCTGTCGCGCGGCTCTCGTTTCGCGTCGATTACCTCGGTGCAGGCCTTGATAACGTTCTCGAGGCTGCTCGGGTCGTTGCACTCTTCCCACTGCTCCGTCCCGGCTTGCGCATGGGCGCGGGTCACCAGGGCAGCCACGAACAAGAATATGAGTGTTCCGCGCAACGCCTCCTCCTGTTCGCTTGGTCAACCCAGCTCCGGCAGCACGATTTCGCGCCAGATCCGGCTTGGCGTGACCGATTGATCCGGCCGATTGTAGGCGCCGCAGAACACCACCGCCGCGAGGCCAGTTTCCGGCATAACGTACAGCCTCTGGCCACCATTGCCGAATCCGGCCATCCACCGCTTCGGTCGTGCCAATGCGGGCGTATTCCATTCGCCGATGTACCACAGCCGGCCGTACCTGACGCCCTGGTCAGTATCGATGACGGGGGTGAACGAGGCATCGAGCCAGGTGCGTGAGATGATAAGACCTCCTTGCCATTCACCGCCTGCCAACACCAGGTGGCCGATGCGCAGCAGGTCGCGCGCACGAAGCCGCAGCCCTGATGCTGCCGATGCGACACCGTCGCGACCTTGTGCCCATTCGAAAGCGTCGATTCCGAGCGGAGCGAACAGAGCCTGCCGAGCGAAGTCAGGCAGCGTCATGCCAGAGCCCTGGGCGATCAGCTGACCGAGCAGCGCGACGGCACCGCCGCTGTAGATCCAATGTTCGCCGGGGGATGCGACGATGGGCCGGTCGAGAATGAAGCGATAACGGTCCGGCGCCTTCTCCATCGCGATTTCGCTGTTCTTCGGATCGGTGTACGGCCGCTGCTCATCCCACTCCATACCCAACGTCATAGTCAGCGCGTTCAGCACGGTCAGGCGCGCGCGTTGCGGATCAGCTGCAAGGTCGGGGTATTGGGGAAACTGCGCAAATAGCGGCGCCTCCGGTGGAGGGACAATCCCACGATCGAGGGCGATCCCGTACAGCAGTCCCACGATACTCTTGGTCACTGAACGAAGGTCGTGCAGCGTGTCGGTGCCGAACGTGACGACGCCGAGTGGTCGCCCCCAGCTCTCATCGAGCCCGGAGTAATAGCGTTCCGCCAGGAGCTGACCGTCGCGACTGATCAGGACGGCATGGACGTCGCGCAGCAGACGGGAGCGGAGGCCAGCGTCGAGCCGCCCCGCGATGTCGTCTGGGGCAGCTGCGGAAACTGCAAGCGGCATGGCAAACATCCCGGCGATCAGTCCGAGTACTGTACGGCGGCTGTGGTCCGTATCGCTATTCCTTCGATGGGGGGCTATCAAAGCCACGGCGAGACAGTGCGCCAAATCCGCGGCAGGTCCGGATCCGCGCAGCAAGACAAATTGGGCGGCGAACAGACCGCATCCGAAGCGGCATCTTGCCGCGGAAGCGGGGCGCCACTACAAACGTCAATATACCTCGGCGTAGCGGTTGCAAAGCTCGTTCACCGCCCACTCGGCGACGTGCTGCAGCTCCGAGCGCTTGTGGCGCAGATAGGCTTCCAGGAAGACCGGGCCGAACCACGCGGCGACAGCCTTGCTCGCCGCTATCGTGTCGAGCGCGTGACCCAGCGAATGCGGCAGTTCCTCGGCCCTGTCCGCCGAAGGAGGCAGGCCGAGTTTGCGCTGCAGGCCATCGGCACCGGCAAAGATGACGGCGCCCAGCGCCAGATACGGACTGGCTGCCGCGTCGCAGACACGGAACTCGATGTTGAACTGTCGCGTCACATCGGCGGGATCGGCGGCGGCGAAGGTGGGACAGACGCGCAGCGCCGCTCCGCGGTCCTGCTGCACGATGTCGATCAGCGTCGGCGCCCAGCGGTTCGGCGTCAGGCGGAGATACGAAACCGGCGACGGCGCGGTGATGGCGCAGATGGCCGGCAAGTGATGCAGCACGCCGGCACAGAAATGCTGCGCCGTCATGCTGAGACCCATCCGTCCCGCGGCGTCATGAGTGATCGGCTCTCCGGACGCATCCTGCAGGCTCATGTGGATGTGCACGCCGTTGCCGACGCCGGACGCCTCGGGCATCGGCGAGAAGCAGGCGCGAAAACCGTGCCGATGCGCCGCGGCGCGTGCCATCTCGCGGGTGATCACGGCCTGGTCGGCCGCGACCAGTGCATCCGCAGGCGCCACCGTTACTTCAAACTGCCGCGTCCCGTACTCGGCAAGGAATGAATCTGGCCGCATGCCGGCCGCACGCAGGGCTGCCACGAAACTTTCGCCGAATGTGCCCTGGCGACGGAACGCATTCAGGCTGTAGGCGTCGCCATCGCGGTGCTGATTGCCGGTATAGACGAACTCCTGCTCGAACGCCGCGATCAGCCGAACACCGCCTGCGGCATGTAGCGCAGCGATGGCGCGACGGAGGAACTCGCGCGGACAGCATTCCCACGGCGTGCCATCGGTGTTGCGAATGTCGCCCAGAAAGAAGTGCTCCAGTGCGGATCCGTCCCCGAAGTCCACGCGGACCTCGACCGTCGGGTCAGGCACGATCATCAGATCGCCGGCAGTGCCGAAGGGGGTGTCGAAGATCGGTCCGAACGCTGTCTGCATCAGGTTGGAATGCGTCCAGCCGACACCCTTGCGGCGACGCGAGTCGATCTCACGTGCCGGGAAGCCCTTTCCACGCACGTGCCCGGCGATATCGCACGTGCCGACAAACACCAGCTCCTCGCGCAGCATGCCAACCCTCCTGCAATCCGTCAGGGAGCGTAGCGCGGTGCCCGTACCCATGAGAACCGCGCGGCCTGCAATCAGCGCAAAATGGCGCCTGTCGCCTTGGCTACAGCCGCTACCACCTTCTGCGATGCGGCTTCGATTTCGGCGTCGGTCAAGGAACGCTCGCGCGGCTGGAACACGACCTCGATCGCCAATGACTTCTTGCCAGGCGGCAGCCGATCGCCCTGATAGACATCGAACAGCGACACGCCGGCGATCAGGTTGCGGTCGGCTCCACGCGCCGCGCGGGTCACCGCATCAGCGGTGACATCGCTGTCGGCCAGGAAGGCAAAGTCACGGCGTATCGGTTGAAACAGCGCGAGATCCGGTGCCGCTTTGCGCCGCCGTTTCGGTTCGCCAATTGCGTCCAGATCGAGTTGAAATGCGGCAACCGGCCCAGTCAGGTCTAGCGCCTTGAGCAGCCGGGGATGAAGTTCACCGAAGCTGCCAACTACCAACTTCGGGCCCTGTCGCACCGTGGCAGAGCGGCCGGGATGATAAAATGCCGGCGCATCCTGCGTCAGCACCAGCGCATCGAGTGAGATGCCGATGGCGGTCATCGCCGCCCACAAATCAGCCTTAGCGTCCATGGCATCGACCGGACGCGACGGGCCGAGCCAGTTGCGCGGCGTCGCGCCTGCCCGCAGGCCGGCTGCAATCCAGCTCTGACGATCGCTGGCGCCCAAAGCAAAACCGGGGCCGATCTCGAACAGTGAGATGTCCGCGTAACCGCGCGCCGAATTGCGCTGCGCGGCGAGCGCCAGGGTCGCGACAGGCGTCGAGCGAAGCTGGTCAAGGTCGGCGGCAATCGGGTTGATCAGGCGCAGCGCATCGGGCGTGTCGCCGAACAGCGCTGCGGTATCCTGCGGCATGAAGCTGAAGGTGACGCATTCGGCCATACCTTGGGCGGCCAGTGTCCGTCGCACCAACTCGGTGCGCGTCTGCTTCGCCGTCAGCGTCGGAAGCGGAACTGGCGAGGCGCGCGGCAGCGACACGGACGGCACGGCATCGAGGCCACGTAACCGCAACACCTCCTCGACCAGGTCGGCTTCCGGCTCGATCACGGCGCAGCCTTCGGCTGCCTTGGCGGCCACGATCGGGTCCAGCGTCTCCGCCTGGGTCAGCTCAATTTTCGCTGCGACGTCGTTGCGCCACGACGGCACGGCGACGGTGACGCTGGTCGCATCGCGATGCTGTACGGCAAAGCCGAGGCGGTCCAGCGACGTAACCGCCTCTTCGTTGGAGATGTCGGAGCCACCGAGACCCGCGATGCGTGCGAAATGCAGCGTGGCGGAACGCTCCCACTTGGGCGGTGCGCCAGCTTCGGTGACCTCGCCCGGCTCGCCGCCGCAAAGCTCCAGCACCATGGCGGTCGCGGCTTCCAGCGCATCCGGCATCAACGCCGGATCGATGCCACGCTCGAAGCGCTGGCGAGCGTCAGAGATGATGGCGTGGCGACGACCGGTCAGCGCGACGCGGATCGGATCGAACAGCGCGCACTCGATGAATGCGCTGGTGGTGCGGTGATCGCAGCCGGTTGGCTCACCACCCATGACGCCTGCCATCGACTGGACGCCGGCGGCATCGGCGATGGCGCAGTCGTCCTGAGTGACCGCATAGTCGCGACCGTTCAACGCCCGGAAGTTTTCGTTGCGGCCAGGCCGGAGCGTCAGAACATCACCCGCGAGCTTCGCCACGTCGAACACGTGCAGCGGACGTCCGAGGTCGATGGTGAAGAAGTTGGTGATGTCCACCAGCGTGTTGATCGGCCGCAAACCGATCGAGATCAGCCGATCCTGCAGCCATTGAGGACTAGGACCGTTGCGCAGGTTGCGGACGGTGCGACCGAGAATCCAGGGGCAGTATTCGGGGAAATCTATCTGCCAACGCGGCCCGCCCCGAAAACTGGGCGCGATGTTGGCCGGCGCCCACGGCCTCAATGTGCCAATCCCGGCTGCGGCCAGATCGCGCGCGATACCGCGCACGGAGAAGCAGTCGCCGCGGTTGGGTGTGACGCTGACATCGATCAGCGGATCGTTGAGCGCTGCCCACTCCGCGTAAGCGGCGCCGACCGGTGCGTCCTCGGGCAGATCGACGATGCCGGCATGCTCGTCGCTGATGCCGAGTTCGCGTTCCGACAACAGCATGCCGGCACTGCGGACTCCGCGGATCTGGCCGACCTTGAGGGTGATGCCCGTGCCAGGGATGAAGCTGCCTGGGGGCGCGAATACGCCCTTCATCCCGGTGCGCGCGTTGGGTGCTCCGCAGACTACGGTTGCGGTGCCGTCACCGGTATCGAGGGTGCAGACGCGCAGGCGATCGGCGTTTGGGTGTTGCACCGCCTCGATCACTTGGGCAATGCGGAACGGAGCGAGCGTGGCACCGCGATCCTCGACGTCCTCCACCTCCAGCCCAATGCGGGTCAACGCATCGGTGATCTGCTGGAGCGTGGCGTCGGTGTCGAGGTGCGTCTTCAGCCAGGACAGGGTGAACTTCATCGTAAGTAGTTTCCCCGCCCCTTGCGGGAGGGGGTCAGGGGGCGGGGGTTAGGGAATGTGACCGGCGCCCCCTCCCCCCAACCCCCTCCCGCGAGGGGAGGGGGAGCTTTCTTATGTAACCCGAACATCCTCAGGCGCTCTCGTGCAGCATCGTGGGTGCAAGCGGCGAGAAACCGTAATGGCGCAGCCAGCGGATGTCGGATTCGAAGAACGGGCGCAGGTCGGTCATGCCGTGCTTCAGCATGGCGATCCGTTCGACGCCCATTCCCCAGGCGAACCCTTGCCACTCGCGAGGATCGATCCCGCAGTTGGCCAATACACGCGGGTGGACCATGCCGGAGCCGAGGATCTCCAGCCAGTCGCCGCCCTGCCCCAGTTCGCCTGTACGGCGGTTCCAGCCGATGTCCACTTCCATCGACGGTTCGGTAAACGGGAAGTAGCTGGAGCGGAAACGCACCGGCAGATCGGCGATGCCGAAGAAGCTGCGCAGGAAGTCGATCAGCGTCCCCTTGAGGTGACCAAGATGCAGGTCGCGATCCAGCACCAGGCCCTCACACTGATGAAACATCGGCGAATGGGTGGCGTCATGGTCCGCGCGATAGGTGCGGCCGATGACAATGACGCGGATCGGCGGCTGGCGCGACAGCATCGTGCGGATCTGCACCGGCGACGTCTGGGTGCGCAGCACCGGTGGGGGCAGGTTGCCCTGCGCAGGAAGATAGAAGGTGTCGTGATCGGCGCGCGCGGGATGGTGCGCGGGAATGTTGAGGGCCGAAAAATTCATCCAGTCGGATTCGACGTCGGGGCCTTCCGCAATCTCGCAGCCCATGGCACCGAAGATGGCGGCGATCTCCTCCATGGTGCGGCTTATCGGATGGATGCTGCCGATCTCGCGCGGGCGCGGGGGCAGAGTCGGGTCGAGCCGTTCCGCTGCCAGGCGGGCGTCGAGTTCGCCTTCCTCCAATTGGACCCGGCGGGCCTCAATCGTCGTGGTGAGCGTTTCCTTCAACCGGTTCAGCGCGACGCCGCGTTCGCGGCGCTGCTCGGGCGGCGCTTTTCCCAGGTCACGCAGGAGCGCCGTGAGGCGACCGTTGCGGCCCAACGTGGCGACCCGAACAACGTCCCACGCGCGTAGATCGGTCGCGGCGGCAAGTGCAGCCTCGGTTTCTTGCTGAAGGGCTGGCAGGTCGTCGGTCATGGCGTGGATCCAGGATCCCCGGCTCCTCGCCGGGATACGGTCAAAGCGCGGCCTGCACCTTCCTGACGATCTCCGCAAACGCAGCGGCATCGTCATAGGCGATGGCGGCGAGCACCTTCCGGTCGATCTCGATGTTGGCCTTCTTCAGGCCGTCGATGAAGCGACTGTAGGTCAGGCCATGCTCGCGCACCGCGGCGTTGATGCGCTGGATCCACATTCCCCGGAAGTCGCGCTTCTTGTTGCGCCGGTCGCGGTAGGCGTACTGCAGTGACTTCTCCAGCCGCTGCTTTGCCGCTCGGTATGTGGCGGAGGTGCGACCGCGAAAGCCCTTGGACTCTTCCAGGACCTTCTTGTGCCGCGCGTGGGTGGTAGTACCGCGCTTGACGCGTGCCATACGCCTGCCCCCTCAATCCAGCCCGTAGGGCGCCCAGCACTTCACTGTGCGGGCGTCCATGGGTGTGAGCACCTGCATGCGGCGGTTGCTGCGCTTGGCCTTCTGCGTGCGGTTGACCAATCCGTGGCGCTTCATGCCGGGGCCAGCCTTCACCTTGCCGGTAGCTGTAATCTTGAATCGCTTCTTGACCGATGACTTGGTCTTCACCTTGGGCATTTCGATCTCCTTTTCGCCGAGCCCGCCAAACTGGCGAGCGATCGCGGCCGGGCATGCCCATTTCAGGCCCGGGCGCGCGATAAGGGGCGGGTGTGTAGCGGAGCCACGGGGGGGCGGCAAGGGCGGAAAGCTGTTACCTGGCGGTCTCGATCACCAAGGCACACAGTTGGGTCTCGGATGCATTTTGGCCAAATCGCTCGGCAATCGCCTCCGCAGCCGTGGCTGTTGCGGCTTCCAGGCCCGTTGGGTCTGCTGCCTCAAGCTCGGCGCGCATCGGCGTGCCCTGGCATAGCCCCGTGGCGAGAGCGATAGGTGAAGCGGCGTGCCCCTTTAGGGTAACCGTCTCTATCCGGCAATCGGCGAAGCCGCCCGCTAGCAGGTCCGACCTGATGACGACCGGGTCCCGGTAACCGTGGGGAGTTCGCTCGAGGAACCAGGGGCCATGGTCGGGGTAGCGACGGGATAGACCCCCTAGCGCGACTTCGACGATCGGGTTGTCAGCCACCCTCTCCCAGACGTTGAACAGAAATCGGCCGCCCGGTTTCAGCACGCGGTACACCTCGCGAAAGGCGGCGGGGCGATCGGGAAAGAACATCGCGCCGAACTGGCAAACGACCGCATCGAAGGCCTCGTTGTCGAATGGGAGCTTCGCCGCATCGGCCTGGCGGAACTGAACACGCGACAGCGCCGGCTTGGTGGCGGCGTGATCAAGCATGGGTTGGTTCAGATCCGTGGCAACGATGCTCACGCCCGGCAGCGCGTGCGCCAATGCCTCCGTCACAATACCGGTACCGGCGGCGGTCTCAAGCAGTGCTCCTGTCCGCAGGAACGACAGCCGGGCGGCGAGGTGGCGGGCATAAGGGGCCATAAATGCCGGGCCCATGTACTGATCGTACAGCTGCGGGATGGATCCGCTGAACACGGTATCCTGCTGGGCCATTTGCTTCCCCCTGCGCAAATTGACCGCGCCGCCGGTTTCCGTGGCGTTGCACCACTCCAAGCTGACGGCGCGGTCCGATAGTCCAGTTACCGAGCAGGCTTGTAGGAGTTCGCGACAGTTGCGGCCTTGTGCATTGCGGCCACGCCTTCAGCGCCACTCATCAACACCGTGGTGGTGGCGGACTTGACCGCGCCGCCAGCCGCAACGGCGAGCGCGACCGCAGCCATGCTTTCGGCATTGGGCATCTCGGCGATGATCATCAGGTCGTACTCGCCGAAGCTGTACCAGGCACCGAGACACTGTCCGCCGGCGGCCTCGCAGATGGCACGGCCGACTGTGTCCGCACGGTTCTGTGGATTCTTGAGTTGTGCAGCCCAGGATTCGGGAGTGTAGGCAGCTTGATACATATAAAGCGGCATCGTTTCCTCTCCTGTCGCAGACGAACGTCGAGACCTTCGTCGCGGGCTTGCTTGGTTGATGGTCTGACGCCACCAGTGCCCGCGACCAGAGAATGCGCGTCCGCGGCGCTGCGGGTCAAACATGTCGTGGCAATGCAACATCTCGAGCGAAACGGGGGGGCCACCAGGGGCCGGTTGGGTATCTTGCAAACCGACTGTTGACCCTATATCTTTGATGAACAATCAATCTTCCGCAGTGTTACGGAGGGTGGCCTTAATCGGCCGCCTTTTTTGTTTTGGATCCACTGGAGTCGCGTCTGGCCGCTATTATCGCACCCACGCTTGAAGCCATGGGTTATGAGCTCGTACGCGTCGCAGTACTCGGGCGCGACCGGCCGACCGTGCAGGTCATGGCGGACAACGCCGATGGCAGCCAAATCACCGTCGCCGACTGTGAGGCGATCAGCCATGCGGTCGGCGCCGTACTGGATGTCGAGGATCCGATCCCTGGTGCATGGTCGCTCGAGGTCAGTTCGGCCGGCATCGACCGGCCACTTACCCGGGCAAAGGACTGGAACCGGTTTGCCGGTCACCTCGCGCGAGCAGAAACGATTGCTCCGATCGACGGCCGCAAGCGGTTTTCCGGCGTTGTGCTCGGCGCCGACGAGACCGCGGCGCGAATGCGACTGGACAACGGCAGTGAAGTCATGCTGCCGCTCTCTGGACTACGACGTGCCAAGCTGGTGCTGACTGATGCGTTGATTGAAGCTACCGCAACCCCAACTCGAACCAACTAGAAGCAAGAGGCAAGAATGGACACCGCTATTGCCCGCCCTGAACTGCTCCTCGTTGCCGACGCCGTCGCCCGCGAGAAGAGCATCGACCGCGAGGAAGTCCTGGAAGCGATGGAGCAGGCCATCCAAAAGGCCGGCCGTGCCAAGTACGGGCACGAAAAGGACATCCGCGCCACCATCGATCGCAAGACCGGCGACGTGCGCCTCTCCCGCTGGACGGAAATTGTCGATGCCGTGGAGAATGAGGAGACGCAGATCCCGGTGACGATCGCGCTGAAGTTCAAGCCCGATGCGGCAATAGGACAGTACATCGTCGACCCATTGCCGCCGATCGATTTCGGTCGCATCGCCGCACAGACTGCCAAGCAGGTGATCGTGCAACGGGTT
>JBKPSV010000226.1:0-40680 GCA_046735215.1 Pseudomonadota bacterium | reverse complement strand
CGTGTCTGGGACAGCTACGATGCCATCATCGCGGCGTGCTGCGACGGCTGGAACAAGCTGATGCGAATGCCCAACCGCATCGCCTCACTCACCAGACGAGCCTGGGCAATAACGGTGATCGGATAGGGCACTTGGTATGATGTGTCGATCTTCTCTTCTAGGCTGAGCAAGGCGATGCAACGCTCCTTCAGCATCGTAAAGGTCGCGAGCAGTTCGCCAAGGGATCGGCCCAAGCGATCAATCGGACGACAGCCCACGTATCGCCGGTGCGTGCATTGGCGCGCAGTTCAACAAGGCCTGGCCGATCCATGGTGCGGCCAGAGCGGACTCAGTGAATACTTTAATGGCTCCGGCTTCGGTCAGCCTTTGTGGGCTGACCGGCGACATCCTGATCACTGGACGGCTACTCTCCCTCTGGTGCTGCGTAATCAAAATCAACGCCGGCTGGTAAAAACTATCCACGCACCGCGAACAACGTCCAATAATCTGTCGGTCCATTATTACCCAACAATACACGACCACATTCGGCGACAATCTCATCGGCGAGCAGGATGTGCTGCGTGCCGGAATGAGCATCGCGGTAGCAGCGTTGCAACGTGCCGTCACGCAACGAAGCGCCGCGCGCGGTGCGGTGAGCGAATGTGGCGACTTCCGAGAGCACATCGTGCAAATGCCGCATGGCAAGACGAATGAGTGCGATGGGTTCGAGGCTAGCCACCTGATTCGCCGACGCCGCACGATCTATCACGTCCCAACTTTCATAGACGAACGCGCGCGCCGAGCGATAGCGGGCTTCCGCCTCGGCAAAGGATTTTCTGAAAGTTGGACTATCGGCGAGGCGGCCGAAGACGTGGCGCCGTTCGCGTGCAATCCGCGCAAGTTCGTCGAGGATTCGTCGGTTAACCCCTAAGGCCCAGCCCGTGTGTCCCCAGGAGGTGAAACCGACAATGCCGACCTCGTATTGCCGGCCGCCATGATGGGGTGTCGTCGCATCAGCGGGAAAGCACAACGATGCCGGCACGAAGAGTTCATTCTCCTTAAGGGCGTAGTCGAAGCTGCCAGTGCCGCGCAAACCCAGCACGTCCCAGTTGCCGAGGAGTGTGATACTCGACTTGGGATGATGCGCCACCGTTATTTCCGGTGCGCCATCGGCGCCGCGCGCCGGCTGGTCGCCGTCCCATGACGATACAGCCAGAATGCACCCAGTCGGCATGGTGGATACCGCTGCCGTAGGACCAGCGGCCGGCAATGACATAACCGTCTCGGACACGCCGAGCACGACCGCTTGGCACACCCTGGCCCGCCATACTGATGTCGGGGCCATTGCCATATACCGTGCGAGCACCCTCTGTCGGTAAGTGCGCACCTGCCGAGGCGGCTTGGACGTTGGCTACCATGGTGCACCAGCCAGCCGAACCGTCGGCCCAGGAAAGCCGTTCGACAATTCGCATCGCGTCTGCAAATGCCAGTTCCGAGCCACCGAGCTCGCGGGGGAGCAACATCGAATAGATGCCGGCTTTTCGTAGAGCGGCAACGACGCGGTCGGTTTGCCGGGATAGCCGTTCGGCCTCCTTGGCGTCCTCCTCGATGAGCGGTGCAAGTTGCTCGGTGGCAGCCATGAGCGCGGGGAAATTCTCGCCAAATGCGCTGCTGCTCACGATGGAGTTTCCTCAGAGACCAAGTAGACAAAGAAGTTTGACATCATGTGCCTCCCGATCACGGTAACGGCCCATCCTAGTCCGACGCTTTCATGTTCCGCCATTTCGGGTGCCATTGCCAGGGAGGACGCTGTAGAAACGATATGCTCCCCAATCTGGGTTCCGATGCTGCTGGATCCGGAACCCGCCCCATAGGGCACGCTAATTGGCATCTGGCGCGGCCCGCGGCAGGCTTGTCTGAGAAGAGCCGATAAGGCTTGTTCTCAGCAGCGAGGAACGGGGCATTCGTCTCCATAGCTTGCCGATGGATCTTGCCTCTGCGAGCATCGCCAACGGCATTGTTCCATTGGGGGAGAGCCATGGCGAAGCTCTGGTATGCGGTCGCCTTGATTTCGTTGCTCGCGCCGGCTGTGGTGCGCGCTGGTCCCGCAGAAGACGCAAACGCGATCGTTGCCAAGTGGGCCGCATCATATAGTGCTAATGACATTGATGCCTTACTGGGACTCTATTCCGCTGATGCGATTCTTCTCGGCACCACGAGCCCGATTATTGCTAACACTGAGGAGTCTCGACGGGCCTACTTTGCTCGGCTTCCAGGCACCGGCAACAAGTCTGTCATTGGCGACCACCGAACCACGGCTATCAGTGATACTGCAGTTCTTGTGACAGGCTTCTACGATTTTACAAAGCCAAAGCCGCCTCAGTAGTCAGCGCGTAATCGTTGAACTCCACAGCTGCGGCCGGGGTTAGCAGCTACAGGCCGAGAAGCAACATGATCGACGGCTTCGCGCCATAATGAGCGAGACCGACACCACTTCCTCACCGTGTGCCTCCCGAGATTATTGCGTCGGGAGAGGCCAAATGGATGGCAAGACGAAGCTGAAGCGAATGGCAATCCCTGATATCGGCTGGCACCGATTCAGGCAAGCCATCCCGGCCTAACAACGAGATCGCAGTTCGAGCTGCCAGCTCAAGCAGCGGCTCGACGCAGATAAAGTTGAAATCCGGCGATGGTCACATCCTTAGCACAGGATGATTGTTTTCCCCCTGCGTCGCTCGGTTGGATTTAAAGCGGCGACGGCATCGTCGAGGCTCGAGACGCTGCCGATGTTCGTCCGCAGGCGTCCGTCCCGCACCCGCTGGACGATCTCGGTCAGTTGGGCACGGTCGGACTCAACAACGAAGTCTACCGCCAAGCCGTCGGCAGGCCTCGCCTCGACCGGCCCGACGATGGACACCAGTGTTCCTCCGGCTCGGATCAGGCGTGCGGACCGCTTCTGGGTGTCGCCGCCGATGACATCGAACACCAGATCGACGCCATCGAGGTCTTCCAGCGCGTCGGTGTCGAGATCAACGAACTCCTGCGCGCCGAAATCGAGCACCGTCTGACGGTCGGCAGCGCGTCCGGTGCCGATGACGTAAGCGCCGAACTCACGTGCGAGCTGCGTCACCATCGAACCGACTGCGCCGGCCGCCCCATGCACGAGGACGCTCTGCCCCGCCTGAAGGCGGCCGTGCTGGACCAGTCCCTGCCACGCGGTAAGGCCGGAGATTGGCAGGCTCGCGCCCACTGTGAAGTCCACATCGCCCGGTAGCGGCGCAAGGTTGCGTGCCTCGATGGCTACATACTCCGCCAGGGTGCCGTCGCGATACCAGTCGGCGAGGCCGAACACCCGCTGTCCTAACGACAGTCCCGTCGTGCCATAGCCGAGAGCGCTAACCACTCCGGCCAGCTCGTGGCCGGGGATTGATGGCGTTCGGTCACGGTCGCGACGATCGGTCCAGGTCGAGGGCCACTCCATCTCAGTCGGGACGAATCCCGACGCCTGAATCTTAACGACGACGTCGTTTATCGCTGCCGGCGGGTTGGGCCGCTCGGCCAACTTCATCCCGCCCGTTCCCGCAACTCGGTCCGTCACAATGATCGCCTTCATGATAATTTTCTCCCCTCTTCGGTGGAAAAGTTGGCACGACAGATCAGGCTGATCGAAGCGAGCCAGCGCACTGCCGCGATATGGGCCGACGGGTCGATCTACGCTTTGAGGGCCAGACGAGCGGCATCCGCTCATCCGCCTGTCCTAACCGAATAGGAACGAGACTCGATTACGCGCCTAGCGTTTTATTGCGCCGTTTCCCAGGTCACCATGACAATGGTGGGCCGGGCTGAGATCTGGCCCCCTGGTGTGTCTACTCCTGGTCGCATCCCGCCGCGGTGACACGACCACCTCCAGGTTGCCTTCCCCGGTACGACGTGGTGCATATGTGGCGACACATAGGCCCGGATCCACGCAACCTGTATGAACAGTATCTATCGGGGTGACATCAGCACCGCCGGCGGCCGGGCGCTTGCCTGGATCGACGCGCTGCTGGTCGACCACGCCGTCTTTCGCCTGGCCTGGAGCAATTTCGCCGCCGTGGCTCCGGGGCGGCTATACCGCTGCAACCACCCGACACCGGCGCGGCTGGCGACGCTGACCCGCCGCTACGGACTTAGGACGCTGATCAACCTCAGGGGCCAGACCGGCAACGGGTCGGATGCGCTTTCCCGCCAGGCAGCAGACGAACTCGGGCTTGACTTCATCGACGCACCGCTGGAGAGCCGAGGAGCGCCGCATGTCGATCGCATCCTCAGGCTTTGCGACACCTATCGTCACATGCGTGCCCCCGCGCTGCTGCACTGCAAGTCCGGCGCTGACCGGGCGGGATTGGCCGCAGGCCTTTTCGTGCTGCTGAACGGCGGTTCATCGCGCGAAGCGCTGGCACAGCTCTCGCTGCGTTTTGGCCACATCCGGCAGGCGCGTACTGGGGTGCTCGACGCGTTCTTCCATCACTACGCGCGCGAGGCGGAGGGGCGTAAGCCGTTTCTAGACTGGGTACGCGATGACTATGATCGGGCCGCCCTGCAGCAGGAATTCCATGCCAACGGGCTGGCAAGTTTCATCAACGACTGGGTGCTGGTGCACGAGTAGCCATGGATGCAAGCCAGGTCATCGAGACACTGCCGGTCACCGAATGGCAGGGGCCGTTCGGTCCTTCGCTGCGAGCCCAGGCGCTCGACGCGCTGGAAGATGGCCGCGTGCTGCTGCTGGGCCGCCTGTCGTTCCGCATCTTGCCACAAGAGATGCCGCTGCTGTCCCCCGGCGTCATGGGCAGCGAGCGCAAGAATATCAGCTTCGACCCCGCGAGCGGTCGGATAGGCAACACGTCGCTCACAGGCAGCGACGCCGATGCACTTGGCAGCATGCTGCGCCGCTTCGGCGATGCGGGGGAAAGATTGCTGGGCGATCTGTTGCCGCGTTACGCGCCCATGCTGGAGCGGGCACGCGCGAGCTTTCGTCCAGCCGAGATCGCTGGTCGCGCATATTCGCCACGTCATGACGATCGGTTGCTGCATGTGGACGCTTTTCCGAGCCGGCCGATGGCGGGACGGCGCATTCTGCGCCTGTTCAGCAACATCGCCACCGATGGTGCTGCTCGGGCTTGGCGCGTGGGCGAGCCGTTCGCTGATTTCGCCCGTCAGTTCCTGCCCGGCGTCGGCCGGGCGAGACCGGGCGGCGCATGGCTGTTGCAGCAGCTGGGCCTGACCAAGGGTCGCCGCAGCGAATACGACCGGATCATGCTGCGACTGCACGACACCGGAAAGCTCGACGCTTCGTATCAGTCGAATGGACCGAAAGCCGATGTGTCATTTGCAGCCGGCACCACGTGGCTTTGTTTCACCGATCAGGTGCTGCACGCCGCGCTCGCCGGCCACTGTGCGCTGGAACAGACATTCCACCTGCCCGTCGCCGCCATGGAGCACCCGGAGCGCTCGCCGCTGCGGGTGTTGGAGCGGATGACGGGTCGCGCGCTGGCGTGAAGCCACTTCTACCGCGCCCTCGTCCTGGGTAAGTTGGCCGCCATGTCGGAAACGCTGGTGGAGTTGGATGGGCGGCTTGAATCGAGCACCGCTCCCGCGTTCCAGCGTCGGCTGACGGAGGCCAGTCCTGCGGGCAACGAGCGCCTTCTGCTCGACCTCTCGCGGGTAACCTTCATCGGAAGTGCGGCGCTGCGCGCCATCCTGGTGACGGCAAAGCGCCTCAGCCCGGATGGCGGAAGACTGGCGATCTGTGCACCGCCGCAAATCGCACAGGTGTTCACGGTCTCTGGCCTCGATGCGGTGCTGCCCGTGCGCTCCGACTTGTCGCAGGCGCGCGATGCCCTGGAGGGCTGACGGGTCGATGGAGGCTCTGTGCACGCCTCCTGCCCCGTTGGGGGCGACATCGCCCCAGGCTGGACAGTGCAGTTGAATGCCGGCAGACGCTTCCCGCCTCGCAGCGCTATAGGGTCTGAGGCCCCCTCCTCCGAGCAAGGCCGAGGCGAAAGATCGAGGTCGGCCGGTGGGGCACAGCGTGCGGCAGGATCGGATCGGGGCCCCAACTGATATCGAGTGTCGATGTGCCGGGAAAGCTGCCGGCAAGATCGACGTATGCCGGGGAACGGTCCAGGCCGATCGCCGGTGCAACGCGCGTCAGCAATCCGATCGGCGATGCCTGATCGACAAGGTAGCGATCCAATTCGGCATCTTCGATCGGTACCGCTGCCTCGCGGTTTGCGGCAAAGCGTGTCCCCAGCATCGCGGTCTTCGCGAGCGCCACCCGTACCGACCAGCTGCCTCCGTCGTCGGCGCGACGGTTCAAAGCGGCCAGGACGCCGAGCGCACCAAGGCAGCCCGAGCCGTAATCATTGAAGTAAACCGGCACGAGCGCGGATTTCTCGCGCCCGGCGCTGTGCAGCTCGGCCATGCCGGTGGTGGCCTGCGCCAGTTGCTCCCAACCGCGCCGCTCCGCCCATGGACCCTGGAAACCGTAGGCATTCACCTCGACATAGATCAGCCGCGGATTGATGCGGCTGAGCTCCTCCGGACCAAAGCCGCGACGGGCAAATGATCCCCAGCGAAACCCCTGCACGAACACATCACATTCGCGCACGAGCTCGAGTACCCGCGAGCGGTCCACCTCGGATCGCAGGTCCATGTAGGTGTTCTTCTTGCCGAACGAGGTGTCGACGTCGAAGCCGAGAATATGGTCGAGATAGGGGTAGTGGCAGTGGATCACATCCGCCCCATGCTCGGCCAGCAGCTTGCCAATCGTCGGCCCAGCAACGACGTGAGTGAAATCGAGCACCCGCAGACGCTCAAGGGGCCGGAAGGCAGCCGGCTTGAATTCGGTTGTGGGCCCATCGGCGATCTTCGCAATCTCGATCGGCGGTGCATCGGCGATCGCCTTGCCCTGCGGGTGTGCCAGCCATTCCTCGGGGCTGCGCTTTACAGCGGCGCAGAGCCCGAGAGCGGAGAGTTCGTCCTCGAGCGCCTGAGCATCGAACTGGGCTACGCGACGTGCGATTGCGGCATGATCGCTCGAGCAATCCAGAAAGCGCAGAATGCCGTCGCGCAGATGCTGGTACGCGCCGTTGAAGAAGATCTCACGGTCGTCGCGCGTGCGGTAGAAGCTGTTGACCGGCGTGAAGACCGGCCCGAGATCGAACTGCCAACCGCTTTGAAAGAAGAATGCTGCCTCGTTGAAAAGCAGCTGGGCATGCCGCCGATCGATGCGTACCTGCTGCGCGCCAAGACCGCGGCGTTCGCCGACCGCAGCCACTGTGGTTCCGACCGCCCCCAGCGCCGCCACCGCGAAATCGGCCGTCTCAATGACGGAGTCGACGTAACCAGGCGATTGTTCGACCGTGACAGCGCCGGGTTTGGCTTCGGCAAGCCCCAACCCGCGGGTGATTTCGCGTAGTATCTGCTGCTGACGTTCGCTGTACATCGTCGACCTTTCACAGTGAAAGTCCATCCTTCTGCTGGACTATCGCATTGTGCGGCACACTTCATAAGCGGGAGTGGGTCCCAGGCACGTCCCAAAATATGCCCGCCGCACCGCTTGTTTGCATGAGTTCGCTACGTACCAGCCGCTTCATCCGGGGGGATCAGCCTGACCGCACCGACCGCCAATAAGGCGAACACCGCGGCTACGGCGAGTGTATCGGATAATGACGACCGGGCGACGAGCCATCCTGCCAAGGCCGATCCGATTGGCCCACCCGATAGGTTGAGACTCATCGAGATGGCGACGACGCGCCCAAGCTCGGCCGGATGGGTCCGCCGTTGACGCAAGGTCAGCACACCGACATCGATTGGCCCGGCAGCGGCGCCAATCAACATCAGTCCGACCGCCAATCCGGATAAGCCGAACTCTGCTGCTGTCGGCCACACGGCCAAAGCGGTCACCAACATGCCAAAGCCAATGAAGCGACGTTCCCGGCCCCTTGTCCGCAGGTGGCCCGCAGCCAGAGCGGTCATTCCACCAACCAGGCCGAGGCCAGCCCAGAGCAGACCGGCGACGGTTGCACTCGCATCCCCGGGGAAGCGCTGGGCGGCGAACACCGGCACGGTTACGATCAGCACGCCCCAGCAGACCTCGTAGAGTGAATAGGAAAGAGCGAGTCCGCGCAGCGTCGGCTCGTTGATGACGCGCAGGAGCCCGCGCCACGCCTCGGTCAGCAGTGGCCCCAAGCGCGGCACCGAACCTTGTCCCCGCCCGAGCTGTGCGATGCAGAGAACTGCTGCTGCGTAGATTGCAGCTATCGTGGCAAGGGCCGGGAACGGCCCGGCCAGTCCAAAGATCAGCCCGGCCAGCGCCGGGCCTGCCACGTCGGTCAGTCCGTTTATTGCAGTGTCCAGGGCATTTGCACGATCCAAGGCAGCGGGCGAGACCAGGCGCGGCAGCAGAGCGCGAATGCCGGCAAAGCTCAGTGGGCTGGTTAGCGAGAAGCAGCCGGTGAGCACCAGCAAGGTCACAGCGTCCGTAGAGCCGACCCCAGCCGCTGCCGCGAGTGCAGCCACGAACACGGCGCTCCCGGTCATGTCGATGGCAATCGCCCACGGCGAACCCAGCCGGTCGATCAGGGATCCTGCAACTGGGCTGATGACCAGCCCAGGTGCAACGGCGGCGAATGCCAACCAGCCAGCGAGCACGGTCGAGTTGGCCTGCGACACGCCGTAGAGCACGATCGTCAGCGCAAACATGCGCCCCGCCAGACGGGACAGCAGCGCGGCGGCCAGCAGAGCGCGAACCTCGGTCGCGCCGAGGAGCTGGCGATACGACGTCAGGTGCGGTAGCGGTTCCGTTGCCATGCCAAGGATGATCCTTACCGGCGACGTGAACCTGATGCACGTGGACGATCCTGCTGTGCCGTTCGCGCGCGTGCAGGAAGAGTTCCGTGCCACCGAAGTCGTGTTCTGCAACCTCGAATGCTGTCTCTACGATCCCCCCGGCGGGCACGCGGTGGAGAACGAAGGCTTCTTCGCTTCACCGCATATCGGTGGGCAGGCGCTGCGCGACGCCGGCATCAGCGCGGTCGGCATCGCCAACAATGTGAACTATGGCGAGGACGCCATAATCGCATCGATCGCGCGGCTCGACGCACTGGGCATCGCGCATACCGGCGCCGGCGCCCATGTCACTGCAGCGCGTGGCCCGGCGATCGTGCAAAGCGGCGGTGTCCGCTACGGCTTCCTGCAGCGAAGCTCGGTGTATTGGCCCACCAATCACGAAGCCGGCGAGCATTCCACCGGCATCGCCGTGCTTCGTGCGCACACCGCGTATCAGGTGCCGATGCACAAGACGCGGCCCGAGATCCCGCCGATGAACCGTCCGGGCATCCCACCGATCATCATCACCTGGGCCGATCGCGACTATCTTCGAAGCTTCGCCGACGATATCGCGACGCTGCGGCAGAGTGTCGACATTGTCGTCGCGTCATGTCACTGGGGACTGCACAAGGATGTCCTCGCCTACATGCCGGAGATCGCGCATGCCGCGATCGACGCCGGCGCCGATCTGGTCGTCGGTCACGGACCGCACTACGCGCTGCCCGTGGAGGTCTACCGCGGCAAGGCGATCTTCTATGGGCTTGGCAGCTTCTCGTTCCACACCGGCCACGGCGGCCGCAGGCATGGCGACTGGGTCGGCATGATGGTCCGTGCCGGTATGGAGGGCCGCGGGATCAACCGGCTCGGGCTGCAGTTCGTGCGTCACAATGAACGCAACGAGACAGTGCCTTGCCGGCTCGCAGACGAGCATGCCGAATGCAACGACATCGCCGCTCGCAGCGCGCCCTATGGGACGCGCTTTATCGAGCAGGGCGACGAATTGTTGATCGTGCTCTGATAGAGTGCGATGGCGGCTCAGCCGCGGCCAGGTATCGGCGGCGGCTCGGTCTCCTTGCCACTCGGCCGCGTGGCGACGCGATCAAACCACGCAGCAACGTTGGGCGACGCATTCACCATCTCGCCGCTTTCCGGCAACAGCCGCATGTAGTGCATCGTCGGCAGCAGGAAAGCATCGGCAACCGTCCAGCTATCACCGGCCAGGTAGGCGCGCGTGCCAAGCTCACGGTTCAGCCATGCGAACGTCTCGCCCATCTTCGGCAGCGCCGCTTCGATCTTCGCCCGGTCAGGGGCACCATCCGGGAGACCGGAAAAGAAGTGGGCTGCCAAGTACTGACGCACCACGAGCGGATCGATGGCCGTATTGTGCAGCGAGATCCATTGCTCCGTCCGGGCGGCGCCGAGTGCATCGCGCGGCATCAAGGGCGGACCATCGAACGCACGATCGACGTAGGCACAGATTGCGCTCGACTCGCACAATGTGACCTCGCCGTGACGCATTGCCGGGATTTTTCCAAGCGGGTGAACGGCGTCCACCTCTGGCGTATGTGGCCGGGCCGGCGTCAACGTATGCGGCACACCCTTCTCCATACAGGCGATGCGCGTGGTCCGCACGAAGTTGCTCTGTGGTGCGCCAATGATTTCCAATGTCGCCATTGCTATTCCTCCTGGCTGCAAACTCTTGGTCATGTAGACACGATCAAAACCTTTCTCGCTGATCCGGTGCGTCTCGATGTATCCGAGGCGCCGGTACAGCGCGATGTTCTCCGTCATCAGCGCGTGCGTGTATAGATAAATGTCCCTATAGCCGCGCCGGCTGGCCTCGGCTTCAGCGAACTGCATCAGCGCACGGCCGCACCCCTTCCCCTGATATTCCGGCCGCACCGCGATGTTGTCGAGCAGCCATCCGGCGGCGGTCGCTTCCAGCACCAGGATGGCAACGACGTCGCCGGCATCTTCCATCACCCATACCTGCCGATCGGCGATGCGCCGAGGGTAGTCATCCTGCATCGGCCCGGGTGGCTTGCCGATGCGATCGATGTAGTGTGCATAAGCCGCGTGCACCACATCGCGCACAACGGCTGCCTCTTGCGACAGTGCGATGCGAATCATGCCGCTCGCTTGCGGGCAGCCTCGGTCGCGGCCTCCAGGCCCAAGGTCTGCGCCAGGCGGTCCAACCGGCGCAGCACGCTTTCGCCCGCGAACACGCCGCTGCCCTCCTCCAGCTGAAGCACGAGCCGGCTGCCTGAAAGCTGCAGAGCAGTGCCGGCCAGCAGATCAGGAGTTCCGGCCGACAGCGTGTAAGCCAGACGCAGCGCCACTCCGAGAACCTCGGCGCGGTGCGTGCTCGCGACGTCCAGCAACAGGCGTGCCGGACGCAGGAAGCCAGCGTCGCTTTCCACCTCGTAACGCATGGCGATAACCAGGGCGAGGAAAGCCCGTGCATGGTGGTCCAGCCCGATGCCCGGCTGGCGCAACACCCGCAGGAACGCCTGCTCCGCGCGGAACTCGGGATGGTCATGACTGCCGATGTCGGACATCCAACACGCGGCCTCGCGCAGCCGCCGAGGCTCGCCCTGTTCCTCCGGGAACAGTGGATCGGTCCAGGCGAGCAAGGCCGGCGGTAGATGCGGATCGCGACCCAGGCGTGTCGCCAGTTCCTGTCCGGCGGCGAGCAGTGGGTCCTGCTGCCTGATCGCCGCTGACATCCGCTGCATGAACCAGCCCTCGCGCAGGCCGCTGGCACTGAACACCACGCGGCGGACGCCGGTTGCCCGCAGCACGCGCCGCAGCACCACCGCCGCGTATGGCAGATCGTCGATGCGCCGACGTGAAAGTCCTGGCAGGCGCTCCAGAGCGCGCCGCCCGGCGCCGGCGATCACGCCGGTCAGGTCGCGCGCCTCCTCGCGGCTGATGGTGTAGTGATGCACCATCTGCAGCGGATATCCGGTCTGCGCCATGTGAATGCGCGCCAATGCGCGCCATGCGCCGCCCACCAGATACAGGTCCCGGCCCGTGCCTCCGGCCAGCCAAGGCACGGTGGCGAGATCCGCCTCGGCGATGGCGCGCGCGCGAACGGGGTCACCCCCGGCCCGATCGGCCAGCCGGATCGCTCCCAGGCTCAGCGTTTCAGAGACATCGCGCACGCCTTGGTCCAGTCGAACCAGCTCCAACGACCCGCCGCCAATGTCGGCAAGGATGCCGTCTGCAGCCGGGATCCCGCAGAGCACGCCCATTGCGGAGTACTCTGCCTCCGAGATCCCCGACAGAACATGGATCGGCACCCCCGGCAGACGGGCCTGCAGGCCGGCGACAAAGTCGGGACCATTGCGCGCATCGCGAACCGCGGCGGTGGCGAGAATTTCGAAATCTTCGGCGCCCATGGCACGCGCCACGGCGTGATAGCGATGGAGCACGGTGAGTGCCTGCCCCATGCCTTCTTCATTCAGCCGTCCGGTGGTTTGCAATCCGCGGCCCAGCCGCAGCACGGCCTTTTCGTTGAAGATCGCTACCGGGTTGCGGCATTGGCCCTCGAAGACCACGAGGCGCACCGAGTTCGATCCGAGATCGACCACCGCGCAGCGCGGCGCGTCGGCAGGCGGCTGAAATGGCATACGGTCAATCCTGGTTCACACGATCCGGGCGACGATGGTTTCCAAGCGGCGAGGCGACCGCCGATCCGTGCAATGCCGACCCCCGCCCTGAAAGCGATGGGTTGGTCATGAAGTAATCATGCGCCGACATCGGCTTCTTGCCTGGTGCGACGCGTTTCCAAGTGCCGTCGGGATGCAGCTCCCAGGACTGCATCGAATCTTTCAGATTGACCACCATGATCTGGTCCAGCACCTGCGCATGCACAGTCGGATTATGGATCGGCACCAGAGTCTCGACCCGCCAGTCCATGTTGCGCACCATCCAGTCCGCCGAACTGATGAAAACACGCGCATGCCTACTCGGCAGCGCATGGCCGTTGCCGAACACCAGGATACGGCTGTGTTCCAGAAAGCGGCCAACGATCGACTTGATACGGATGTTTTCCGAAAGGCCTGGGACCCCGGGACGCAGGCAGCAGATGCCGCGAACCACGCCCATCACCTTCACGCCGGCGCGCGAAGCGTCATACAGCAGGTCGATCAGCGCTTCATCGACCAGCGAATTCATCTTCAGCCAGATGCCCGCAGGTCTGCCGGCATGCGCGAAGGCGGTTTCGCGTCGGATCAATTCGGTCAGCACTGCGCGCGTGGTCAACGGGCTGAAGGCGAGGGCGTCCATCAGTTCCGGACGTGCATAGCCGGTCATGTAATTGAACAGCCGCGCGGCGTCCCGAGTCAGATCCGGATCGACGGTGAAGAACGACAGGTCGGTGTAGATGCGCGCCGTGATCGGATGATAGTTGCCGGTGCCGAAATGCGCGTAGGAGCGAACGCCGGCGCCCTCCCGCCGCACCACCAGCGACAGCTTGGCGTGCGTCTTCAGCTCGGCGAAGCCATACACCACCTGCACACCCGCCGCTTCCAGGCTGCGGGCGAGGCGAATGTTCATCTCCTCATCGAACCGCGCGCGCAGCTCTACCACGGCAGTGACGAACTTGCCCGCTTCGGCGGCCTCGATCAGTGCCTTGACGATCGGCGAGTCGCGACTGGTGCGGTACAGCGTCTGCTTCACCGCGATGACGCTGGGATCCTGCGCTGCCTGACGCAGGAACTGCACCACGACGTCGAAGCTCTCGAACGGATGGTGGACGATGATGTCCTTGGCGCGAATGGCAGCGAAACAGTCGCCACCGAAGTCGCGGATGCGTTCGGGGAAACGCGGCGTGTAGGGCGGGAACAGCAGGTCCGGCCGGTCGTCGACGATCAACTGCTTCAGGTCGACGACGCCGAGGATGCCATCGGCCACATGCGTCTCGTCGGGCGTGGCACCCGTCTCTGCCGCGACAAGCGTGCGAAGCTCGCCCGGCATCCTGGCGTCGAGTGCCAGGTGAATCGCCACGCCACGCCGCCGACGTTTCAGCGCGGTCTCGTACGACCGCACCAGATCTTCGGCTTCTTCCTCGAACTCCACGTCGGTGTCGCGGATCAGCCGGAAGATGCCGTGGCCGGCAATACGAAATCCCGGAAAGATCCGATCAAGAAACATCGTGACCAGATCATCGAGAATGACAAAACGGATCGGCCCGGGAGCGACGCCAGGAAGGCGGATAAAGCGATCCACCTGGCTGGGCAGCGGCAGCAGCGCCCGCATGCCCTGGCCGTCTTCCTCTCGCAGCAGCAGCAGGGCCATCACCAGGCCCATGTTGGGGATGAACGGGAACGGATGCGCCGGATCGATCGCCAAGGGCGTCAGGACCGGAAACACCCGCTCCATGAACCACGCCTCGAGCCATTTGACGTCGTCGGGAGTTAGGTGCGACGGCTCGCACACCTCGATCCCGGCCGCGCGCAGCAGCTCGCGCAATTCGCGCCAGACCCTCTGCTGGTCGGCGAGCAATGCCTCGGCCCGCACCTTGATCTCGGCGAGCTGTTGTGCCGGCGTGCGGCCGTCGGGGGACAGCGCGGTCACGCCCGCCTTGGCCTGGCCGATCAGGCCGGCGACGCGCACCGAATAGAACTCATCCAGGTTGGAGGCGCTGATCGAAACGAACCGCAGCCGTTCGAGCAGCGGGTGGCGCGGGTTCTCCGCCTCTTCCACAACCCGGTGGTTAAAGTCCAGCCAGGAGAGCTCGCGATTGACGAACCGCTCCGGGCTGTCCCGCGCAATAGCCGCCTGAGGCGGCTGTCGCGGTTCCGGCGGGTGTTCCAACGCCACCGCCGCACCCCCACCGCCCTTTATCAGCGCGTCTTGGTCGGCCGATCTGTCCATGCGGCAATCCTACAGGAGAGCATCGCCTTCTCGCGAGGGGGCGATCTCTGTCCCAGAAATTTCATCCGGCGCCAGAATGTCATGCAACACCGCGGCGGCGAACCGTGCGGTGATCTTGTGGTGCCGGTCGAGGGCCGCGACATCGAGCCGCTTGACGGCATCGCCAACGGCGGCAGCGCTGCGCGGCAGGCGCCGCACCAGCCAGTCCTGCACCGTTTCCGGCAGGCGGAGTTGCCGATCAGCAAGCAGCCGTGCGAGCAGCGATCGGAGCAGCTCATCCTCTGGAGGTCCGATCTCTACCGCGGTGATGGCCCGCAAGCGGCTGGTCAGGTCGGGAAGTTGCACCGGCCAGCGGGCCGGCGGCGACCGAGCCGCCAGCAGCATCGGCAATCCCGCCTCGCCCGCGGCGTTCAGCAGGTGCAGCAGGGCGGCCTCGTCCGCCAGGGCGTCAGCGTCATCGAGCGCGATGCCAGCAGTCGGCGGAGCAGGCAGCCCGAGCAGGTCGGGCCCGTGGCAGATCTGCGCCCCGTTGCGGCCCGCCCAGATGTGCAGCAGATGGCTCTTGCCCCGCCCCGCCTCGCCCCACAGCGCCAGACGATGGTTGGGCCACTCCCCTGTGCGGCGCAGCCATGCCCAGGCCTCGGTGTTGGACGGGGCGAGACGGAAGTCGATTTCCGCGAACCGCGGTTCGCGGAAGATCGGCAAGGTCAATTGACCGGACGACTGCACCGACGCACTGGGAACCGGCGCCAGGTCTGCGTCAAGCCGTCGAGAGACGTCGCGCGGCCTTATCGCCAGAGATCAGCCGGTCGAGACTCCAGGCTCCACCGCCCGCCGCCGCCAGGTAGAGGAACGTGAAGCAGTACAGAATCGCCGCGTCGCCGCCATTCAACAGGGGAAAGAACGAGCGGGGAGCGTGCGCCATGAAATACGCGACCGCCATCTCGCCGGAGAGCAGGAACGCGACCGGTCGCGTGAACAGACCGAGGATAAGGAGTATGCTGCCAATGGTTTCGAGAGGGGCGGCGACTCCGGGCACCAAGCTGAACAGGTTGTAGGGGCCATGGGTCGGGGTCGGCGGGAAGTTCAACAGCTTGTTCAGACCATGCTGCAAGAACAGCAATGCTGTCACGATCCGCAGGACGCTGAGCACGTAGGGTTCCCATCGGCTGGTGCCATTCGGTTCCATTCATCCAGGCTCCACTTTGAGTGAGATGCGGGCAGAGGTTGTTTGCTGGGGAATGAACGCCAAGAGTCCCCGGAATAGTCCCCCGCCGAGCTAGCGCCTTGATGGCGGGTCGAGATACAGCGGGCTCGCCAGGTAGCGGCGGAGCCAGAAGCGGCACAGCACACCGATGGTGGCGGCGACCGGCACGGCAAGCATGACGCCCAGGAACCCGAAGGCGGCGGCGCCGGCGAACAGTGCGAAAATTACCCAGACAGCCGGCAATTCCACGCGATCACCGAGGAAGCGCGGATAGATTACGTAGCCCTCCAGCGTCTGGCCGATGACCAGCACGCACCCGACCGCGATCACTCCTCCCCAATGGGGAAATTGTGCCATCGCCAGCCCCAGGGCGGTGACGCCGCCGGTGATCGAGCCGACATACGGGATGAACGACAACAATCCGGCGGCCATCCCGACGATGAGGCCCAGGTCCAGGCCCACGATCGTCAGTGCCAGCGCGTAATAGAGCGCCAGGATAATACAGCACAGCGCCTGGCCACGGACCCAGGCGGACAGAATGCGATCCACTTCGCGCGCCTGCGCGCGGATCACATCGGCGTATCGGTGCGGCAGCCATGAGTCGACCATGGCAATCAGGCGCGGCCAGTCGCGCAGCAAATAGAAGCCGACCACCGGCGTGACGATCGCCAGCGTCAGAACATTGAAGATAGCGAATCCGGCGCCGGTGACGCTGGTCAGGGCGGACGCCAGGAACGTCAGCATGTTGCCAGCCTGGCCGCTGACCAGGTCGCGCAGCTTATCGTTCACCACGTCCGAGCCGAAATTCTGCTGCAGATCGGTGATGACCTCGCTTGCCCAGACCTGCAGCAGCTGGACGTATTGCGGTATTCGGCCGAGCAACAGGCCGATCTGCTGGAGGATCAACGGGTACAGCAGCAGGATGAAAATCAGGACGCCCGCCAACAGCGTCACGATCATCAACAGCGCCGCTATCCCGCGCGCCAGCCCCAGGTGCGTGAGCTTCGTCGTCGGCGGATCAAGCACATAGGCAATACCGGCGGCTGCCACGAAAGGTGCCAGCACAGAGGCGAACAGCTGCAGCGTCAGCCACGCCACCACCAGCAGTCCCACCACCAGAGCCACGCGCTGTCCGCGCGTTGCCTGCGCGGTGATCGGTACGGGTTCGGAAGACCAGGTGCGCTGCTCGGACGGCGGCCGCTCCTGGGTATCGCTCATCGACGGCGGACCGTGATCCAGACGTAGGCCGCCCCCGAGGCGAGTGTGGTTGCCGCCACCATCCAGACCAGGACCGTGGTCAGTATCGGTTCAGAGAGGTTGAAGCCCGAAAGCAGCAGCGTGACCGCGACAAGTGCGATCTGCAACGCGGTATTAAGCTTCGAGACGTAGAGCGGACGGATCAGCACCGACTGGCCCAGCAGGGAGAGCACGACGACGCCGCCGACGATCACGATGTCACGAAACACAACCAGTATGGCGAGCCAGTCGGGCAGTGCCTTCACTGCCGCGAGTGTCACGTACATCGTCACGAGCAGCGCCTTGTCGGCAACCGGGTCCAACAGGGCACCAACCGAGTTGCCGCCTCCATTGCGGCGCGCCAGCCAACCATCCAATGCGTCGGACAACCCGGCGGCCAGGAACAGATAGAACGCATGCGTGAACTGGTGCTCCACCACCTGCCAGAATGCCAGCGGGACCACGCAGAGCCGCGCGAAGGTAATCATGTTCGGCAGCGTCAGCAGCGCGGGCGAGACGCTTCGGTCGAGCTGCGATCCGTCAGGCATCGGCCCGCGTTCCCTCGCTGGCAAAACACACCTTGCATTGCATGGCGGACTTTTGGTTGCGTCCGCCACCGAGCGGTTGGACAAAGCAAGGCAGTAGCGTATCGAGGGTGTGCATGACCAGTGGCCGGCACGATTCGGTGGCGAACATCGGCAATGGGCTAACCTATCGCGCGGCCGGCGTGGATATCGCGGCGGCTGATGCGCTGATCGAGACCATAAAGCCTCTGGCCCGTGCAACGAACAGGCCTGGCGTGACGGGCGCTCTCGGCGGGTTCGGCGCGCTGTTCGACCTGAAGGCGGCTGGATATGTCGATCCGGTGCTGGTTTCCAGCACTGACGGCGTCGGCACTAAATTGAAGGTGGCGATCGAAACGGGCATCCATGAAACCGTCGGCGTCGACCTTGTGGCGATGTGCGTCAACGACATTGTCGTGCAGGGCGCAGAGCCGCTGTTCTTCCTGGATTATTTCGCCACCGGCAAGCTCGATCAGCGGCAGGCGCGCGACGTGATCGCCGGGATTGCCTCGGGTTGCAACGAGGCCGGTTGCGCACTGGTCGGCGGCGAGACAGCCGAGATGCCCGGGCTGTACCGGGAAGGCGACTACGACCTGGCCGGCTTCGCGGTAGGAGCGGCGGAGCGCGGCAGGTTGCTGCCGCATGGCGTTGAGCCCGGCGACACGATCATCGGGCTGGCCAGCTCCGGTGTGCATTCCAACGCCTTTTCGCTGGTGCGACGCGTCGTGGCGGCGAGCGGATTGCCCTGGCCGGCGCCGGCCCCGTTCGATCCGGATCAGTCACTTGGGCAGGCGCTGATGACCCCCACCCGGATCTACGTCCCGGCTCTGCTCCGGCTGCATCGGGAAGGCTTGCTGAAGGCGGCGGCGCACATCACAGGGGGCGGCCTGCCCGGCAATCTGCCGCGGGTGCTGCCACAGGACACCGAAGCGGTGCTGGAGCCGTTCTGGTCCGTGCCTCCGGTTTTCGCGTGGCTGGCACGCACCGGCGGGATCGCCGCCGATGAAATGTTGCGGGCGTTCAACTGCGGCATCGGCATGGCCGTGGTGGTTGGCGATCCGGATGCCGCAAGTGAAGTGCTGCGCGACCAGGGCGAGAGCGTGGCGCGGATCGGCCACATCGGCGCCGGCAGCGGACCGGCAAGAGTGAGGATCGAGTTGCCAGCCGGTTGGCCGGGGTGATTGCGGGCAACAGGACGCGCGTCGCCATTCTGATCAGTGGCCGCGGATCCAACATGGCTGCGCTGATTGCAGCGGCGCGCGCTCGTGACTTTCCCGCCGAAATTGTGCTCGTGGTGTCCAATCGCCCCAGCGCGCCAGGCTTGTCGCTGGCAAGGGAAGCCGGGATCTGTGCAATCGCCATCGACCATCGTCCATTTGCTGGCGACCGAGCGGCGCACGAAGCGGCCATCGATGCCGCGCTGCGTCAGGCGGGAACAGAGCTTGTCTGCCTTGCGGGCTACATGCGACTGCTGACGCCCTTCCTGGTGGAAGCCTGGCAAGGGCGCATGCTGAATATCCATCCCAGCCTGCTGCCGGCGTTTCCAGGGCTGGACACGCATTCCCGGGCGCTGGCCGCCGGTGTCAAGCTGCACGGCTGCACCGTGCACCTCGTGACGCAGACGATGGACGAAGGCCCTATTCTGGCGCAGGCCGCGGTGCCAGTCCTGCCCGGTGACACAGCGGACGCTTTGGCAGAGCGCGTGCTGGTGCAGGAGCATCTGCTGTATCCCCGAGCGCTGCGGTGCTGCGTCTCGGGTGATCAGGGCGTTGCGCCATCCAGCAATGTTGCGCTCGCCAACCCAATTAAATGACTTCGAGTAAACGTCGCGGACGGCAATAGAAAAGGCGAGACATCCCATCTGTGTAACCGCCCCCGGACCGGTGGGGGCGAAAGGGAGAAGCAGATGCTTATTTCCGATGTTTTGCGGCACAAGGGTCATGACGTCGTGACGGTGCGGCCGACCGATCCCGTCGCGCTGGCAGTCAACAAACTTGCCGAACATCGTATCGGCGCGGTGCTGGTACAGGATCAATGGATGAAGCCGGTCGGGATCTTCTCCGAGCGCGATTTCATCAACAAGGTGGCGCATCACGGAGCTGCAGCCCTGGGGCTCGACATCCGGCAGGTGATGTCGTCGCCGGTGATTTCCTGTCGGTCCGCAGATCGCATCGATACGATACTCGGCGCGATGACCTTGGCGCGGATCAGGCATATGCCGGTGATCGATGGCGGCACGCTGCTGGGCATCGTGAGCATCGGTGACCTGGTGAAGTACCGACTGGACGAGAAGGAACTGGAGGCGAACGTCCTGCTGGACCTTTCCCGCATGCACGCCTGATCGCTTGTGGTTGCCGCCGGTCCAAGCTGGAGTAGAGGACGCAGAGAACTCCAGCTTTGGGCCGGCAGGTGGCGAATGACGCACCAATAGAACCGAACACGCCTGCAGCGCAGCAGGCGGAAGCGGACGAGTACGCGCCTCCGACGTCGCTGCTGAGGCTTTGTCTGTTGGCGATGGTGGTCGGCATCGTAACCGGCATCGGCGCCGTGGTGTTCCGGGCGCTGATCGCGCTGGTGCACAATGGCATGTTCCTGGGACAGCTGTCGTTTGCCTACGACTCGAGCCTGTTCACGTCACCATCACCCTGGGGGCCGCTGGTGATCCTGGTGCCGGTCATCGGGGCAATCGGCGTCACCTTCATCGTCAGCAACTTCGCACCCGAGGCGAAGGGTCACGGCGTCCCCGAGGTGATGGATGCCATCTACTACGGTCGCGGCGTGATCCGCCCGGTCGTCGCGGTGGCCAAGTCGCTCGCATCGGCGCTGGCGATCGGCACGGGTGCGGCGGTGGGTCGGGAAGGTCCGATCATTCAAATCGGCGCCGCGCTCGGTTCGAGCTTCGGCCAGGTGATCCGCATGGCCATGGGGCAGCGGATCGTTCTCGTAGCCTGTGGCGCAGGCTCCGGCATCGCCGCCACATTCAACACACCGATCGGCGGCGTGCTGTTTGCGATCGAGCTGATGCTGCCGGAGATCAGTGTCAACACGTTCCTTCCGGTGGCGATCGCCACCGGCATGGCAACCTTCATCGGCCGCATCTTCTTCGGCGACCGTCCTGCCTTCGATGTCCCCATCGACCTCGCACCGCTGCCGCCGGATGCGAAGAGCACCTCGGTGCTGGTGCTCTACGTGGTGCTGGGTGCAGTCGTTGGCGTCGCGGCAGCTCTGTTCGTGAAGGCCCTGCACTGGGCAGAAGAGCTGTTCGATAAGATCCCTGGACGGTACGCGCGCCACATGCTCGGCATGTTGCTGGTGGGCATCCTGATCTACGCGCTGATGCGCTGGGGCGGGCACTACTACGTCGAGGGCGTAGGTTACGCGACGATCCAGGCGACATTGAGCAGTCAGCTGACCGGGGCATGGTTCTTCTTGCTGCTGTATGGCTGCAAGCTGTTGGCAACGTCGCTGAGTCTGGGCTCCGGCTCTTCAGGGGGTATCTTCTCGCCAGCCCTGTTCATGGGCGCGACGCTCGGCGGTGCATTTGCCGGTCTGGCGACTGTCGCATTTCCCGGTCTGCCGATCAGCGGACCGGCGTTCTCGATGATCGGCATGGGGACCATGGTGGGCGCCGGCACCGGTGCGGCGATGACCGCAATCGCCATGGTGTTCGAGATGACGCGCGACTACAACATCGTATTACCAATGGTATTGGCGGTCGCCGTGGGGCTTGGTGTGCGCCGGCTGCTGTCGCGCGAGAACATCTACACCATGAAGCTGTTCCAGCGCGGTCACCCGATCCCGGGAGCCCTGCACGCGAACATGTTCCTGGTGCGCAGCGCAGCCGCTGTCATGGACCGCAACTTTGCGCTGGCCGACGCTGACGAAGACTTTGATCGCGTGCTGCAGAGGCTCGCTGGTCGCCACGGCGGCCTGCGCAACGTGGTAGTGACACGGGGCGACCAAATAGTCGGTGTCCTGCGCGTGAATGCCGACGTGCCGCATGAAGGTGGAGCGCATGTGCCGATGCACGCACTGGCGCTGCCCAAGTTTGCCATCGCTCCCCAGAGAGCGGCGATGTTCGACGTGATCTCTCGGCTGTCACGTTGCAATGCACCAATGGTAGTGGTGGTCGATGGAGACGAACGACCACGGCGACAGAACATTGTAGGCGTCATCACCAAGGAAGACGTCGCAGACGAGGTGGCGAACAGTATGCGCATATATCCCATCTGATACTTGCGCGACACATTCGCCGAACAGGTGAATCTGCCAGGACATGCCCACCTGATCAGTCAGTCCCGACAAGGCCGCCAGCACGGGTTCGCGGTGACCTCCGTTTACATCGACGCGCGGTGCACATGCCGTCACCGTCGGAGGTAAGGTTCTCATCCTCGGTGGAGACTTGCCCGCTCTGGCTCGGCTGCCATAGAACGCTGGCGAACGAATTGCCAGAACCGAGGCCGCATGTCCGAACACAGTCACGCCGCTCACCCACCGATGCGGGCTGAGACGCCTGAAGCTTTCCTTGCCGACCGGCAGCGCTTCTGGGGCAGCTTTACGCATTTCACGCTGGGATCGGTGATCTTCATCATTGTGCTGCTGGTGCTGATGGCCATTTTCCTGCTGTAGCCTTGGCGGTACGTCCGGGGGTCACGTTCACGGCCGATGATTTCGGACTGACCCTGTCGGTCAATGATGCGGTTGAGCGCGCTTACCATGCGGGGAAACTTGACGCAGCCAGCCTTATGGTGGCGGGGGGCGCAGCTGCCGATGCGGTCAGGCGCGCCCGGACAATGCCCGGACTGCACATCGGGCTGCATCTGGTGGCGGTGGAGGGGCCGGCCGTGCTGCCCGCCAGCGATATTCCCGATATTGTCGATGCGGAGGGCCGTTTTCCTTCGCACCAGCTTCGTATGGGGTTGGGCTATTTCGCTAGGCCGCGCGCCCGGCGACAGCTGGCATCGGAAATCCGTGCGCAGTTCGCAGCCTTCGCGGCGACTGGCCTGACACTGCATCACGCGGATGCGCATAAGCACATGCACCTGCATCCGACGGTGGCGCAGCTGATGCTGGGGATCGGCCGTGAGTTCGGCCTCCGGCATGTACGCGTTCCGTCGGAGCCGCCAGCAGTGCTGGCACGTTGTGGGAGCCGTGTCGGCTTCGGCGCATACGCCCTCTATTACTGGTCTCGCGTGCTGCGTCGGCAGGTTCAGGCGGCGGGCATGACGACCACCGATTACTGCTTCGGCATCGCCTGGAGCGGTCATATGACGTCCGAGCGCTTAGGCCGGTTGCTGGGCGCAATGCCGCAAGGCGAGAGCGAGATCTACTTCCATCCGGCGGTGGAGCGAGATGCGGAGCTATGCCGCCTCATGCCCGATTATGAGCATGAGGCGGAATTAGAAGCCTTGCTCCGCGCTGGGTCAACCTGATCCGATCATGCTCTAGTGAAGCCAGCCTGCCAGGATCGCCAGCATCAGCAGCGCCACGATGTTGGTGATCTTGATCATCGGGTTTACCGCCGGACCGGCCGTGTCCTTGTATGGATCGCCGACCGTATCGCCGGTGACCGCCGCCTTGTGCGCTTCGGAACCTTTGCCGCCGTGGTGGCCTTCCTCGATGTACTTCTTGGCGTTGTCCCACGCGCCACCGCCCGACGTCATCGAGATCGCCACGAACAACCCGGTGACGATCGTGCCGAGCAGCATCGCGCCCAGCGCGGAAAATGCCTGCACGCGACCGGCGATGATGTCGATCACCACCCACAGAATGATCGGCGCCAGAACCGGCAGCAGCGACGGTACGATCATCTCGCGGATCGCAGCCTTCGTCAGCAGATCGACGGCGCGACCGTATTCGGGCTTTGCCGTGCCCTCCATGATGCCGTTGATCTCGCGGAACTGACGACGGACCTCTACCACCACGGAGCCGGCGGCGCGGCCCACCGCGGTCATGCCGAGTGCGCCGAACAGGTACGGCAACAGGCCGCCGATGATCAGACCGATCACCACGAAGGGGTCTTGCAGGGTGAACGGCACATCGAGATTGGGGAAATAGTGCTTCAGGTCCTGCGTATAGGCGGCGAACAGCACCAGTGATGCGAGACCGGCCGAACCGATCGCGTACCCTTTGGTCACGGCCTTGGTTGTGTTGCCCACCGCGTCGAGCGCATCGGTGGTGACGCGGACGTCAGCCGGCAGATCGGCCATCTCGGCGATACCGCCGGCGTTGTCCGTCACCGGGCCATAGGCGTCGAGTGCGACGATCATGCCGGCGAGCGACAGCATGGTGGTGACAGCGACCGCGATGCCGAACAGGCCGGCAATCATGTATGTCACCAGAATGCCGACGCAGATGACGATGGCGGGCAGCGCGGTCGCCTCCATCGAGACGGCCAGTCCCTGGATAACGTTGGTGCCGTGCCCGGTGGTGGAGCTCTGGGCAATCGAGCGAACCGGACGGAACTCCGTCGCCGTGTAGTATTCGGTGATCCACACGATGGCTCCGGTCACCGCGAGGCCGACCAGCGCACAGATGAAGAGTTGCCAGCCTGTCACGAAACCACCGCCCACCAGCGGCAGCGGCGTGCCGAAGCCGATAAACCAGGCGATGATGATCGCGATACCTACGATGGACAAAGCGCCGGTGACCATCAGGCCCTTGTAGAGTGCCTTCATGATGGCGTTGTCGGGCCCCAGCTGAACGAAGTAGGTTCCCACGATCGACGTAAAGATGCAGATGGCGCCGATGCCAAGTGGCAGCAGCAGCATGGCATCGCGCACTGGACCAGTGAAGAAGATCGCGGCGAGCAGCATCGTCGCGACGATGGTCACTGCGTAAGTCTCGAACAGGTCAGCGGCCATGCCGGCGCAATCGCCGACATTGTCGCCGACGTTATCCGCGATAACGGCAGGGTTGCGGGGATCATCCTCGGGAATGCCGGCTTCGACCTTGCCAACGAGGTCGGCACCCACATCGGCGCCCTTGGTGAAGATGCCGCCGCCAAGACGCGCGAAGATGGAGATCAGCGACCCCCCAAAGCCAAGGGCCACCATGGCTTCCAGCACGCGGCGAAGCTCCTCGTCGCTGGCGTTGGTCATGCCGCTGCGCAGGATGAAGTAATAGCCGGCAACCCCAAGCAGGCCGAGGCCCACGACCAACAGGCCGGTCACCGCGCCCGCGCGGAATGCCAGGGCAAGACCGGCCGCAAGTCCTTGCTTGGCAGCCTGGGCGGTCCGGACATTGGCCCGTACCGAGACGTTCATACCGACATAGCCGGCGGCCGCCGAGAGAACCGCGCCAATGATGAAGCCAATGGCGACGTGGAGGCCCAATGTCAGGCCAAGTATGATCAGGATCACCACGCCGACGATGCCAATGGTCATGTACTGGCGATTGAGATAGGCACGGGCGCCTTCCTGGACGGCGCCGGAAATCTCCTGCATCCGCGCGGTGCCGGCGTCCGCGGCGAGCACCTGTTTGCTGGTGACCACGCCGTAGATCAGCGCCAGCAGCCCGCAGACGATGATCACGAATTGGGCCAGTTGCATCCTGCTTGATCCTCTGATCGTTGCTTATGAGCCAGGCGACAGAATCGTGCCGCGGCCCGCTGGGTGGGGCGGGCGTATGCCAGATAGCTTAACGGGTGGCAAATCAGCGCCGCAGCTAAACCTATAGGTATTCCGCCAGTCTTGGTCGGAACCAGTCGAGGGACTGCCTGATCCCCTGCTCCAGCGAAACCCTGGGCTCCCAGCCGGTGGAGGCGCGGAATGCACGGTCATCGGCGTGGTAGCTGCCAATATCGATCGTCGCGCGATCGGCAGGGAACTCCCGGGTCACGTATCGCGCCGGTGGGCCGGCGATGCCGACCAGCATGTCGGCGATGCCATGCAACGACGCGGGCGGCGGCCCGCCGATATTGAAGATCCGCCCGTGACACTCGGGTGTCGCAGCAGCCAAGAGGAACGCCTCGCTCACGTCATCCACGTAGGTCAGGTCGCGCAACTGCGGCCCACCCCACACCTCGAACGGCCGGCCCTCGAGGACGCAGCGCAGCCAGATGCCCAGGAAAGTCTGCCGCGCGTCGCGGATGCGCAGGCGTGGGCCATAGCAGTTGGTCAGGCGCAACGACACGACCGGGCGCCCGCGCACGCGATGCTCCAGCATCCAGTACTGCTCGCCCGCGAACTTGGACACGCCGTTGGCGTCGGGCGGGGCGACGGGCTGGTTCTCATCGACCGGCAGCTTTTCCACGCGGCCATAGAACTGCCGGGTCGAAGCATGCACCACCACGGCATCCGGTGCTGCCTCGCGCGCGGCCTGGATCAGCCGCACCTGCGCGACCGCGTTCACGGCGATGTCCGCCAGTGGGTCGTTCTGGCCGCCCATGTGGCTGGTCTGCGCGGCAAGATTGAAGATGACCGAGGCTCCCTCGCATACGTTGCGCAGGTCGATCTCGCGAATATCACCGCGCACCAGTTCTATCGGTGCATGCGCGAGATTCGCCGGATTTGCGCCCCCGCCGAACAGGAATCCGTCCAAGGCCACTACCCTTGCGCCACGCTGCGCCAGCGCGTGGCACAGGTTGGAGCCAAGGAACCCAGCTCCGCCGGTGACCAGAACTCTGCGTCCTTGCCAGGTCATATCCCTCTACTCATCGATCACCGTTCGCCGCCGGCGCTGCGCGTGATTTCGCTGAAGCCGAACAGCAGCATCAGCAGACCCGACACCACCTCCAACGAAGTGATGGCGCGCACCAGCGACGATGTCGGCGCTATATCGCCGAAGCCCAGCGTCGTAATTGTGGCAATGCTGAAATAAAGTGCATCGACGAAGCTGATTCGGGTCGGCTCGGCATGGATGGAAAACTGCGGCGTTGCTGCCGACAGATCCGCGATGCGGTAAAGACAGGCGAACACCACCACCAGCAGCGCATAGAACGTGATGAACGCCACCATCGGGCGGATCAACCGATCGAACCGCACGGCGACGCCTTCGAACACCATGGCGATATCGATCATCACCAGGATCGCGTCGCGTATCGAGACGATGACAAACAGCGAGACCAATGCCGTGGCCGCCAGCAACGCGATGCCCTGCTGCTGCGCATCGAGTTGCAGGCGCGGCAGTGCGAAAGACGCTGCGCCGACCGCGAGCGCTCCGAGCAACCAGCCGCTGATGTGAGGCAAGCGTTCCAGCTGGCGGATGCGGCGCGCGTGGATGATCGAGTGGATGGCGCGCCGACGGGCAAAGCAGCCGCACAGGAAAGCCAGCACCGGCATGGCCACGGCGCCCAACGCGAAGGGACGGCTTGCCTCGGGAAAATTGGCCTCACGAAAGAACTCGAAGGCGCAGGCGTAGATCGCCAGAAAATTGGCGACCACCATGCCGAAATGGGCCCCGCCGGAGAACAGCAGATAGAAGAAGCCGAAGCCAACGGCGCAGGTGAGCAGCGACGACAGAGTCGCTGTCCAGTCCACACCGATCGCGATCGCGACCAGACCGATCAGAGCCAGCGTGAAGACGGTCGAGCGCAGCCAATGCCAGTCTGGTACGACGAGGTGATCGCGCGACCGGACCCGGGTAGGGCGGCGGCTCACGGCAGAGCGGCGACCCAGATGGTGGCCCAAATGCTTTGCGTCGCAAGACAGCCACCTGTGCCAGCCAGGGGCGTCGCGCGGAATTCGCAGTCGATGGGCATCTCAGCCCTCCACGTTGACGGTCGAGCATAGCAGAGCGGCAGGATGTGCTGAACGGAGGTTGTTCCGCCTGATGAGCGCGCACGTGTTTGGCCTGCTGCGATCATCTGCCCACCAGCCGCGGCACCGAGGCGACCAGCAGCACAAATCCGGAAATGCTCAGCAGAATGAGTATGAGCCGGCGAAATCCAGCGTCGCTGAATCGCGCGTATAGCCGCACGCCGAGCGTTGTGGGCACGATCATCGCCGGCGCTACCAGCGCGAAGAGGAACAGCGTTTCCCGGGTTATCAGGCCAGTTGCGGTGTACAGCGCCAGGGTCAGTGACTGCATCGACAGGCTGAAGGCCTGGAACACGGCGCGCTGCTCGTGTCGGCTCCAACCACGGAGCGAGCACCACAACGTCGGAGCGGGTCCGTTGAGGCCGCCCAAGCCACCCATGACCCCGCCGATCAGCCCGATGCCGCCATCGGCCAACCGGCCACCAGCGGTGATGCGGGGCACGGTCCCCAAGCCCAGCATCAGCGGGCAGTAGGCCAGGAGAATCAATCCCACCGTCAGCTTGAACACCGCCTGGTCGACATAGTGCAGCAGCCACACGCCGATCGGTGCACCGATGCAGCCGCCCAGCACGAACGGACGGACACGCCGTCCGTCGTAGCCGCTGCGAAAGGCGCGGATCGACAGCAGCTGGCCTATCAAGGAACCGAATACCACCAGAGGACCGGCAACCTGCGGCGAAACCACCCATACCCAGACTGTCATCGCGACGAGGCCGAAGGCGAACCCGGACAGGCCCTGCACCAATCCGCCAGCGAGGGTCCCGAGCACGACGTACCAGGCGAGTGTGCTCATTGGCCGGCGGTGGGTGCGTGAGAGGTTCGCGGCACCCCACGTCTCGGGGCAGGCCCCCGGGTTCCAGCGACGAGCGCCGTTGCTCTGACTCCTCCGCCCCGGCTAGGGTGCCGCAGGAGGCCTGAGAACACAGCATGAACGATCTGTTCAGTGGCAAGGGGGCCGAAGGTTACTCTGCCAAGGATATCGAGGTTCTGGAGGGGCTGGAGCCGGTTCGCCGCCGCCCCGGCATGTATATCGGCGGGACCGATGAACCCGCGCTGCACCACCTCGCCGCGGAGTTGCTGGACAACGCCATGGACGAGGCGGTCGCGGGACATGCCAGCTTCATCGAGGTGACGTTGGAACCGGGCAGCTGGCTCACGGTGCGGGACAACGGCCGTGGGATCCCGGTCGATCCGCACCCGAAGTTCAAGAACCTGAGCGCCTTGGAGGTGATCCTCACGACCCTGCACTCCGGAGGCAAGTTCGGCGGCAAGGTGTACGCGACGTCGGGGGGGCTGCACGGGGTCGGCAGCTCGGTGGTCAACGCCCTGTCGGAAGCTATGCAGGTCGAGGTTGCCCGAGACCGTGTGCTTTGGAAGCAGAGCTATGCGCGCGGCAAGCCGACGTCGAAGCTGACCAACGCCGGACCGGTGCACAACCGGCGTGGCACGTCGATACGGTTCAAACCTGATCCAAAGGTATTCGGCGCTATCGGCTTCAGCCCAGTGCGGCTGTATCGGCTGTGCCGGTCGAAGGCTTATTTGTTCCGCGGCGTGCAGATCCGCTGGGCCTGCGATCCCGCTCTGCTGAAGGGTTCCAAGGATGACACGCCGGCCGAGGCGGTGCTGCATTTCCCCGGCGGGCTGCGCGACAGCCTCGAGGTTGAGATCGGCGAAAGCGCGCGGGTGTTGCCGCAGGTCTGGGCTGGCGAGGCGGATCTCGCGGGGAGCGCCGGACGGGCCGAGTGGGCCGTCGCGTGGCTGGAGGGCGCCGAGGGCTTCATCCATTCCTACTGCAACACCATTCCTACGACACAGGGTGGCACCCACGAGGCCGGTTTTCGAGCTGCCCTGCTGAAGGGGCTGCGCGCGTGGGGCGAGCAGCGAGGCAACCGTCGCGCAACGCAGGTCGTAGCAGAAGACCTGCTTGGGCCAAGTGCCGCGAAGCTTTCCGTCTTCCTGCGCGAGCCACAGTTCCAGGGGCAGACCAAGGAGAGGCTGACATCGGTCGAGGCGACGCGCCTGATTGAGACAGCGCTTCGCGACCGGTTCGATCACTGGCTTGCTGGCGATCCAACGCAGGCGGACAATCTGCTCGCCTTCGTGGTGGAGCGTGCCGAGGACCGCCTCCGGCGACGCGAGACGAAGGACACCGCGCGGAAATCGGCCACACGCCGCCTGCGGCTGCCAGGCAAGCTTACCGACTGCACCCGCGAAAATGCCGCCGAAACCGAGATTTTCCTGGTGGAAGGTGATTCAGCCGGCGGTTCGGCCAAGCAGGCGCGCAATCGCGAGACGCAGGCGGTGCTGCCGCTTCGTGGCAAGATCTTGAACGTGGCGAGCGCATCCGCCGACAAGCTGCGACAGAACCAGGAACTCAAGGACCTGATCGAGGCATTGGGGTGCGGGGTCGGCGAGCGGTTTGATCGCGCTAAACTGCGCTACGGCCGCATAATCATTATGACTGATGCTGATGTCGATGGAGCACACATCGCCTCGCTGTTGATGACGTTTTTCTACCGTGAGTTGCCGGAGCTTGTGCGTTTCGGGCATGTCTACCTGGCCCAGCCGCCGCTCTATCGGCTCACCCAGGGCACCAAGTCGGTCTACGCAATGGATGATGCCGACCGGGAGTCGAAGACGAAGCGGGAGTTCAAGACGGGCGCGAAGGTCGAGGTCAGTCGCTTCAAAGGCTTGGGCGAGATGCCACCCGCGCAACTAAAGGAAACGACGATGGATCCGGCGAGACGCACCTTGCTGAAGGTCGTAGCGCCTCCAGACGAGCGTGCGCAAACGAGCCAACTGGTTGAAAGTCTGATGGGACGGCGGCCCGAACTGCGCTTTCAGTTCATCCAGGAGAAGGCACGGACGGTTGAGGAAGTAGACATATAATACCACACATCTGTTGCATCTAGGACACATACGACCAGACGTGATTGGACCAGGCCCTTCCAGCAGCAGTCTGATGCCGCCATGGGTCGTTTTGTTTCGCAACAGGCGCGGGATAGGTCGGTCAGCCGCCTGGCCGAGGATCTGTTGGCCGCTGCGGCGGCAAGCCCCAGGCTGATTGGACGTCAGGATCCTCTCGGCACGTCGTTAGACGCAATGTCCGCGCAATCTCCACGGTCCGGTCATGGACCCGGCATCCGCCCGTGTGCCGAAGAGTTCGGATCGACCGCTGTGGCCGCACCACGGCAAGCGAAGTATTCGTCAGAGACCGGCCGTCGGGTCAATCGGAAGACGCTGACGCTCGGCTGTTTCGGCGCGGTGAACCTCCTTATCGGTGTGACTGGCTTCGTTATCGGCACCGGCGCCCACGCCAAGATCGTGCAGATCAGCAACGATGTTGCTGCTTGGCAAGATCAGCAGCGTCAAGCGCGGGACCAGGTCAGCCGCGCGGCGTTGGCAGCCGATATTGCCGAACCTAGTGATCTGCTGGCAGTGCTTCCTGCCGCGGCAACGCTGCGGCCGGAACATGTCCACTATTACGTGCAGCACCGATCAAACGCACGCCCCTTTTGGCTGCAGGTTTCTAAGACGCGCAATCGGCGAGCGTAAGCCCGCGTTCTTTCCCTTACCCTGAACACGGTATATACGCCGTTTTTGGTTAGCCGTCGCATCTCGCAAATCGCGCTGCGTGGGTCGCACCAAGTTTGGATTTTGACTAGTCCCACGTAGCGATCCGTAATGTTCTCCTTGTCCTCAAGCGTCACATCCCGGATGGTTAATCCTAGGCTTAACGTCAACCACTATTGACAAGGGTTTTGTGGATAAGCAACGAATGAACCGCCACGAAAGTAGCGCTCTATTCACCAACGATTGGTCCGGAACGAAAAGAGTGGATGGTCGTTTCGCATGCTGCGAGTGACGCTGAGCGATCTCTCGCAGGTGCCGGTTGAACGGCTGGCGCAACTCCTGATGGAGTGGGCGCTCCGAGATCAGAAATTGTTGACCAGGCTACACGCTACGATAGAAGAGAACCAAGGTTCCTCTCTCGATGCTGCGGACGTGCGGCCGCAGCTGGCAACCACTGACCTCATCGGGCAGAGTGCTGCGGTCCGGCACGCGTTGGATATGATCGGTCGCTTCGCAAGAACCGAAGATCCCGTGCTGATCACCGGTGAGAGCGGCACCGGCAAAGAACTTGTCGCCCGGGCGATCCATGATCGCTCACTGCGCCGCGATGGCCCATTTCTCGCTGTGAACTGCGCAGCGCTTCCTGCGACGCTGGTTGCCTCCGAGCTGTTCGGCTACGAAAAGGGCGCCTTCACCGGCGCATTGGCCCGCACCAAGGGGCAGATCGAGCACGCCAATGGCGGGACGCTGTTCCTGGACGAGATCGGGGATATGCCTGTCGATCTGCAGGGCCATTTGCTGCGCTTCTTGCAGGATGGTCAGATCGTACGGGTCGGCGGACGCGAGCCCTTGCGAGTCGACGTACGGATAGTGGCCGCGACGAATGTCCGACTGCGCGAGGCGATTGCCGAGGGACGCGTTCGCGAGGACCTCTTTTATCGGCTGAATGTACTCGCATTGCACCTGCCACCGCTGCGCGAACGGCGGGAGGATATTCCGCTGCTGGCAAGCTATGCATTGCAGCAAGCCACAAGACAGTTCGGCCGTGATGTATCCGGCTTCGCGCCCGAGGCTATGGACGTGCTCCGGCAGCACGACTGGCCTGGCAATGTGCGGGAATTGATGGCGGTGGTGCGGCGCGCCGTCGTCATGGGAGACTCACCCATCGTAAAGCCTGTTGATCTGAGTGGGCTGAGCGAACCATCGCAGGCGACGACAGCTGGGCTTCCGCGTCCGTTGCCCGGTTCGGACCAGGAACGTGCCGCCCTCATAGAGGCGCTGGCCGGGACGCAGGAGAATATCACGCTGACCGCCCAAGAACTTGGGGTGTCTCGCGTAACGCTGTATCGGATGTTGCGGCGGCATTCGATCAGCCTGACGCGGGGGCTCAAGGCACCACCGGTCGCCGGCTGATGCCTTATCGCGGGTAGATCGTCGCCAGCGCTTCATCAAGCGAGCGAAATGTTGGAGACACCGTGCCTCCGGCACAGTCGGCAACGACCCAGACGGTGTTCTGTCCGATCACCAGCCAACGAGCCGTATCGGAGCCACGACTGAACACACCGATCACCGTCCCTTCCGGAGGTGAAGGCCAGGGTCTGGCACCCAGATCCTCGATCCCGTCGATACCGGTATGCTTTGCCTCGCCATACCACTGGCGCAGATAGCTGCGCTCCTCGGCGCTGAGCCCGCTGAAAGAACGGAATGCACTTGGCCGTGTCGCTTGCAAATCGAGCTGTCCACCTTAACCAAGCCCAATGAAGCCGGCATTTCTCAGACTGACGGTGCAAGTGGCGGGCCAACCTTGGGTTGCCACCACCCAGTCCGTGCCGCAGTTAATTGCACGCGTGGTGCGGCGGCCGCCTTATGACGACCGGCCTAAGACAACACGTGTCAGTCCCTAATCCGCAACCGTACAACCGACCGGTCGATGGCGCCGTCCAGCGGGTGACGATGCGCCCCAAGCAGACACATCGCCATTCAGCAACCAGATCGGGTTGCCGCCTTAGCGTACCGCCGCCGCGCCGCTCGCGACCGGCAGTACCGTGTTGCCGCCGCCGCCATTGCCGACCACGTAAGAGAAGCCCCAGCTTACGGGTACGAACTGCAGCAAGTAGGTCTCGAAGAACCGATATACCTCGGCCACAGTAGTGCGCGGCACAAACACCACGTCATACGGAGCCAGCCGCACGTCGGCGGTCGGGTCCTTGCCCCACATTATCGCGTTGAAGCGTGTGGAGAAAAATTCCGGCACGTCGTTCGGACCGCGGCGAATGATGAAGACCTTGCTCTCGTCGCTGGTGGTGAACTTCAACCCTCCGGCACGCGCCATCGCCTGTGAGAGGGTAAGTGTCGGGCCAACGTCGATGAACTCGCCTGGATTGTTGACTTCTCCGCCTACGTAGATCCGCGTCGGTGCAAACGACCGCAGAATAACCGAGAGCCGTGGATTGCGCAGGTCTGCGGAGTAGGCGCGCGTGAGCGCTGACGTCAGTTCCGGCACCGTTCTGCCGTAAGCAATTTCATCGCGTGCCACGGTAGTTGATATGTGGCCATCGGGGCGAACCGCCACTTCCTCGTTCAGCTCAGGGTTAAGCATGAGACGGATGTCGAGCACGTCACCGACCTGGATACGGTACGGTTCCAGGCTGGACACGTAACCGGTGGCCGGCGGCGGTTGAGGAGGCGCGGGTGGCAGGTCAGGCACGGGGCTGCAGGACGACAGGGCGGTTAGTGCGCAGGCCGCAGTCGTCGCGGCCATGATGTTCCGAAGCCGCCAGCGCATCACCGGTGTTTCGGTGGCGAGAGCAACCTGGCATTCGGGCTTTCTTCTTGAAGCGAACTTACCACAGCGAACGTCCATCATTGCCAGCACTCCAGTGCGATCTGAGCTTGCAGTTAGGCGTCGTCGGATTCAGGCGTGGCCGCGACTGACGGTCGGCTCCACGCTGCGGGAAGGCCGCCACATCGAGTGGATATTCAACCTGACGAATCGAACTCACAACGTTCCCGCCTTGTGCCACCTTCTAAGCGACGAGGTCAGGCGGGGATGTGCAAGCACTATGCCATAGCGGGGAAAAGCGGCGGGCATAACGGAGGCGCAGCGGCTGTCCCTCGAAGGAACGCAACAGGCGTTACTGCGCCGACAGCACGTTACGTAGCGGTGCTGTCAACGCCGTTCCGGTAATCTCCGTCGCATCTAGGCGCCGCCGAGATCCCGCAACGGGGCGCCGGGCTGTCGCGATCGGGTGGCGGTTTACCGGGGAGTGAACGGCTGCGGGTAGCCGGAGGAGCTGTAGGCCTGATAGCCTGACCAAGCGCGGACTTTCCCGGTCTGCTCGCCGGTCGCCTCGATGGCGTTATTGATCGCCTGCATGGCCTGACGGTTGGCCCCGTTATCGAGCCAGCGTATGGCGTTGCCAATCTCGGTCGCGGGCACGTTGGCGCCTTGTGCGTCGGGCGCGTCAGGAGTCACGGGCTGCAGGACCATCTGGGTCTGCGCGCTTGTGAGCAATCGACGCGCCTCGTCAGGCCTTCCCGCAGCCAGCCATTGCCTGGCCGTCATCAGCTGCTGTGCCGGAACAGCAGCATCAGAGGTTCGTCCTGGTGAGGACGCCGATGGCTCCTGCGGAGGAGGTACGGCCGTCTGCTGCTGCCTCGGCCTGGGACGGGCCGCCGCCGCCTCATCGGCCTTCTGGCGTGCCGGTGCTGCAGGTTCAGTCTTATTCTGTTGGCGAACAGCGTCGATAACCTGGCGTAGCCGAACCGCTTCGGCCTGTGCCGCCTCGTCGTCGCGGCCGCGTCTATCGAGATCGCGCTTCCGCGCGTCAAGCTCCTGCGTGCGCTGGTCGAGCTCTGCTGAGCGGGCCGCGAGCTGCGACAGCCGCGTGCTATCTGCCTGACGCTGTTGACGAACTGAATCCATACCCTGTTTCAGCCGGTCGGCTTCCGCCTGAATCGCCTGAACATCACGCGTTCGTTGCTGAAGTTCGTTGGTCCGTTGCTCGAGTTCCTGCGAACGCTGAGCGAGCTGTCGCTGCAGTGCCGTCGCCTGTTGCTGGAGCGCCTCCACCTGGGCCGGCTGGGACACGTCCTGCTGCCGGCTCGCCTGGGGTTCGGGGCCGGGCTTTACGGGAGGCAGTCGCTGCGCGTCCGGCTGCGGTTGTGCTTGAGGAGGCTCGGGCGGGGGGTTGGCGAGTCGCGGCGTAGTGTCCGTCAACCCACTAGGCACCAGTCGATCGCTGAGCGCGCCGGCGAAAAGGACCAGCAAAGCGCCGGTCAAAGCAAATGACGGAACCAGAAAGCGCAACATGAGCCGCCCTTTAGCGATCAATGACGGGTAAAGAAGTGCAGCCCGTGTGCGGTTCGGTCCCGCACCCTGATGGCTGGCGAAGAAGGTTGGCGCAAACTAGGGATTCGAGTGGTAAGATCACGATACTTTGAAGGGGTCAGGCGTCAAGTTCAGGCTAGAGGCCAACGGCAGTAACAGGGCGTGTCCTCAATAAAGACGCGCGGTTGGCCGCCACCCCGGTTCCTGAAGATGGGGAAAATCCAGCATCGGACGGTTCTTGCGACAACCACGACGTTGTCACTTGAGATGTTGCCGACAATTTTGGACCGCATCCAGCAGCTTCGGCATCTTCGCCTTGTCAAATGACACATTGAGATCAGGGCCGTCGCGGTGCAGCGACACCGAGCCGGCGGTGCTCAACAGGCTCTCGACCGGGAAATATCGCAGCGGCACGATGACCTCGTCCTTGCTTTCTGTCGCTTCAAACCAGTCAATGTCGGCATTGCCGCTGACCCAGGTCGCTCCGATGCGAACGGCCGCCCGCGTCTGCCGCGGCGGAAGATCCCATGCATCGTCCTGGAAAACGATGCCCGCAAGCGCACTCCTGTCCCAGAGGAAACCCACAGATTTTTTCTGCTGAGCAATATACAGGGTGCAAAGATTTTGTCCGGATACCTGGATAACCTTGGCCCCGTCGGTGCTCCACCACGTTGTGTTGGCGGCAGGCACGATAAGCGCGGCAGCCAATACGGCGGTCGAAATCATTTAGGCTTCCCAAAGCAGGTTCGACTTGCGTTCCCTCTCGCTGGAGGAGGGACGCTCCGAGCGATTCAAGCACGTCGCCCCGGGATATGACCACGGAGGAAGTCAGAGTGGATTTAGAATGGGCAAATCGCCCGCAGCTCGCATCGAGCTATGGGACGCTTATCCTATCGCGGCATGGATCGTTGCTCTGTTGGAGCAAGGCCCAAAGGACAGCGCCACCGGCGGCGCTGGGCGATCCCAGCTATCCCGCGAGATCCATTACGGCATCCAGCAAAACCTGTGTCCCTTGGGCGATCTGCTCCCTGGTCGAATACTCGCGCGGATTATGGGTGATGCCACCGACGCTTGGAATGAACAGCATCGCGCTTGGACAGAGCGAGGCCACCAGCACCGAATCATGGCCGGCCGCGGCTATCATGTCACGCGTCGTGAGCTGACGCATCGAGGCCTTCTCGCGCAGCAGATCAGCCAGCCCTTCGTCAAACGCGACCGGGCCAAAATTGGCATATGGGTCGATGGCGATGGCAACGCCGCGGCGCGAGCCGATCGCCTCCAAAATGGCACGCAATTCGCGCTCCATGGCGACGGCAAATTCCGCCTGCTCGTGCCTGACATCGCAATGCAGCCGGGTGATGTTGGCGACATTGCCGCGCGCGTTGGGAAAATTCTCGATCCAGGTTGCCGAGGCACGGCCACCAGGCTCGGCGGCCAGCGCAATGCGCTCCACGGCCAGGATGATCTCGGCAGCTGCGGCAAGGCTATCACGGCGGCGGTCCATCGTGGTTGGACCGACATGACTGGGTTCGCCGGTAACGATAAGCTGGAAATAGCGCGCATGCATGGTGCTGGTGACGATGCCGATATCGATACCGCTCGCTTCCAATACCGGGCCCTGCTCGATGTGAAGCTCGAGCCAGCAGCTCCAGCCACGCGGGGAAGGCACCAGCGCGCCCGCGTGGCCGCTATGGCGCAGTGCAGCCTCAACGCTGATACCCGCGTCGTCGGTGATGGCAAGCGCGGCTTCCAGCGTCATATCGGCAGCGTGCACGCGACTGCCCATCATGGCGGGGCGGAAGCGGCTGCCCTCTTCGTTGGTCCAGTTCACCAGTTCAAGCGGCGCGCGGGTCGTGATGTTGGCCTCTTGCAGTGTGCGCATGATTTCCAATCCGGCGAGCACACCAACAATGCCGTCAAACCTGCCGCCGGTTGGCACCGTGTCCAGATGGCTGCCGAAGGCAACCGCAGCCGCGGTGTCATCACGACCTTTACGGCATAAGAACATGTTGCCGATTGCATCCTGCTCGAAGCGCAGGTTGAGCGGGCGACACCAGTCGAGTAGCCGAGCGCGGGCTTCCTTATCCTCGAGGCTCAGCGCGAGGCGGCGGCTGCCACCTTCAGGGGTTGGGCCGATGCGCGCGAGCTCCATGATGGACTGCCACAATCGGTCGGCATTGATCGACGGAATCATTGCTCAAAACCCTTGCGTATCGAAATCGCGGACGGCGGAGGCCTCACAGGTCGTCGCAGTTGAACTGACTACCTCGTGTCTGGTCGAGCGTCTATGCGACACCAGAAGTCTGCCTGGCTCTGACCACTCGGCCACGTCTTCCACAACGTGAGCCGCTCGTGCGCCGCGAATCCCGGCACTTACGCTGCAGACGCTTTGCAGGTGGTACCTCAGATCATTGAACGACGATCATGATGACGGACGATTTCAGCCGTGTCTCGATCCGCGCTAGCAGCCAAGGGAGTTGATCCCCAAGCTGATTCTTCTCCGGAATAGAGACCGAAGACCAAACTGCCAATGATGCGCCTCTGCGGGGTTCCGTTGAGGTCATTGACCTAGCGCCCGCGCACGGGCGGCCGCGATGGCCTGCTGCTGAGCCGCCAGAGCTTGGGCTCTTTGCTGATACAACTGTTGCACAGCCTGTGCCCGCTCTTGCATCGCTTGAGCCTGTGCAGCCTGAACGGCCGCCCTCTGCTGCTGTTGCTGCTGGGCGGCCTGGGCTTGAGCCGCCAACAGCGCCTGCTGTTGAGCGGCCCGCTGCTGCCAGGCTGCTTGGTTCTGAGCTGCCTGGGCCTGGGCTCTCTGCTCATACAATTGTTGCACGGCTTGCGCCCGCTGCTGCTGGGCTTGGGCTTGCGCAGCTAGCGCTGCGGCCTGTTGCTGATGGAGCTGTTGCCTAACCTGGGCTGATGCCTGTTCGTTGTCGTGGCGTAGCAGCTGCTGTTCCCGATCCCACCTTCGATAATTTCGATAACGACGCTGATCGCCGCCGTCGGCCCAATAGCCGCCGCCACCTACGAACACGTCAGACCCATAGTACGGACTGCCGGAGTATCCCGGCGCGTACCCGTATATTGGGTAGTTAGGGGTGGCATACTCCGGGCTGCCGTAAGAACTACCGCCCGGCACGTAGCCCCCGGGCTGTTCGGCGCAGGCGAACAGCAGTGTCGTCAAGCCCAGCAGCGCAATCGCTCGGATGTGCATCGCTTCCTCGCGCGTAGCTGCTTCTTGAAGCAGCTTTTTGGGACGGATCTGTGAATTGAATTCGGCAGAAACAGGGCAGCCAACCACCTGCACTGCATCGCTGGAGCCGCCCATACAGTGCGCAGGGCAAAGTTGTCACCCAATATTTTTACCCACGCCCTCATTGGCGGTGGTCACAATGGAGCCTCCTCGCGCTCCACCTGCGCCGGCGCTGGGTTCCAAGCGTGCTGTTGCCTTGCCGATATAAGAGGTGTAGCCCCGGGTAAAGTGCACCACCGCCAGGATGCGGTGAAGCGGTGAGTAACCGACGACCGCGGCGCTCGAAAACTGGGTGATCTATGGTAAATTCAATCAACGCCTTGTTCGACAAGGGCGCTCAGCGAACGGCCAGGCAAACTGGCCGGCCTGCTACCTTCGTGCTTGCTGTCGCCGTCGTCCTGGTCTGGGCAATTACCGGGCCGATCTTTGGGTTCTCGGATACTTGGCAACTGGTCATCAACACGGGCACGACGATCGTCACCTTCTTAATGGTCTTCCTGATTCAGAACACACAGAACCGGGACACTGAAGCTCTGCAGTTGAAAATTGACGAGCTGATCCGGGTAACCGAGCGGGCGCGTAACCGCTTGATCAACCTGGAGGACCTGACGGAAGAGCAACTCGATCAAGTGAAGCAGGAACTTATAGGTATAGCATTGGCGGAAAAAGACGATCCAAATTCACTGCGCAGTAGCCTGGATCAATAGACCGCCGCGCATTCTGGCGGATGTTCTCGGCTGTTCGCTCGGCTCTCCGATGCCGCAAGGCACCGTCCGAACCTCCCGGCGTGCTAACGCACAGGCGCTCGGTCGGAAGCGTTGCTGCCGATCTGGATTGCGTCATCTGTCACGGTGATATGGGTCTGCCGGCAGTCAGGTGAGCCGCTCTGCATATCCTGTCCGGACTGGAATTTGATCGTAAGCTCAGCCAGGCACGCTTCACTAGGGACCGCCACATTGCGCCCCTGCCGAGGACGGATTGGCTGGTCCCAGGTCAGGTCGCGTTCGTCACCATTGGTCATACGCGCATGCGCCGAGACAATGGTGCGACCGCTGTGATTGAGTATCGAATACGAGCGCGCACGCTCCGTCGATAGCGGCACAGCGTTAGGCGTGTGGCTGCTTTTGTATTGGGCGCCTGCCGGCGTCACCGCTCCACAGACTACCAATATCGCGAGCGTTGCTCTGATGTGCATAGGACCCCCGCAACAATGGCGTTGTGCCTCACAAACGTCTCAACTCCGCGGCGGTTTCCCTCGATGCTGCGTCCGGCCTGCCCAGACGGGCAATGTTTGTGAACCGCCGCCGCAGGTGTAATTGCACCGCGGCAGGGGCCTCCATCAGCGGTCGTGACCAGTGGAGGTGGTTCCAGGTCACTCGAAACACGAACTCGTTAGTGAGCAGGTCACGGTGGGCTGGCTTTCAGGAACGCATATCCCATAATCCAGCCCTGGGTTCCGAAAAGATGCGTGGCGTCATTCATCACCTTGATCTGACAGTTAAGGATCCCTGGGCGTCCTGCATCTTCTATGATGCCGTGCTGGGTTTCATGGGCTATTGCCGCGCGCGTGAGGATGCACGCGGGATCGACTGGGAAAAGACACTACCAGACGGCAGCCTCGTCTCCATCGGAGTGATGAAGGCGGAGGGGGCTGGCCAACTACAACTTCACAATTGTTACGCGCCAGGCTTGCACCATCTGGCGTGGACGGCTGACAGCCGAGAAGACGTTGATCGGCTTTGCGAACTGTTGCGGCAGATTGGAGCGACCATACTCGACGAGCCAGCCGACTATCCGGCCTATGCCGCGGGCTACTACGCAATGTTCTTCGCTGATCCAGATGGCATCAAGCTGGAGTTCGTTTATCAACCCTCCCGGTCGTCCTAATGCCCTGAGTCGCTCATAGTGCTGGGTATAGTCGTTTCAGCTTGATGCGTGCACTGGCGGTGGTGAACTGCCAGTCTGCCTTGGTGTGGTTGTTGTTGCGATGTGCGTGCCAGGCGGCGGTTTCATCTGCCAGTGTTGGC
>JBKPSV010000225.1:0-15751 GCA_046735215.1 Pseudomonadota bacterium | reverse complement strand
CCGTCAGGGTGCCCATCTGACAGAGACCGCTCAAGACGTCCTCGACAATCTGCCGGACCATCCGACGCGCCAGGGGCTCGCCCGGGATCCGCTCTTCGCGCGTGGGAATCCGGGGCTTTTCGAAACCGCTCCGGACTGGCACGCGGGATCGACGCCGCGGCTCACACCGGCGCGCTGGTCACTGGCCGCACCGTTGCCGCCGTGGCGGGCGACCTGGACGGCCCCTATCCGCCGGAGCACGCCGGCCTGCAACGACGCATCGCCGAAGCGGGCGCCGTGGTGACCGAAGCGCCACTTGGCACGGCGCCCCAGGCGCGCCACTTCCCGCGTCGCAATCGGATCATCGCCGGCTTGGCACTTGGGGTAATCGTGGTAGAGGCGGCGCTGCGGTCCGGTAGCCTGATCACCGCGCGGCTTGCGCAGGATGCCGGCCGCGAGTTGTTCGTTGTCCCAGGATCACCACTCGATCCGCGATCGCGCGGCGCCAATGAACTGATCCGTCAGGGTGCCCATCTGACAGAGACCGCTCAAGACGTGCTCGACAATCTGCCGGACCATCCGACACGCCAGGGGTTGGCCCGTGATCCGCTGTTCGCGCGGGGGAATCCGGGGCTCTTCGAAACCGCTCGGGACTGGCAGGAGCCACCCGAAAACCCTCCCGACCTGCCCGGAGCGCGAACGCAAGTGATTGAATTACTGGGTACTTCTCCAACAACCGTTGACGATGTTGTAAGGCGCTGCCAGTTCTCTGCCGCCGCGGTCATGGCGGTGCTGCTCGAACTGGAGCTTGCCGGTCGGATCGAGACCCTGCCAGGAAGCCGGGTGGCACTGCTGCCTGAGACCGGATTTTAGGCTAGCCCAAGGAACCCAATGTCGGACGTCGTCGTCGTCGAATCTCCTGCGAAAGCCAAGACGATCAACCGCTATCTGGGTGGCGGCTATACCGTATTGGCGAGCCTGGGGCACGTGCGCGATCTCCCGCCGAAGGATGGGTCGGTGCGTCCCGACCAGGACTTCGCCATGGATTGGACATCGGATGCGCGTGGCGAAAAGCAGGTCGGTGCCATCGCCAAGGCGCTGAAGGGCGCGGAAAACCTTTACCTCGCCACCGACCCTGACCGCGAAGGCGAGGCGATCTCGTGGCACGTCCAGGCGATGCTCGCTGAGAAGAAGGCACTGAAGGGCGTCAGGGTAAGGCGCATCACGTTCAACGAGATCACCCGCAGCGCCGTGCGCGCGGCAATGGCGGCGCCGCGCGACCTCGATCAGCCGCTCATCGAGGCCTACCTCGCCCGTCGTGCGCTCGACTACCTGGTGGGCTTCACACTCTCGCCGGTGCTGTGGCGCAAGCTGCCTGGCAGCCGATCCGCCGGGCGCGTGCAGTCCGTTGCCTTGCGGCTGATCTGCGAGCGCGAAGCCGAGATCGAGGCATTCCGTGCCCGCGAGTATTGGACGGTGGAAGCCGGGTTCACTACTCCCGCCGGTGCGCCGTTCAGCGCACGGCTGACCCATCTCGAGGGCAAGAAGCTCGAGCAGTTCGACCTGCCCAACGAGAGCACGGCAATGCGCGCCAAGCGTCTCGTGGAAGAAGGGCGTTTCCGCGTTGCCTCGGTCGAAAAGAAGCGGGTGCGGCGCAATCCGTACGCGCCGTTCACCACTTCGACGCTGCAACAGGAGGCCTCGCGCAAGCTGGGCTTCGGTGCGCAGCAGACAATGCGATTGGCGCAGCAACTCTACGAGGGCGTAGACATCGACGGAGAGGCGACCGGCCTGATCACTTATATGCGGACGGACGGCGTGCAGATGGCACGCGAGGCGGTCAGCGCGATCCGTGAACATGTCGATGCGACCTATGGCAGCAACTACCTGCCGTCGGCACCTCGCGAGTACCAGAGCCGGATCAAGAACGCCCAGGAGGCGCACGAAGCGATCCGCCCAACCGATGTCGCGCGCACGCCGGACAGCGTGGCACGCTACGTGAGCTCCGATCAACGACGGCTTTACGAGCTGATCTGGAAACGGGCGGTCGCGTCGCAGATGCAGTCGGCCGAACTCGACCAGGTCAGCGTCGATATCACGGATGGCAAGGGCACCACCTTGCGCGCCACCGGCTCTGTCGTCGCGTTCGACGGATTCCTAAAGCTTTACCGCGAGGACACCGACGATGCGGCCGAGGAGGAAGAGAGCCGCATGCTGCCCCCGATGGCAGAGCGCGACCCGTTGGGCCTGCGTGAGGTGACGGCGACCCAGCACTTCACCCAGCCGCCGCCGCGTTACTCGGAAGCGAGCCTGGTGAAAAAGCTGGAAGAATTGGGAATTGGCCGGCCTTCGACGTACGCCTCGATCCTCTCTGTGCTGCAGGATCGAAAATACGTCCGGCTGGAGAAGCGTCGCTTCCTCCCCGAGGACCGTGGTCGGTTGGTCACTGCGTTCCTGATCAGCTTCTTCGAGCATTACGTCGATACCGGCTTTACCGCCTCGATGGAGGAGAAGCTGGACGACATTGCTGGTGGCACCGTCGAGTGGCGAGCGATGTTGCGTGCCTTCTGGGACGAATTCTCTCACGCGGTCGATCAGACCAAGGACCTCAAGATCAGCGACGTGATCGCTGCACTGGACGAGGATCTGGGGCCGCACTTCTTCCCGCCACGCGAGGACGGATCGGACCCACGCGCTTGTCCTGCCTGCAGCGGCGGACGCCTGGGCCTGAAACTTGGGCGCTACGGCAGCTTCATCGGCTGCTCCAACTATCCGGACTGCCAATATACCCGGCGCCTGGCGATCGAGACCGGCGACGACCAAGGCGAGACCCTCAAGGAGGGTATGCGCGTGCTCGGGGAGCACCCGGATACTGGCGAGGAAATTACCGTGCGCCGAGGCCCGTACGGCTTGTACGTGCAGTTGGGCGAGAACGGTGAGGACAAGGGCAAGAAAGCACCGAAGCCTCGTCGCACCACACTTCCGCGAGGGCTCGATGGCGAGCAGCTGACCCTTGAGCAGGCGATTGGCCTGCTGTCGCTTCCGCGAGACGTGGGCCGTCATCCGGAGACCGGGGAGATGATCCAGGTCGGGATCGGCCGCTTTGGACCTTATGCGCGCATGGGCGCTATCTATGGCTCGCTCGATCGCGATGACGACGTGCTGTCGGTCGGGATCAACCGGGCCGTAGACTTGATCGCGCGCAAGATGGCGAGCATCCGCACGCTTGGCCATCATCCGGCAGACAAGGAACTCGTCGCAGTGCGCAAGGGCCGCTTCGGTCCCTACGTGCAGCACGGCAAGACAGTGGCCAATCTGCCACGCGGCGTGATGATGGAGGAAGTGACGCTCGACCAAGCGGTGGCCCTCCTGGCCGAGAAGGGAAAACAGATGCGTCCACGCGGGGCTGGACGACGCACGCGCGGTGCGGCAGCAGAGAAGCCGAAGCAGGCGGCAGCATCGACGCCGGCAGAACCGGCGCCGCGCAAGAAGACGGCCGAGGCGCCGGCAGGTGAACGACGTAAGGCGAAACCCAAGCGCGCCGCCGCCAAGCCCGCTGGCAAAGCTTCGCGAAAGAAGAAGGCGGCAGCGCGTGCGAGCAAGCCGACAGCGCGGCGGCAATAGGGCGGCGTTAGGAAAGCGGGAACCGAGCCGGCGGCCTGCACGTCTGCCCGAGACCACGATTCTCATCATTACCGGAACGGATGAGGATGGAGATGCCACCGCCCGACCCGCCAGCTGGGATGCGGGCGATGGGCCGGCGCCCGTCATCTTCATGGCCGCCGAACCGCGCGGACGTTCGGCACTGGCTCCTGGTGAGCGGGTACTTGCGCGCCTGACACCAGTCGGACGCGATCGCTACGAAGGACGCACGATCCGTCGGCTCGCCGAAACCCCAGGCCGCATACTGGGCGTTTATCACCGCCATGCGGAGGGTGGCGGGCGCATCGTCCCCACCAATCGCCGAGCCAAGGCGGAATGGCTTGTACCAGCAGGAGAAGACGGCGGCGCGCATTCGGACGAGATCGTGCTGGCCGAGGCCCTACCGCACCACCGCCATCTGGGCCCAAAGCCGGCACGCATCGTCCAGCGCCTCGGGCCGATGGGCGATGCCCGCGCGGTCAGCCTGATCATCATCCACACCCACGATATCCCGCACGAGTTTCCGCCCGCAGCGCTCGACGAGGCGCGACGGGCCCGTGCCATTCCCCTCGGCAGGCGAACCGATCTGCGCGACATACCGCTGGTCACCATCGATGGCGAAGACGCGCGCGATTTCGATGATGCAGTGTATGCGGAACCGGATGGGACGGGCTTTCGCCTGATCGTAGCGATCGCAGACGTCGCCCACTATGTGCGACCCGGATCCGCTCTCGATCATGCAGCGTGGAGCCGGGGCAACAGTGTGTATTTCCCTGACCGCGTCGTGCCGATGCTCCCCGAGCCATTATCCAACGGCTGGTGCAGCCTGCGGCCGGGTGAGGATCGTGGTTGCCTGTTCGTGGAGCTGCGGATCGATGCCCAGGGACACAAGCACGGCCATCGGTTCGGCCGCGGCCTGATGCGGAGTTCGGCGCGTCTGACCTACGAAGAGGTCCAGCGTGCGCATGACTCAGGCACTCGCAGATACAGCCATCTCTACGCGGCATTTGATGCCCTGTTCGCTGCGCGGCAGGCACGTGGCTGCCTCGATCTCGATCTGCCAGAGCGGCGGGTCGTCCTCGATGAGGACGGTACAGTGCGCAGTGTCGCACCTGTTCAGCGCCTCGCCAGCCACCGACTGATCGAAGAGTTCATGGTGCTGGCCAATGTCGCCGCCGCCGAGGAGCTGGAACAGCGGCACCAGCCCGTGATGTATCGCGTGCACGCGCCACCATCGAAGGAAAAGCTCGCATCGCTGCGTAGCTTTCTGCATGGGCTTGGCGTCTCGCTGCCGCCCGGAGACCAGGCTCACCCGCGGGATCTGGACCGTGTACTGCGCCGCGTTGCGGACACTGCGGATGCGCCGCTGATCAACGAGGTGATGCTGCGCAGCCAGTCGCAGGCTGAGTATAGTCCTGACAACATCGGCCACTTTGGCCTCGCGCTGCCACGCTATGCGCATTTCACCAGTCCGATTCGCCGCTACGCCGATCTGCTTGTCCATCGTGCGATGATCGGCGGACTACATCTCGGCACCGGCGCGTTGACCGCAGACGAAACCGAGAGGTTACCAAGTACGGCGCAACACATCACGATGACCGAACGTCGCGCACAGCTGTCGGAACGTGACGCGATAGACCGTTACCTTGCTGCATATATGGCAGATAAAGTGGGCAAGAATTTCGCTGCGCGAATTTCTGGTGTGACGCGCTTCGGCGTTTTCGTCACTGTCACGGACAGCGGTGCAAGTGGGCTCGTGCCCGTGCGCGCGCTGCCGGTCGACGCGTGGCACTATGATGAAAGGGAGCAAGCGCTGAAAGGACGCCGGACACATCTTGCGTTTCGGCTGGCGCAGGAGGTCGAGGTGCAGCTAGCCCAGGCCAGCCCTATCACCGGAGGGCTCGTGTTCCATATACAGCAGGATGCGCCCGAGCCTCGCAGGGGCAGACAGCGGAAGGGTGCCCGGCGGAGTTCCCGGTGATTCGCATCGGAGCGCTGTTCGTTCTGCTACTCGTCGTTCCCGCCGAGGCCCCGCGGAGCGCAGCGTCCCCGGTGTTCGACGCGGCGCTTGTCGGCAATGTCTATTCCACGGCGCTGACCTTCATGGCGCCCCGCACCTTGGAAGCCGTTCCGGTACCGCAGCTTACCATCTGGGGGCTTCGAGGCCTGACTGCGCTGGATCCCGAGCTGACATCTGAGTTGCGCGACGGGAAGCTCCGGCTGACGGCGCGTGATCGGGTCATCGCGCTACTGGCGGCACCACCGGATGCCGATATTGCCGGCTGGGCGGCAACCGCCACACAGCTGGCCTTGGCAGCGGCGCAAAGTTCCCCGCTTGTGCTGCGAGCGGGCAGCCAGGGCGTCATTCAGAGCTTCTTCGATGAGCTGTTCAATCATCTGGACCCCTACTCGCGCTATGTGCCGCCGAGTGATGCGGCTGAGGAGCGCGAACGGCGCGTCGGTCGCGCCGGCGGGGGTCTCCGCCTCGTCCGGCGCGGCTCCGCGATTGTCGTGGCGGACGCCGTAGCAGATGGCCCAGCGGCACTTGCCGGCGTTCGACCGGGCGATGTGATCCTGGCGGTGGATGGCGAAACAACCGTGGGCAAGGACGCCGCCACCGTCATGGCCTCGATCGCCGGACCAGAAGACACCCGAGTCACTCTGGCCTGGCGAGGCCGCGACGGGCGCCGGCACATCGCCGATCTGGAGCGTGCCCTCGTGCCGCCCGAGACTGTGTTCGCGCAGCCTCTTGCCGGCATGCTGGTCATCCAGGTGACGGCATTCAATCACACCACCGATGCCCACCTCGCCCATGCGATCGAGGAGGGTCTCGCCAAACTGCGTAATCCGGCGGGGCTCGTGCTGGACCTGCGGGGCAATCGCGGCGGCGTGCTGCGACAGGCGGTCACGGCGGCCGACACGCTTTTGCCGGCCGGGATCGTCGCGACCACCGCCGGCCGAAGCCCCGAGGCAAACCGCATCTGGCGATCCAGCGCCGGTGAACTTGTGTCGGGGATACCGATCGTCGTTATCGTGGATGGCCGTACCGCCAGTGCCGCGGAGGTCCTGGCCGCCGCGTTGGCCGATCGCGGCCGCGGTGTCGTGGTGGGCAGCTCCACCCTGGGCAAGGGACTGGTGCAGACGATCACGCCATTGCCCGACGGCGGCGAGCTGTTCATCACGTGGAGCCGGATCGTTGCACCGCGTGGTTGGCCGATCCAGAGCCTGGGCGTTCTGCCGCAGGTCTGCACCAGCCGCGGACAGTCGGCGCTGCGCGCCGAGCTTGTCGCCCTGGCGCAAGGGCAGCAACCGATGTCGCGGGCACTGGAGATCCACCGTGCGGCGCGGGCACCCCTGGAGCCCAGGGAAACTCTGGCAATCCGCAATCACTGTCCTTCCGCGGAAGGGCGGGATGCGGACTTGGATGTCGCCCGACTTCTGATCCGCGATCCTGCCGCTTATGCGGCCGCACTGCTTCCACCGATCAACAGCACCGGACAGATCTCGTCAGCCGGCAGCGTGCGTTGACCGCTTGACCGCAGAGGGCTGGAACCGCATGTTCTGTCAAGCGAAAGGACTCAGCGATGGCGAAGACCAACACGATCCAGATCAAGCTCGTCTCGAGCGCTGATACCGGCTTTTTCTATGTCACCAAGAAGAACGCGCGTACCCAGACGGGCAAGATGGAATTGAAGAAATATGATCCCGTCGTCCGCAAGCACGTGCCGTTTCGGGAAGCGAAGATCAAGTAGCCGCGCCGGTCCCCGGCTCGACCGGAGCGGATAGTTCGACGCGGTTTCGCCCACCGCGCTTAGCGGCATAGAGTGCGAGGTCTGCGGCGTGCAACAGCGCCTCCGGTGTGCCGGGCGCCTCACCCTTGCTAGCGACACCTATGCTGACGGTCAGACGATAACGCCCGCCGGTGTCGCAGTCGAAACCTGTGGCCTCGATTGTCGCGCGCAGTCTCTCGGCGGCCGCCGCGGCGTCATACAGGCCGACGCCCGGCATGACCACGACGAATTCCTCGCCGCCGTAGCGCGCGACTGAATCGAAGACGCGCGTGTTCGCACGCAGCACGTCGGCGACCGCTCGCAGTGCTCGGTCGCCAATGGCGTGCCCGTGTTCGTCGTTCACCGCCTTGAAGTGATCGACATCGACCATCAGCAACGCGAGGTCGCGGTTTGGGCCGGTCTCGAGGAGCCCGCGCAGGTGCCGCATCAGATAGCGCTGATTGTAGAGGCCGGAGAGCGGATCGATCAGCGCCATCTCCAGCGCGGTACCGAGGTCGCTGCGCAGCCGGTCCTGATAGAATTTTCGTCTGATCTGGTTGCGCGCGCGGGCGCGCAGCTCGTTCTCGTCGAGTGGCAACATCAGCCAGTCGTTTGCTCCGAGGTCGAAACCGCGCAGGATGGTGCCGCGCTCCTCCGGTTCGGCAATCAGCAGCACCGGCGTATCGCGTGTGGCGTCAGCCGCACGCAGCGATGACGCCAGCTTGAGCGGGTCCTCCTCGATCAGCGACAGGCTGAGCACGACAAGATCGAACGGAATGGCGGCGGACAGCTTCAGCGCCTCGGCGCCGGTTCGCGCCCGGTCGGCAACAATTCCGTCCCGAACCAGTGCGTCCTGAATGGTCTGGGCGCCGAGGTCCCAGTCGTCCACTACCAGTGCGCGCGCGCCGGCGACCGCTGGTGGCAAGATGGTTTCGTTTGTCAGTCCCATCGCTCGCGCAGTGTCACCGCGGGCGCGCCACTCATCGAGAAGCCGCTTGAGTCGAACGAGGCTGCGCACCCTGGCCATCAGGGTCTCGTATTCCACCGGCTTGGTCAGGAAGTCATCGGCTCCGGATTCCAGCCCATGCAACCGTTCGGCCGGTTCGCCAAGCGCGGTGATCATGACCACGGGAATGTGGAGGGTGGTCGCGTCCTGCTTCAGACGCCGACAACACTCGAAGCCGTCCATTCCTGGCATCATCACGTCAAGCAGGATGAGATCCGGCTGCCAGTCCATGGCCACGCGCAGCGCCTCAAACCCGTCCTTCGCACTGACGACCTGATAGTACTCTGCCGAAAGCTTTGCTTCGAGCAGCCGCGTGTTGGCGGGGACGTCGTCGACGATCAGGATCCTCGCAGTCATCGGCGGTCGCTTCGCCCTCGCTTCAAAGTGGCACTCGTGTCGACCTCATATCGCCAGCAAGCTTAACTGAGGGTTGCAACCCGGAAAAGCGATGGGGGTTAGGTCAAGCAGGCGCGGGCGTCCTTCCCGGCCTGCACAATATTCTGTAGCGGATCTGTAAGATTCGTAGTTTTGGATTAGGCAGAAGTATCGATCGTATGACAGGTACCGCCAATATTGGCAGTATGGCAATGGCCGCACTCGCGTATGCACACACTGGCCGCGCGGCGTGAGGCGGGACCACGCCAGCTTGTGGCGCCACGTCCCGAGCCACTAGTGGATTGATGGCCCGTCACCGGACGGTGCTAACTGGCGATCCGGATGTTGCGTTTCGCACCCTTTGGCTTCGTGCTGTTGTGGGCTTCCTCCTTCATTGCCGCGCGCGTTGGACTGCGGTTCTTCTCACCGCTCCTGTTCGTCACGGTAAGGCTGGTCCTCGCGGCGGCGATCCTGCTGTGCCTTGCCCTCCTGCTGCGACGGCCATGGCGCGGGCTTGCCGGACGGTGGGGGCACTGCGCGGTCTCCGGCGTACTGACCAATACCGCGCTGCTCATGACAGCACATTACGCCATGGTCCGTACGGCCGCCGCACCGATCGCGCTGGTGCAGACGCTCAATCCATTGCTGACCGCCTTGCTCGCCTGGCCGCTGCTGGGAGAACGCCTGCGCGCCGCGCAATGGCTGGGGCTGCTGCTGGGGGCGATGGGCGTGGTGCTCGTCGTCGGCTTGGCGGCGTCGAGAAGTCCGGCGGAACTCAACGGCCTGCTGCTGACGGCCTGTGGGGTCGTCGCGCTGTGTGCGGGTACGCTGTATTTCGGGCGCTTCTGTCGCGGCGTGCCGATCATCGAGGGGACCACGGTGCAGTTGCTCGCTGCCGCCGTCGCCGGCGTCGCTGCTACCGCGATCTTCGAGGCGCCACACGCCGAATGGAACGGTCAGGTGATTGGCGCAATTGCCTGGAACGCCGGTGCAGTGTCGCTTGGCGGAATGGCGCTCTATTATCTGATGCTCATGCACGGAACGGCGGCGCGCGCCACCGCGAACTTCTATCTGGTTCCGGGCACGGCCGCGCTCATGGCCTGGGTGCTTCTGGGCGAGCGTCTATCGGCTCTGACGCTGATAGGTCTTGCCGTATCGTCACTAGGCTGCTGGTTGGTAAGTCGGCGGGGGGCAGGGGTCGCGTAGTCACGACAGTCAATCGAAAGCCCCTTCTCCACCCGCGAGCGAGCGGTCGGACGCAACTATCGCATCGCGAACTGCGTCTTGCCGAACATTATCTCACGTTCAGCGTCGGTCATTATGCCTTTGCGCTGATACTCGGGGAGGACGGCGACCCCGCGTTGTACCGCCGGCCGCGCCGCCACCGCATCGTGCCATCGCTTCACATTCGGATAGTTGTCCAGGTCAATGTTGCGACGCTCTGGATTGCGGATCCAGGGAAAGGTAATGATGTCAGCCAGGCTGTACTCATCACCGGCCAGCCAGGTCGCTTCGGCCAATCGCTTGTTCAGCGCGCGATGCAGTCTTGCAACCTCATTGGTATATCGTTCAATCGCATAAGGGATCTTCTCGACGGCATAATTCGCGAAGTGATTGTACTGGCCGAACATCGGCCCTACACCGCCCATCTGAAACATCATCCATTCGAGACATTTATAGCGGCCAATCGGATCCTGCGGGATCAACTTGCCGCCGGTCTTTTCCGAGAGGTAGATCATGATCGCTGCTGACTCGAACAACGTGAGTCGCTTGCCATCTGGGCCGTCGGGATCGACGATCGCCGGGATCCGGTGATTCGGTGTGATCGCCAGAAACTCCGGCTTGAACTGATCGCCCTTGCCGATGTTCACCGGTATCACCTGGTACGGCAGCTCGAGTTCCTCGAGGGTGATATGCACCTTGTGACCGTTCGGCGTCGGCCAGGTCCAGACTTCGATCATTCCGTCCTCCCTGCGGACTTCCGGAGAACGATAGACGCAAGCATGCGCGATGGGCCAGGGGAGCGGCCGAATTGGAGCAGACGGCTCAGGCGTTGCCCGCGAGATGATCCACCGCGGCCTGCACGCCGCCTGGCTTGTGCGGCACGCCGGCCGCACGCAGTCCGATCTCCACACCGCCAAGCGTGCCGATCAGTTGCAGGTCGCCGAAGTCGCCGAGATGGCCGATGCGGAAAACGCGATCCTTCAGCATTCCCAGGCCGTTGCCCAGGCTCATGTTGCACTTCTCTAGGATTGTCGCGCGCAGCGCATCGGCGCTGTGCCCCTCGGGCACACGAACCGCTGTGAGCGACGAAGAGTAATGGCGCGGATCGGCGCACTGGATCTCCAGCCCCCAGGCGCGCACTGCCCGACGCGTGGCTTCTGCGTGGCGGTCGTGGCGAGCGAAAACATTCGCCAATCCCTCCTCCATCAGCATCTTCACTGCCGCATTGAGGCCGAACAGCAGATTGGTGCCTGGTGTGTAAGGGAAGTAGCCGGTCTTGTTCGCCTCCAGCATCGGCCGCCAATCCCAGTAGCTGCGATGCAGCTTGGCGCTCTCCGTGGCCTTCAGCGCCTTGTCGCTGATCGCGTTGAACGCCAGGCCAGGCGGCAGCATCAGGCCCTTCTGCGAGCCCGCGACAGTGACGTCGACTCCCCATTCGTCGTGCCGATAGTCGATCGAGGCCAGCGAGGAAATGGTGTCCACCATCAGCAGGGCCGGATGTCCCGCCGCATCCATTGCGCGTCTCACCTCGTCGATGCGCGAGGTGCAGCCGGTCGACGTTTCGTTGTGCACCACGCACACCGCCTTGATGCTGTGCGCCTTGTCGTCGACCAACGCGGCGCTGATCGCCTCGACATCGGCACCGCGGCGCCAGTCGGTGTCGATGAAGACCGGTTTGAGGTCGAGCCGCAGCGCCATCTCGTGCCACAGCGTGGCGAACCACCCGGTGCGGCACATCAACACAGTGTCACCAGGCGACAAGGTATTGGTCAGCGCGGCCTCCCACGCGCCAGTGCCGGAGGCAGGATAGATCACGACCGGGCCGCTGGTCTGGAAGATCGCGCGAAGGTTGCTGAGGATCTCCAGACCCAACTGGCCAAAGCCAGGCCCTCGGTGGTCGATCGTTGGGTTGTCGATCGCGCGCAGCACGCGGTCGGGAACATTGGTGGGTCCCGGGATCTGCAGAAAATGCCGGCCGGCGTGGTACTGGGTCATGCGGTGCATTGTGGTCGCTGGCGCGACAGGAGACAATCATCGGCATGAATGAAGCTGATTCGTCACCCACGGCTGGACCCTCGCATGCGCGAGGGTGACGCCAGCAGCATCAGCAGCCGACTTGCTGAACGCCTTCGCAAGGAAATCCGCGGCGACGTGCTGTTCGGCCGCGCCGATCGCGGACGCTATGCCACCGATGCGTCGATCTACCAGGTTCAACCGATCGGCGTTGTCGTGCCGGAGGAGGTTGCCGACGTCGCCGGCGCGATGGCGGTCGCGCGAGAAGAGGGTGTGCCTGTGCTGGCACGCGGCGGTGGCACCAGCCAGTGCGGCCAGACGGTCAACCGCGCGCTGGTGATCGATTGCTCGAAATACTTGCGCCGCATTCTGCACGTCGATCCTGAGGCGCGCACAGCACTGGTGGAACCTGGCCTCGTGCTGGCCCACCTGAATACGGCCCTGCGCCAGCACGGGCTGTTCTTCCCGGTCGACCCTTCAACGCATGCGCGCTGCACGATCGGTGGGATGACTGGCAACAACTCTTGTGGCTCGAAGTCGATCCGATATGGCCTGATGGCTGATAATGTGCGCGCAATCGATGCGATCCTCGCCGACGGCACGCAACATAAGTTTGGTCTGCTGCCGGACAACATCGGCGCCGATGTGCCGCGCAGTGTTTCCGACCTGATCCAGCGACTGCGCGCACTCGGGGCGACAGAGGCCGAGGAGATCGCGGCCCGGTTTCCGTCGCAGCTACGCCGCGTGGGTGGCTACAATATCGAAGTGCTGACGCCGGTAGCGCGGCTCGCCGGGCAGGAGAACCTGGCGCGGCTGCTGGTGGGATCGGAAGGCACTCTCGCCTTCTCCGCTGCCATCGAACTGGCGCTGCATCCGATCAAGCCGCGCAAGCTGTTGGGCATTTGCCAGTTTCCCAGCTTTCGCAGCGCGATGGAGGCGACGCAGCACATCGTGCAGCTCGACCCCGAGGCGGTGGAGCTGGTCGATCGCACGATGATCGACCTCGGGCGCGGTATTCCAATCTTCCGCACCACCATCGACCGCATGCTCATTGGCGAGCCCGACTCGCTGCTGATCGTCGAATTCCACGGCCACGAAGATGCACCTTTGGCGGCCAAGCTGGACGAGCTTGAAGAGTTGATGGGCGATCTTGGCTATCCAAATGCGGTCGTACGCGCGAGCGATATCTTGTTTCAGAACGATATTGCCGCTGTCCGTGAGGCCGGCCTCAACATCATGATGTCGATGAAGGGCGATGCGAAGCCGGTTTCCTTCATCGAGGACTGCGCTGTCGATCTGGAAGACCTTGCCGACTACACGGAACGGCTCAACGCGGTATTCGAGAAGCACGGCACCAAGGGTACCTGGTACGCGCATGCCTCGGTTGGCTGCCTGCACGTCCGGCCGGTGCTGAATATGAAGAACCCCCAGGACGTTTCCACCATGCGTGCTGTGGCCGAAGAGTGCTTCGCGCTGGTCCGCGAGTACAAGGGCTCGCACAGCGGCGAGCACGGCGACGGGCTGGCGCGCAGCGAATTTCATGAAGCCATGTTCGGGCCGCGCATCGTGCGTGCCTTCGGGACGGTGAAGGACGCTTTTGACCCCGGCAACATGCTGAACCCAGGGCGCATCGTGCGCCCGCCGCGCATGGATGACCGCACCTTGTTCCGCTACCACTGGGCCTACGCACCGGCTCCAGGTTTCACGCCGAAACTCGATTGGTCGGAGCATCCGGGTCCCGTCGGCGGCATGCTTGGCGCAGTGGAGATGTGTAACAACAATGGCACGTGCCGGGCATTCGACGTCGGCGTGATGTGCCCGTCGTATCGCGTGACGCGCGACGAGGCGCACCTGACACGCGGTCGCGCCAACACGCTGCGACTCGCACTCACCGGACAACTTGGTGCCGATGCAATGGCATCCGACGCGGTCGCCGAGGCGATGTCGCTCTGCGTGTCGTGCAAAGCGTGCCGCCGGGAATGCCCGACCGGCGTCGATATGGCAAAGATGAAGATAGAAGCTTTGGCTGCACGCGCCGATCGCGAAGGATTGAGTCGACGGGACCGGTTGATTGCAGATCTGCCGCGGTACGCACAGGTGGCTGCGCAATTCGCCCCGCTGCTGAACCTGCGCAACCGGCTTCCTGCCTTGCGCCGGCTGGGCGAGCGCAGATTCGGCCTTGCCGCCGCGCGTCCCCTGCCCGCCTGGCAGCGCAAGCCTTTCCGCGACAGCGAGGCAGCGTCATGTGCGCCGAAGTATCCGCGCGGCGATGTTATCCTGTTCGCCGACACCTTCAATCGGTGGTTCGAGCCGGACAACCTGCGCGCCGCGTTACGGGTGCTGAGCGCCGCCGGATATAGGGTACGCATGCCGAATGTTCGTGGCAGGCCGATATGCTGCGGTCGCAGCATGCTCGCCGTTGGCCTGGTGGATAGGGCGCGTGACGAGGCGCAGCGTACGCTTGATGGGCTGGGCAATGATTTGCCGGTAATTGGCCTGGAACCGTCCTGCCTGTTGACCTTGCGCGACGAGTATCGGTCGCTGCTGCCGCGGGCCGCGACCGACGCTCTCGCCGAACGCTCGTTCCTGCTCAGCGAGTTTCTGGCACGCGAGCAGCCAGGACTCCAACTGCGACCCTTGGCGGCGACGGCGCATATGCACGGTCACTGCCACCAGAAGTCGTTCGGCGCATTCCCCGCGGCGCTGGACACACTCAGGCAGATCCCCGGCCTGACGGTGAAACCCATTGCTTCGTCGTGCTGCGGCATGGCCGGTGCGTTCGGCTACCAAAGCGAGACGCAGGAACAATCGCGCGCGATGGCCGAAGCGGGACTGCTGCCGGCAATTCTCGCCGCCGCGCCAGAGGATTACGTCATCGCTGATGGTACATCCTGCCGGCACCAGATTCGTGATCTGGGCGGCCGCGAGGCGATCCACTCCGTCCGGTTGCTGGAACGCGCTTTGGCATGACAGCAGAAGAGGTACTGGAGTTCTGGTTCGCCGGTGATCCGGCGACTCACCGCAAGGAATGGTTCGAGAAGAGCGCCGACTTCGACGCGTCGTGCGCGCGTTTCAGCGACGCGCTGCGGGATGCGAAGCGAGGAGCATTCGACCAATGGGCGGAGACGCCGCGCGGCGCACTCGCGCTGATCGTTTTGCTCGATCAGTTCTCGCGCAATTTGCATCGCAATTCGCCTGAAGCGTTCGCTGCCGATTGCCAAGCCCGTGAAATCGCCCGGGGGACAATTGCCAGGAATTTCGATCTGGCGCTGGGACCGGTGGAACGGATGTTCATCTATCTGCCATTCGAACATTCAGAAGACCTCGCCGACCAGGATAGCGCTGTGCGGCTGTATACGCCGTTGGGTGAGGAGATGGTTCGATACGCCGAGGACCATCGCGTGGTCATCCGTCGGTTCGGCCGCTTCCCTCACCGCAATGCTGCGCTTGGCCGCACCAGTACACCGGAAGAGTTGGACTATCTCGCGCAGCCGAATGCGGGGTTTTAGTCCGGTTGAAACGCCGCAGCGACGACGCGAAGTCTACGCGGCCCGTCGCTCCACCTGGAGCCGGCTGAGCAAGCGATCAAGCACCGCCAAGGTGTACAAATCGGCACTCGATCTGTCGGACATGTCAGATGCGATGAACGACCAAACGGCGGATCGATGGTCCCTCGGTATGTGGCCGACCTCAAGCCCGGCGTCTCTGACGCCCCGCTTCGCGGCTTCGGGGCTTGACCTCG
>JBKPSV010000224.1:0-4604 GCA_046735215.1 Pseudomonadota bacterium | reverse complement strand
CGTTGCGCTATGACTTCACCAGAGCGTGCTCCTTGAGTCGATGACCGCTGCTGCTGTCGCCGGTGAGCGCTATGGCAATGCTGGCCGCCAGGCATCAGCGAAGCCGCGCACCCGTGGCAGCAGGATCATGTCCCATGGGCTCGGCATCGGCCCCACCGGCACATGCACCAGCGCCGGCGCATTCAACGCGAACGCCTGTCGCAAGGCTGCTTCTAACGCCTCGGGCGTGGTGGCGCGAAAGGCCGCCATGCCGAAGCTTTCGGCGAACTTGACGAAGTCAGGATTGGTCAGGTCGCAGGCGATCAGCCGGTTGCCGTATTGCTGCTCCTGGATCCGGCGCACGTTGCCGAATGCACCATCGTCGAACACCACCACGACAAGCGGCAGATGATGCCGCATCGCGGTCGCGAGTTCAGCCGATTGGAACATGAAGCCGCCATCGCCGGTCGCCAGCACCACCTTGCGGCCGGGTGCCGCAGCCTGCGCGCCAAGAGCCGTGCCATAGCCCCAACCGAGCGTGTCCTGATATCCCGGAGAGAGAAACGTGCGCGGCGCGTGCACGGGGAAGGCCAGCCGGCTGGCGAAGCCGATCTGCGTCACTTCCTCCACATAGATGCCGTCCTCGGGGAGCGCTGCGCGGATTGCGCGCAGGAAGCCCATCGGCGGTTCCTGCTTTGCCAGCCTTTGGGCAAACGTCGCGCGAATGCCTGCCAGTTCGGCGGTGCGGCTGCGGGTAGAGTTGTGTGCGGGCAGTTCCGCCAGCAGTGCGCGCAGCACCGTGGCCGCATCGCCGATCAGAGCGCAGGCCGGACGACGGAACCGGTTGATCTCCTCGGGATCGATGTCGAGCCGCACGATCGGCAGCGCGTCGTCGACACCCCACACGCTTTGCTGCCAATAAAGCCGCGTGCCGATCGCCAGCACCGCATCGGCATTCTTCCACAGCGTGTGTCCTTCAGTGAACGACACGGCAAGCGGATGCGTCGTGGGAATGACCCCGCGACCACGGCGAAACGAGGAGACCGGCGCGGCAAGCGTCTCGGCCACCGCCTGTACTTCCGCTCCGGCACCCAGTGCTCCGCCGCCGACGACGATCAGCGGACGTTCCGCCTGACCAAGAATGCGTGCCGCCTGCGTTACCGCCGCAGCATCGACGGGCGGTGGTGCGGGGGCGGCAATGTCGGCAAACTCGACCGCGCCGGTCATGCCCCAGGTGTCGATTGCGCATTCCAGCGCCACAGGTCGCGGCCGGCCGGTCGTCGCCTGCCGCACCGCCTCGGCAACCAACGATGGCGCCTCGTGCGGCGCACGAATGCGCGCTGCGTATTTGGTGATGTGCCGCAGAAGGCCCAGCTGGTCATGAATTTCATGCAGGTGACCATGGCCCTGATCGATCGCGAATGACGGAATCTGCCCGGCGATCGCAATCACCGGCGCCCCCATGCCGTAAGCGGTGAGCAATGCGGCTGACGCATTCAACACTCCCGGTCCCGGCACCACGGCGAATGCCTGCGGCTGCCCCGTCACCAAGGCGGCGCCCAATGCCATGTAGGCAGCCGTCTGTTCGTGCCGCGGATGGATCACGCGAAGCCGTCCCTGCGCACGGTGTGCGGCATCGAACAGATGGTCGTTGTGCACGCCTGGCAGCGCGTACAGCGTGTCTATGCCGTGACGGATCAGGCTCTCGATAACCGCGTCAGCGGTACGCATGGTGGGCATGGCGGCTCCGGCTGGAAGGCTGGGAGGAGTGTGAGAGGTGTCAGCGTCGTGCTCAAGCACTGCGCGTGAAACGTCTTTCGGTCAGGGTGCGCCGTGTCCGCATTTGAGTCGCAAGCGTTGCTATTTCGCTTGGCCCTGCGCATGTCTTTCCCCATACAGCCTTATCGGTGATATCCTCGGGACCGTTGGGAGAGCTTCCGTTGTCTTCGTTCAGCTCGGCCGAACCGATCGGAAAACCTCATGACCGGCGAAAGCTGATCGCGGTTCTTTATGCCGATATGGTGGGCTACAGCCGTCTGATCGGCTTGGACGACCAAGGCACGCTCGGCAGGTTACGCGCGCTCCGACGTGAGATAATCGATCCGACTGTCGACGAACACGGCGGGAGAATTGTTCAGACCGGTGGCGACTCGCTGCTGATCGTGTTCGACAGCATCGATGGTGCCGTGCGCTGTGCCGTGACGGTTCAGCGGCACATCCCGCAGCGCGATAGCGACTGTCCGCCAGATCGGACTATCCGCTTTCGTATGGGAATCGAGATCGGCGATGCGATCCCGGATGGCACGGATCTACATGGTGACGCGGTCAACGTCGCGGCGAGACTCCAGGCCGAGTGCCCCGCTGGTGAAATCTGTGTGTCCCGCTCCGTGCGCGACCATGTGCATGGTCGGCTTGACCTGGCATTCGAGCCGCTTGGCACCCTTATCTTGAAGAACATTGCCCGGCCGGTTGAGGCGTTCGTGCTGCGAAGTACAATGGGTGCGGAGCCGGTTCTGCCACGCAACCCGTCCTCACGTTCGGACGTGCGGCGACCGCGCATGTCGGTTCTTGTGGCGCCAATCCAAAGTCTGGGCTTTGCACTGGAAGATGCGTTCGTTGTGCAAGGCATCACAGAAGATCTCGCTGCCGATCTCTCACAAGTGCACGGCACGGTGGTTGCTGCCTTTGGCGGCGGCCCGCAGCAAGTGGGAGATCTGAATAAGCTCCGCCAAGCCGCTCTTGAGCTTGGGCTCTGTTACCTAATTCACGGTAGCATGCGGATCATCGGTGATCGGGTGGTCATCAATGTCCGCCTGGTGGCAGCCGAGACGGGCGTTCTCATCTGGGCGGAGCGATTTCAGGTGCTGGGTCCTGATCTCTCCAGCGCCCACGACGAGATCACCGGCCGGCTCGTCCGGGTCCTGTCAACGAAGCTTCTCGAAGATGTTGATCGGCGCATTGAAAAGTTGGACCCTAGCACTTTGACCTCTATCGATCTGGTCATTCGTGATCGTAACTCGATTGCCCGCACGATATCGGCGTCGAACAGAGCCATTGCCATCGACTACTTCCATCGAGCGTTGCAACGGGACTCGCGCTGCCGCGATGCGAAACTCGGCATCGCCGGTGCATTGGTTGGAAATCTGTTGGATGGATGGAGCGGTGAACCTGCAGCGGACAGCTTACGCGCCGAGCAACTGCTCACCCAAATCCTGCATGAGGATGCCGATAACGCACTCGGTCATACGTATATGGGCATGCTTCGTCGGTTGCAGGGACGACTGAACGACGCCAGGAGTGCGTTTGAGGTCGCCCTAACGCGGGCACCGAACAGCGTTACCGCAATCGGCCAGTACGCGATCACTCTGCTGTTCCTAGGCGATCCAGCAGCGGCTATTCCTCATATCGAGAGATGCCTTCGTCTGGCGCCACATGACCCGAATACGCCAGTCAATGATGCCGTTTTAGGCCTGTGCAAACTGCTGCTTGGCCACCTCGACGAAGCCATTGCCTGCCTCCGCCGGGCTCGCGCGAATAATCCGCGGCTATTCTACACTCATGTTTTTCTTGCCGCTGCATTCGCCCTGCATGATGAACTGGACGAGGCGACCGCGGCGTTGCGGGAAGCAATTGCACAAAGGCCGCAGCTGGGGTCGCAGGCCGACCTCGATACAGTGCTGCGAGAGAGCAGCCCTAGCTACCTCAAGCTCTGGGCCAAGACAGTCTACGCCGGCCTGTTGAAGGCTGGTTTGCCCCAGCTTGTTCCGCACTTCGCTCCCTTACCGGCGGAGTTTCTGAGCTGACACGGGACACGACTGCTGCGAGGTCGATGACGGCGCAGCCCTTATCCTCGAACGGAGGTTCGGTCTTCGGTCGTGGGCGGTATTGCTCAGGATCAGGCCGGTGCGGCAACTGGAGCGAACGGCCGCTGTTCGACCATATGCGGAGCCCCGTGCAGCACCTCGAACCGAGTTGCGTCGTCTTCGCGCCAGAACCGTATGTCGAACGTGCGGCGACCAAGGCGCAGATCGTGCAACGTGATGTCCGGCAGCCAGGATGGCAGCGTGGGATTGACGAAAATGCGGCCGCGCGGAGCGTCGAGGGTAACGCCCAGGATCGCCTGTAGCAGAGCGAATACCGACCCGGCCGCCCAGGCCTGCGGCACGTTGGCGCCAAGATACTGCACCGGGAAGTCGGCATCGCTGCGCTGCACGCCGGAATAAAGTTCCGGCAGCTGGTTCAGCAGGAAGTGTCCCGCTGCACGCGAGATGTCGCGCGCGATCAACCCGACCTCGCGCTCATAGCCGTAACGCTTGAAGCCGAGCGCGATGAGACTGTTGTCATGCGGCCACACCGAGCCAAGCTGGTAGGAATACGGGTTGAACGCCGGATGATCAGCCGACAGCGTGCGGATGCCCCAGCCGGAATTCATGTCGGGCTGCATCAAGCGCGCGACGACGCGTTCCGCACGATCCGGCGGCACGATGCCGGACCACAGCAGGTGGCCAGCATTCGATGCGACTGTTCGCACCTTCCGTTTCTCGCCATCGAGCATGTAGACGTAGAAGCCGAATTCTTCGTCCCAAAACGTATCGTTGAACTTACGGAACAGCGTGGCGGCCTTC
>JBKPSV010000223.1:0-6275 GCA_046735215.1 Pseudomonadota bacterium | reverse complement strand
TGAACTACACCGCCATGGGTCTGACGACGCACCTGGCGGCCCGCATGGAGCAGGTCGCAGCGCCGGGGTCAATCTACATGACCGCGCAGACGTTGCGGCTTGTCGAGGGCTATGTGGCGGTCAGACCGTTGGGGTCCTTGGGCCTGAAAGGTGTTACGGAACCGGTCGAAACGCTTGAACTGTTGGGTGCCATCCCGAGACGCTCGCGGCTGCGAGCTACCCCGTCCCGAGACCTGACCCCGTTCGCCGGGCGCGATGTCGAGATGAAGCTGCTGCGGCAGGCGCTGGACCATGCTGACGCTGGCCGGGGACAGGTCGTCGCAATCGTGGGAGAGCCCGGTTCGGGGAAGTCCCGGGTGATCCATGAGTTTATCCATTCGGAAGCGAACCATGGCCGACGGGTTCTCGAAGCCAGTGCAGAATCGGTCGGCATGTCCACCGGCTACCTGGCGGTCACCGAGCTGCTCAGGCACTACTTTCAGATTGGTGCATCGGAGACGCCGGACGCGATCCGCGAGAGGGTGACTCGCAGGCTCGCGGAACTGGACGAGTCCTTGACGCCCCTGCTGGCCCCTTTGCTGACCTTGCTGGATCCGGTGATCGGCACCGCACGAACGGCAACGTCGCCTTCCCCGGCCAACCGGCAGCAGATGCTTGAAGCAGTCAAGCGGCTGCTCTTCACTGAGAGCATGACGCAACCACTGCTGGTGGTGTTGGAAGACCTGCATTCGATCGATCCTGGATCCCAGGCTTTGATCGATGGACTTGTAGGCAGCCTGTCGACCGGGCGGTGTATGCTCTTGGTCAGTTATCGGCCGGAGTACCAGCACGGCTGGGACAATAATTCGTATTACACTCAGATCCGGATCGACGCGCTCGGGCCTATGGCCGCGGGAAAGATCTTGGATTCCCTTGTTGGCACTGACGCTGAACTCGAACCGCTCAAGCGACTGGTCATCAGGAAGACCGGGTGCAATCCGCTGTATCTCGAGGAGAGCGTGCGATCGCTCGTCGAAACCGGGGTCCTGGTCGGCCAGCCAGGGACGTTTACAATCGCGAAGCCGGTTGCGGACTTTTCCGCCCCGGTGACCATCGAGGCGCTGCTGACTTCCAGGATCGACCGCTTGCCTGAAATCGACAAGCGCGTGCTGCAGTCGGCCGCGGTGGTCGGCAATCCTGCGGATCTGCGCGTTCTGGAAGCCCTTGGGGAGTTCCGGCCGGACGAGGTTCGGCAGTCACTGGAACGGTTGAAGGCCCTGGACTTCCTGTACGAGACCAGCCCGTTTCCGGTGATCGAATATACGTTCAAACACGCTCTGTTGCATGATGCGGCCTATCGCATGCCGTCGCCGGACCGACGTCGCGAGTTGCACAGGGCCGCGCTGGCCGCAGGAGAGGTATTTAATACCGATTCACTGAGCGAAAAGGCGGAATGGCTGGCGTTTCATGCCTTTCGTGCCGAGGTGTGGGACAAAGCGGTGAAGCATCTGCAAACCGCCGCAACCCGCGCGATCGCCCGATCCGCCAACCGCGTCGCCATTGAGCATTTGGAGAACGCGCTGATCGCGGCTGAGCACTTGCCCAAACCGGATCGGACGAGCGTCGCGTTCGACTTGAGGATCGACCTGCGGCACGCAGTGACACCGCTCGGTCAGGTGCGAAGGACATTGCAACACCTCGAGATCGCCGAAACGCTCGCTGACGAACTGAATGACCGCTCGCGGCTCGGCCGGGTGGTTTCGTTCACGGCCAACTGTCTTCTCCTGCTCGGACGCTACGAGGAGGCTATGACGACAGGCGCCAGGGCGCTGGAGATCGCGCGAGAAATTGGTGATCAGCGGCTGGAACGCACGACCCATATGTATGTCGCGCGAGCCATGCGGTCGCTCGGCCGGTATTCGGCGGCGATCGCAACCTATCGTCAAGCCGCCGATGGAATGGACGACGGACCGCTGGACGATTTTCTCATCCTGCGCGTCCTTCCCGCGGCAAGGACGCGAGGCCAGATGGCCGTTGTGCTTGCGGAGGTGGGCGATTTCGACGAGGCCGAAGCACAGGCGGCAAAGGCCGTGCGACGGTCGAATGCTGCGAACCAGCCAGACGCCATGATGTGGGCGCATTGGGGCAGCGGGATGGTCACGCTGCTGCGCGGCAACGCCCGCCAGGCCGTCGGAATCTTCGACCACCTGTTGCGGCTGTGCAAGGCGCACGATCTTGACGCCTATATTTCACGCATCATGGCTGCACTTGGATGCGCCAAGGCACGGTCCGGCCAGATCCACGACGGGCTCCAACTCCTGCGGGAAGCCGTTGCCCTGGACAGGTTGGACGAGGCGCGGACCACTCATGCATTCGCGCTGACGGCTTTGGCAGAAGCGTCACTGCTGGCCGGCGATGCCGACGAAGCGTTGTCGCACGTAAGGGGATCGTTGCGGCAAGCAATCAAATATCGGGAGCGCGGCGAGGAGGCTTATGCCCGCTGGCTGTACGCAGCGATCCTAAGCGCCAACGGCGAGGATTTTGCGACCGTCGGCACACAGTTCCACGACGCAGCTTGTCTCGCGGCCGAACTCGGCATGAAGCCACTGTTGGCGCATTGTTATTTGGGCCTAGGAGATCGTGAGGCCAGCTGTGGCGGGACACACACGCAGCCCCCTCACCGCGAATCGGGACTTCGATTGTTGGAGACACTCGGCATGAGGCGGTGGCTCGATGTAAACCTCAGCCTAACCGCCACGGCCCCCGTGACCTACGGTATCTGAGTCCGCGACTGGTTTTTTCGGCACAATCCCGGGCTTATCGATAACGGCGACGTCCGATATTTCTAGGGCCAATTTTTGGGCGAGCGCCCGAACGTCAAGGATGACGTTCTCAACCATCACCCGGTCGCCGCTCAAAGCGAGGGTGAGCATCATTGGCTGTCCGGACGCGGTTGGCTCCGGTCCCGCCGCGCCCGTCACCTCGTGGGCTTCCTTGGCGGAGAAGTGCCGTGTGATGTCGACGCTGGCAAAGTGGAATTGTGCGTTGTGGCAACGACGTGGGGGAATTTCTGTTTAAGTTCCTCGATCGCATCGTTCCAGCGCTGGTGGTCGCCCTCTTTGATTTCGCCCTTGAACGTAAAGACGACAGTCTGCGAGTCGCTGCCGCCTTTTTGTGGACCAACGAGTCCCATAGTCTCACCTCCCGGTTGGTCGTGCACAACCAACTCTGCGAAATGACGATAGTCGGCCCGCCGGAGCACGCAAGCCGGCGCCGGTTGTCTCAAAGCTCCTCCAACAACGCCGACGCCGAGAACACCCGCGGGAGACAGTCGATATCGTGCACCAGATAAAGCTCCTGGTCCGTCCCATGCGGCTCCGGTATTGACATGATTTCGCCAACCGAGGCACGCGCGAAGACCTCGACCATGTTGGTCGGACACGCTGCCAGCAGCGTCGATACGCCGGATGGGAAACGGCCCGCGTTGATCTCCATCAGCGCGGGGCTGCCATCCGACCTTTCTTTGAATTCAACGATGAAGGCCCCCGATGCGGAGCTCTCAAGCGTGTGCACCGCGTCGAGGGCAATCCGAAGCACCTCCGGCGCCGTGACCGTCCTGGCAAGGTGGGTGAGCGAAAACGTACCGCTCGGGTTGTTGCCGGCCGCAAAGTAACTCAGTGCCTCGGTCACCTGTGCCAGCAGCACCTGGCCGCGGTACCAGACGCTGGTCACGTGATAGTGCCGTCCCGGCAGATACTCCCCCAAAGTGAAATCGGATACGGCTATTTGCCGCAGATCCCGCCACTGAGTGATCCAGGAGCGGGCCTGATCGACGTTTGTGACTGCCGTCGCCCCCAGCGACAAGGACCCGTGGCGGACGCGGCACCACAGCACCCCGTCGCCCTCGAAACGAGCGAAAATCCTCTCGAGGTCGTCGAGGCTGCCGACTTCGTAAAATCGCGGAACCGGAATATCCTTGTCGCGAAAGAAGACATTCAGCGCATGTTTGTCCTGGCAAAGGTCGATCGTCGCCCGGCTTGGCAGGAACAGTTCGAACGGGAATCGCTCGCGCGCGTCGGACAGCGCCTTCACAACGCCCTCGTCGGTGCCGATGATCAAGTTGATCCGTTCGCGTGCGACTATGTCCAGTACCGCATCGACGAATTCTGGCCCTGTCGGCACCGGAACAACGTAGTTCAGGTCGGCTAGCGACGCCTTTATGGTGAACCGATCATGGTTTGCGCCCACGATTACCGGCGCCGACGTCATGGCTCGCAGAGCGCGCATCACGTTACCACTGGCACCCGACCCGGCCCTGGTGACAAGGGCGCGGATTTCTCGATCGGTCAACGGCGCGAACCGGTCATCTGTCGTCCTCGTTCTGTAGCAGGGCGGACGGGATAGTCGAAACCGTACACGAGACGGTCGCTGCCAACAACGCCGGGTTCTGCATCACTCGGCGCTCGCTGAACTGGCTTAGGCCGCACGTAGTAGCAGCGTATCGTCAAAATGCCGGCCCTTCTTGGTCGTCCTTGCGCTCGGCCCTGCGCCGCGCCCAATGCTCGAGCCGCTTGCTGATCTCGCGTTCGAACCCGCGGTCGCGCGGGCAATAGAACTGTTCGCGCGCCACCCCATCAGGAAAGTAATTTTGGCCGGAGAATGCCTCGTCAGCTTCGTGGTCGTAGTGGTATCCCGCGCCATAGCCTAGGTCCTTCATCAGCCGCGTCGGTGCGTTCAAAATATGTGCGGGAGGCATCAGCGAACCGGTAGCTTTGGCGGATGCGCGCGCGCCGCTGTAGGCCGTATATACCGCGTTCGATTTAGGCGCGGTGCCCAAATAGATCACCACCTGAGCGATCGCCAGTTCGCCCTCGGGTGAGCCGAGACGTTCGTACGTTTCCCAACCTGCCAGCGCCTGCGTCAGCGCGTTCGGGTCGGCCATGCCGATGTCCTCGGCAGCGAAACGCACCAGACGACGCGCGATATAGCGTGGATCCTCGCCGCCATTCAGCATGCGTGCGAACCAATAGAGAGCTGCATCGGGATCGGATCCGCGCAGCGACTTGTGCAGCGCGGAGATCAAATTGTAATGCTCCTCGCGATCCTTGTCGTACAGCGCGGCACGACGCGCCAGCAACGCAGCAAGCGCGGCACTGTTCATGCGCGGCGTGTCTTCCGGCAGCGCAAAGATCTGCTCCGCCATGTTCAAAACGTAGCGGCCGTCGCCATCGGCCATCGCGCGTAGGCTGGCACGCGCGTCGGCATCGAGCGACAGTCCTCGGCCCACCTCTGTCTCGGCTCGCGCCAACAGTTGTTCCAACGCAGCGTCGTCCAAACGCCGCAGCACAAGTACCTGGCAACGCGACAACAGAGCGCCGTTCAACGCAAAGGATGGATTCTCCGTGGTAGCGCCGATCAGCGTGATCGTGCCGGTCTCGACAACCGGCAAAAAGCCGTCCTGCTGGGCGCGATTGAAGCGGTGGATTTCGTCCACGAAAAGCAGAGTCCCCTGCCCTGTCCGACGCCGCCGTGCAGCTTCATCGAATGCACGTTTGAGGTCGGCGACACCGGAGAACACGGCGGAAAGCTGGACGAAGTGCAAGCCTGAACGGGCCGCAAGCAGCCGAGCGATGGTGGTCTTGCCGCAGCCCGGCGGACCCCACAGGACCAGCGAGGCAAGCGAGCCGCGCTCCAGCATGCGGTTCAGCGTGCCATCCGGGCCAAGCAGGTGGCCCTGTCCGACAACCTCGTTGAGTGCTTGAGGGCGCAACCGATCAGCCAGCGGGCGCGGGCCGGCGAGAGGTTCGGGCTCAGCCTCCGAGAGCTGTCCGAACATGTCGTTCTGATTGCCGGGTCGCAGAGGCATGAACCTCATATAGCGCTGCGTCGGACGATCAGAAATCCAGCAACTTGAAGTCGGCCAAGTCCTGGGCGCGCTGTGCCGCACGCCGTTCGTAACTCGCCTGATTCTTGGTGCGCCGCTCGGTGACGGCATCGACATCCGCGCAAGCGCGCCGGAGCGTGTCCTCCACGTGGGCGCGCACCTGCTCGGGCGCGCGCAGAACCCATACGCGCTGTCCTGGGGCATCCAGGAACGCGGCGAGTTGGCGGCAATCGCCCGCACGTGCACTTGACGGCGCTGGCCCGGCGCCAGTCCGTTGGTGGGGCAGCGCTTCGCGGATGCGCGCCCGCAGATGCGAACGGCCGGCTGGTCAGTAACGGAGCCAACGAGGGGTCATGACGAGGCATGAGAGTCGCAGCGCCGGGATCAGGACGGTATCCATGCCATAGATCGC
>JBKPSV010000222.1:0-37365 GCA_046735215.1 Pseudomonadota bacterium | reverse complement strand
ACTTGCCTGGACGATACCGGTGGCCCTTTGCAGCTGTTCCACAACCCGGGCCGCAAGTTTGGCCGGCGGCTGGCGCGCTGCTTTCGCCGCAACCAGCGCGGCGTTGGTCGCCATGTCTCCATGCGAGGGATCGCGTGGCGGGGTCACCTCGACGCGCGCAATGACGTCATCGGGCAAATCGGCAACCACTGTGCGCAGCGCATCCACAACCATCTGACGCATCACCGCGTAAACGTCGCGCTGTATCATACCACCCAACCTCCCCCTCCCCTTGCGGGAGGGGGTTGGGGGGAGGGGGCGGGAGAGCAATCGAAACCCCCTCCCCCTAGCCCCCTCCCGCAAGGGGAGGGAGAGTTCGGCTTGCTATCCACTTTTGTCACCCACTCACCGACAAATCTGTCAGCCGCCGGTGCTCGTCCATCGCGTAACGATCCGTCATGCCAGCTATGTAGTCGCCGACCACGCTCGCCGCCCGCTGTGTGCCTGGTTCGCCAGCGCGTGCCCGCCAGTCATCCGGCAGCAGCGACGTGTCAGCGTGCAGCAGCCGGAACAATTCCGTGGTCAGCACCCGTGCCTTCGTGGTCATCCGGTTCACTCGCCAATGTCTATACATGCGTGCATGCAAGAAATCTTTGATCACCTGGTTCGCCTCCGCCACCGGCGGGCTGAACATCACCACCTTCTGCTTGGCCCGCCGCACCGCGTCGGCGTCGCGCGGCGCCAGCTTGTCCAGGCGGCGGCGCGTCTCGGCGATCAGGTCGCTGACCATCACATCGATCACTCGGCGGATCGTCTCATGCCGCAACCGAGGCGGCGGCACATCGAGGCTGGACAGACGCGCTGCCGCCAGCGCCTCGCCCACTACGGGCAGATGGGCAATCTCCTCCGGTCCGAACAACCGTGCGCGCAGCCCGTCGTCCAAATCGTGACTGTGGTAAGCCACGTCGTCAGCCAGCGCCGCCACCTGCGCCTCGGCGCTGGCATGGGTCGAAAGTTCCAACCTGTGGCGGTCGTTGTACTCCGCGATGTACGCGGGCGCACTGCGCAGCGGGCCGTTGTGCTTGGCCAGACCCTCCAGCGTCTCCCAGGTCAGGTTCAGCCCGTCCCAACCGGCATAACGGCTCTCCAGCAGGGTCACCACCCGCAGGCTCTGTGCGTTGTGATCGAAGCCGCCGAACGGCTTCATCGCCAGGTTCAACGCCTCCTCACCGGCGTGACCGAAGGGGGGATGGCCAAGGTCATGTGCCAGCGCCAGCGCTTCCGTCAGGTCCTCGTCCAACCCCAGTTCGCGCGCGATCGAGCGAGCGATTTGCGCCACCTCGATCGAGTGCGTGAGCCTGGTGCGGAAGAAGTCGCCCTCGTGGTTGACGAACACCTGCGTCTTGTATTGCAGCTTACGGAATGCCGAAGAGTGGATGATGCGGTCCCGGTCGCGCTGGTATGCCGATCGGGTCGGCGCCTCGGGCTCGTGATGCAGCCGCCCGCGCGACGCCTCGGCTTGCACGGCATATGGCGCCAAGGTCATACCACGCGTCATGAGCGGTGCGTCACGAGCGGTTCCGGGCGGTAGCCCGGCCTTCTACGCTCGCCACCGGCTCGTCTCGGTGGTCATGGCATGGCTGAACCAGGCAATCATGGCTGGCGGGCTTACACCGGGCTTCAATCCGGCGCCATCCCGCCTTATCTTCCGGCATATGGAACAGTTTGGCCTGACGGAACGGGCTGCGGCCCGGATTGCCGAAATCGTCGCCGCCGATGGCCGGCAGGCTGCGCTGCGCGTCGCGGTTTTGGCCGGCGGCTGCAGCGGATTTCAATACCGTTTCGAGCTCGATCAGACGTCACAGGAAGATGACCTGATCATCGAGCGCAGCGGCGCCAAGGTGTTGGTCGATCCGGCCAGTCTCGACCTGCTGGCAGGCGCTGAGCTCGATTATACGGACGAGCTGATGGGCAGCCATTTTGCCGTCCGCAATCCCAACGCGAAGTCGGCCTGCGGCTGCGGCACCAGCTTCTCGGTCGACTGAACATCCACCGCCACTTAGCGGCGCGAGCAGGGCCTCGGCTCGTCAGGCGTCCCGCAGTTGTTTGGATCCAGCGCGGGCGGCGGACGATACGCCTGCTGCGCATAGGTTTGCGGTGCGGCGTAGGTCACCGGCGGAGTGGCGTAACCGTAATAGCTGGGCGTGTAGGCGTTGGGGTACCCATAGGCATACGGATACGTGGGCGGATAGTAGGCCGGTGGTGGGTAATATGCAGGCGGCGGATAATAGGCTGCCGGCGGATAAGCGAGAGGCCAACCGGCATAGAAGGGGGAAACGCCAAACCCAAGCGCTACGCCGCCCCATCCCCAACCCGGACCGCGCCATCCCCAGCCACCGCCGTGCCAGCCACCGCCATGCCAGCCACCGCCATGCCAGCCACCGCCACGCCAACCGCCACCATGCCATCCGTTGCCGCGCCATTGGGCCTGCGCAGAACATATCGGAAAGGCGATTGCACCGGGGATCAGAACGATGGCCAATCGCCAGCGAAGACCGGGCCTGAACGTCACGCGCTTCATGGGATCGGTTCCACCTGAACGAAGATTATATGGTGATCAGGCGCGCAAAAGCATTGACACACATCAAGCATATTGCGCGATGCACGGCGAGACGCTTACGCGGCTTGCTTGCGCCAGAACACACCGCTCCAGTCTATGGCTTCGATCGGTGTCGTGATGCCACGCGCCGCGCGGAAGTCGGTAATCGCGTCTTTGCAAGGCGGCAACGCATAGTCATCGACGATAATGAAACCACCGGGACTGACCCGGTCATACAACGCGTCGAGCACCGAGATGGTGGAACGGTACATGTCACCATCGAGGCGCAGCACTGCCAGTCGCTCGATCGGCGCCGTGGGCAGCGTATTTTCGAACCAGCCTTCAAGAAACCGCACGCGTTCGTCGAGCAGGCCATAGGCCTGAAAGTTCCGCTCCACCTGGCTGCGCGACACGGCCAAAAAATCGATCTGGTGCAGCTTACTGCGCGTATCGATCTGCCATTTGCCGTCCGGCGGCGGCAAGCCACGAAAGGAATCCGCGACCCAGACCTGTCGCTCAGGGTCACCGTAGGCTGCCAGCACACCGCGCATCAGGATGACGGAACCGCCGCGCCACACCCCGGTCTCGATCAAATCGCCAGGCACACCCTCGCGCAGCACGGTTTCGACAGCGGCCTGCAAGTGGTCCAGCCGCTTGCGCCCGACCATGGTGTGTGCACGTGGCGGCCAGTCGCGTCCTTCATCGCGCAGCGCCGGCAATTGCGCGTGCTTGGCGTGTTCCGCACGCGGTGGCGCGGCCAGCACCAGCCCCAACTTCCGCACCGCGCCGTTTGCCAGCCGCAGCGCGGCTCGGCCGAGGGGAGGCCGATGCACGACGTCCGCTGGCGCCATCCCGGCGAGCGGATCATCCATGTGGATCAGATCAAGCAGGCAACGCTTCAGCAGATCGAGATAGAGCTGCGCCGGCTCCATATCGCTTCCCTCATGCAGTCGGTATTCTGTGCAAGCCATGAAGATCGCCACCTGGAACGTCAACTCGATCCGCCAGCGCGAGAAGCACGTCGCGCGCTGGCTGGAGCAGTGCCAGCCGGACGTGCTGCTGCTGCAGGAGATCAAGTGCGAGGCGCACGCCTTCCCCGCCCTACCCTATCGCGGCCTGGGTTACACCGCCGAAGCCGTTGGACAAAAGGCCTATAACGGCGTCGCCGTGCTGGCGCGCAAGCCGTTCACCGTGCACCACAGAAGCCTGCCCGGACTGCCGCCAGACGATGCGCAGTCGCGCTACATCGAGATCGAAATAGACGGCATGGTCATCGCCGGGATCTATCTGCCGAATGGGAACTCCGGCGGAGAGGCGGGCTTCGCCTACAAGCTGGCTTGGCTGGAACGGCTGGCGGAACGTGCGGATGCATTGCTCGCGTCGGACACGCCCTTCATCATGGCCGGCGACTTCAATGTCTGTCCCGGCGATGACGACTGGGCGCCCGGCACGCTGCCGCCAACGGACGCGCTGGTCCGGCCGGAGACGCGAGCGAGGTTCCGCCGGCTGCTGTGGGACGGCATGACCGACGCGGTCCGCGCGGTGCATCCGCATGGGCCGGTGTACACCTTCTGGGACTATCAGGCCGGCGCCTGGCAGCGCGATCTCGGATTGCGTATCGACCACGTGTTGCTGTCACCCACCCTTGCCGAACGCCTGGTGGCGGCCGCCCCCGACCGCGACGAGCGGGGCAGGCCGCAGCCGTCGGATCATGTGCCGGTGGTGGTGGAGTTGCACTGACCTCCCATCGTCTGGCCTGATCCCGCCATCACCTCCAATGAGCGGGCACCCAGATGTAGCGGACCCCGTTCCACCTCCAGTGCCCTGGGGCATAGTGGCCCCGGCGCGGGGGGCCCCCGACGTAGCGGCCGCCGATCCATGCATACTGATAGCCATCCCAGTGCCAATGGCCCGGCTCCCAGTAGTAACCACTGCGCGGGGGCGGGACGGCTTCGTAACGAGGAGGCGGTATCGGGCCGTACGGCATCGGCGGTGGAGGCGGCTGCGCCACGGCCGTGCCCAGCCCGAGACCCAACAGGACCACAGGGCTTCCGACAGCGATCAATCGTCGCATCAATCAGGCTCCTGCGGCTCAGATGTCTGCGTAACAATGCGTTTCGGATTCGGCGCCGGGATGAGTAACCGCTCCTAGATGCGCCGGACCCACCAGCTGTGCGTATTTCCAGATCGCGCCAGCATTGTAGCCGGTCCGACGCGGTTGCCATGCCCCGCGGCGGGCCGCCAACTCGCTATCCGACAACGCCACGTCGATCGTGCCCTTCTCTGCGTCGATCACGATACGGTCACCGTTACGCAGCAGCCCGATCGGGCCGCCGACCGCCGCCTCCGGCCCCACATGACCGATACAAAAGCCACGCGTGGCGCCGGAGAAGCGGCCGTCGGTGACCAGCGCCACCTGCTCACCCATCCCCTGGCCGTAAATCGCGCTAGTGGTGGACAGCATCTCGCGCATGCCAGGTCCGCCCTTGGGGCCTTCATAGCGGATGACAATGACGTCGCCGGCCTTGTAAGCGCGGTTCTGCACCGCCTCGAAGCCCTCTTCCTCGGAGTCGAAGCAGAGGGCGGTGCCCTCGAAGCGCAGGTTCTGCATGCCGGCGATCTTCACAATGGCGCCGTCGGGCGCCAGATTGCCCTTCAGCCCGACCACGCCGCCGGTGCGCGAGATTGGATTGGACACCGGCCGGATCACGTCCTGATCGGTCGGGAACGCCACGTCTTTCAGATTCTCGGCGAGCGTCTTGCCGGTCACGGTCAGGCAGTTGCCGTTCAGCAGGCCGGCGTCGAGCAGTGCCTTGAGCACCACCGGGATGCCGCCGATGCGATGCACGTCCAGAGCAACGTATTTGCCGCCCGGCTTCAGGTCGCCGATGTACGGCGTGCGCCGCATGATCTCCACGACATCGTCCATAGTGAACCGGATGCCGGCCTCGTGCGCCATCGCCGGCAGGTGCAGGCCCGCGTTGGTCGAGCCGCCGGTGGCGCCCACCACCACTGCGGCGTTCACAAATGCCTCGCGCGTGGCGATATCGCGCGGGCGCAACCTGCTGTCGAGCAGCGCCATCACCGCGCGGCCGGATTCCACCGCCCAGCGGTCGCGCTCCTCATACGGCGCCGGCGCCCCAGCCGAGTAGGGCAGCGCCAAGCCGATTGCTTCGGATACCATCGCCATGGTGTTGGCGGTGAACTGGCCGCCGCACGCACCGGCCGAGGGGCAGGCGACGCACTCCAACTCATGCAGCTCCGCGTCCGACATGGTGCCGGCGGAGTGGCGGCCGACCGCCTCGAACACATCCACCACGGTAACGTCGCGATCCTGGAACCGGCCGGGCAGGATCGAGCCGCCATACATGAACACCGCCGGCACATTCAGTCGCAGCATCGCCATCATCATGCCCGGCAGCGACTTGTCGCAGCCGGCGAGGCCGACCATGGCGTCGTAGCAATGCCCGCGCATGGTGAGTTCCACGCTGTCCGCAATCAGGTCGCGGGAGACCAGCGACGATTTCATGCCCTGGTGGCCCATGGCGATGCCGTCGGTCACCGTGATGGTGGTGAACTCTCGTGGGGTGCCCCCGGCTTCGTTGACGCCCTTCTTGACCGACTGCGCCTGGCGGGCGAGCGCGATGTTGCACGGCGCCGCCTCGTTCCAGCAGGTGGCGACGCCGACGAACGGCTGGTCGATCTCCTCCTGGGTCAGGCCCATCGCATAGTAGTAGCTGCGATGCGGCGCACGGCCCGGTCCCACGGTGACGTGACGGGACGGCATCTGCGACTTGTCCCAGCGGCGGGTCAACATCGGCGTGGTCCTTATCTCTGGTTGCGTGGCGCGGTTTATAGCGGAGGCAGGGCTGCGGGCGAATGGGGCGCACGCCACGGAACAGAGAGCGGCAGGCGCACCAATATGCGATCAGCCGCGAAGTTTGCCGTCACCGTCGTTTGGACACGCGCTGCGCTCGCGATCCTCATGGGCGACCTGGCGCACCAGCGAGATGAGCCGCAGACCGTTGCGGGCGCCGCGCATCGCTGCACTGACGGCGCCTACCTCATTCAGTAACTTGGCACAGTCGCATGCGGCGTGAGCTGCAATTCGTGCGTCCAGCACGAGCGGTCCTGCGAGTGCAAGTACCAGAATGCCTCGGCAATCTTCACTGGATTGATCAGCAGTTCCGGTCGGTTCTGCGCCTTGGGCAAGGCCCTGGTGCCCGGTGAATCGATGGTCCCGTCTATCACCACGTTGGCCACGTGCACTCCGTGCTCGGAGTATTCCTCGGTGAGCACCTGTGCCAGCGTCCGCATCATCACCCTGGGATAGTAGAGCGACTCCCCCGTCATCCGCTTCTTGCCACGCAGCGACTTGGAGTTGTTGGAAAAGAAGAAGGATCCGACGCCCTTCTGTCGCATCGCCGGCAGCACTTCCTTGGCGACCAGGAATGGTCCCCGACTGGCGATATGATGGGCCGTATCGAACATCTCCACCGGGATATATTCCAGCAGCTCCTGCCCAGACGGCAGGTCGCGACCTTCAAGATAACCCGCGTTGTAGACCACTATTTCTGGCTCGCCCGCATCTCGGCGTATCGCGGCAAACGCCTCAGCAATTGATGCCTGCGACGACAGGTCCAGTTCTACGATTGTACATTCGCCGCGCTGTTCCCTGATGGCTGCGGCCAGCCCCTCGGCATTTGCCTCGCTGCGCGTTGTGAGCACGACGAAGCACCCTTCCTGGGCAAATTTCTGCGCGATGGCACCGCCAACGCCCCAACGCGCGCCAACCGGTATGTGGCTATCGTCCAGCTCGCGTCCATGCGCCAACCGCGTGTTGCGACCATCCGACTGCCATTTGGACGTGGCCCCAATTACCACTGCGACAGGCTTGCCTTTTGTGTTTCGCATTGATTTCCCTCCCCTTCACGCTGAACGCTGCCAGCCCCACCCGGCGCACAGCGCCTCTCCCATGACCAGCCGCTTGTCATGATCACTGAGCCACGGCAGTTCCTCGGTAAACATCGTCACGCATTGCCGCCACGAGCACGGCATCTTGGAGATGTCGGTGCCCCAGAACATCCGCTGCGGCCCGAACGCATCGTAGATCTGCCGTACATATGCCTGCATAGTCGGAAAAGGATACGCTTCAGCGGAATAACCGGGCGCGCCGGTCGCCTTCACCGCGACATTCGGGTATTTCGCCAATGCCACCAGCTGCGGCATGTGCGTCATCGCCGCATGATCTTTCAGTGTGGTCAGACCGCCACGTCCGCCCAGATGATCAATGGTCAGGCGCAGCCCCGGATGACGTTCAGCAATTCGTGCTATGTCCGCCAGCGAGTCGGTTGCCAGCATGGCGATCGGAACGCCCGCCTTCTCCGCCTCCGCCCACAGCCAGTCGATCGTGCCGTCGGCCAACCACTGGCGCGCCGGATCGTGCAGGAATGTGTAGCGCAGGCCCAGCATGCCCGGTTGCTGCCGCCAAGTCTTGATCCGTGCCCGCGACCCAGGCTGGTCGAGCGGCAAAGAACCGAGGATGGCAAAGCGACCCGGGTAGTCACGCACTGCCTTGTATGCCATCTCGGTAGAACCAGGGTCCCAGCCAGGCGGATGGATGACCGCACCATCGACACCGCCCTCGTCCATCAACGGAATAGCCTCCTCGGGGGTGAAGTGCGTCACCTGCCAATGTGAAAGGTTGCTCGGCAGGCCAGTTCCCCACAGGTGGATCTGGGCATCGATGATCTGCATGACGCTTCTCCGGGCCTGATACTCGCCGCTTCAACGACACAGCACAGCACGTTGCGCCGGGAGAGGCGAGCCGGGCTTGACCTCGACGCTGCCCGCTTCATGCTTCCGCTATGACAGAACACCGTTTCCGCTCGCTCGACCGGTTGATCCGCCAAGCCAATCAGGCGTCATCGCGCAAACCTGGGTCTGTCGAAATGCTGGCCCGGGTGATCCAACTGGTTACGTCGGACGGCGCCGACCCTTACCTGGTCCTGGGCGTGCTGGTGGAAGGTGCCGTCCATACGCTGGCCGAGCACATTCCACCCGAGCGCCAGGCCGATGCGACCGAGGAACTCGGGCGGCTGCTGGTGGAACGGCTGAAGGCGCGCGGGCTGACCTGACCAGGCCAGCCCTGTTGCTTCAGCTTACAACGCGCAGGCTCGGCCGTGTGCGTGCCACGAGGCGGCGATAGACTGCCAGGTAATCTTCCGCCATCCGCTTGGCGGTGAAACGACGCTCGAAGCTGCGCCGCACCACGTCGCGCGACATTGCGGCGGCACGTGGCACGGCCGCGATCGCCTGCTCCATGTCATCCACGATCAGGCCATTGATACCGTGCTCGATGATCTCGGGCACCGAGCCCCGGTTGAAGGCGATGACCGGAGTGCCGCACGCCATCGCCTCGATCATCACCAGACCGAACGGTTCTGGCCAGTCGATCGGCACGAGTAGTGCGATGGCGCCGCTGAGGAAGGCGGGCTTGTCGGCATCGTTGATTTCGCCGACCATTTCGACATGCTGGCCATCGATCATAGGTCGGATCTTTTCCTGGTAGTAGTCCTGGTCCACTCGATCCACCTTGGCGGCGATCTTCAATCTAACGCCCGCCTCGCGCGCCATCCGGATGGCCCGGTCCGGCCGTTTCTCCGGGCAGATGCGGCCGAGAAAGGCGAGATAGTCAGGCGTCACTGGCTGCGGAGTAAGGAGGTCCTGCGGTAATCCGTGCTGTACCGTTGCAACGAAATTGGCATTCGGCAAAGGGCCGCGTTGCGCATCAGAGATAGAAATCAGCGGAACCTCGGGAAAGCAGTCATAGATCGGCCGCAGTTCCGGCAGGTCGAGCCGCCCATGCAACGTCGTAAGGAATGGCGTATTCTGGCGGCTCAGCAGAGAAAATGGCCAGTAATCTAGGTGGCAGTGCAGGACATCGAACTCGTCGGCACGTTGAAAAACCTGCTCCAGCAGCAGCAGGTGTGGTGCCATTGCGTCGCGCAGATCACGGTCAAATCTTAGCGCATGCGGCCAAACAGCGGAGAGTTCGGCATTCGTCTTCGAATCACCACTTGCGAACAGCGTGACATCGTGTCCCATGTCAACCAACTGCTCAGTTAGAAATGACACGACCCGCTCTGTTCCGCCGTACAGCCGTGGCGGTACCGACTCCGTGAGCGGGGCAATCTGGGCTATGCGCATATGAGAGGCCTCTCCCGATGATGTTCTTCAAGCCCCGCCGATGTGTCGGTCAGTTCAGGCTTTTGTGCGGCAGGACTTTGCTGACTTCACAGCTCACGGCGAAGTGAACAGAATAGTGGCGGGTGGCCGTATCGTTGCGCGTTGTGGTTAACGAGCAAGCACGCTGGTGCGAGGAGGGAAAGTGGCGCGCCTCGTAATCGTGTCCAATCGAGTACCGCTGCCGTCGGAGCGGGGCCCTCGGGCAGGTGGTCTTGCCGTCGCGCTGGCGGACGCATTGCGCCCGGGGAGCTTGTGGTTCGGCTGGAGCGGCCGCCGCTCTGCCGCCAATGCGGACGTGCGGCTGCAGCGTTCAGAGGGGATCAGCTACGCAACGATCGATCTGAGCGAGGCTGAATACCGCGGATTCTACGTATCGTTTGCGAACGGGGTGCTGTGGCCATTGTTGCACTTTCGTCTCGGCCTGGTGGAATATCGGCGCGAGGATTACGAGACTTACCGTGCGGTCAACCGCAAGTTCGCCGAAGCGGTCGCGGGATTGCTGCGCCCTGATGACCTCGTTTGGGTGCATGATTACCACCTGTTCCCGCTCGCCGAGGAACTGCGCCGGCTGGGTGTGCGCAACCGTCTCGGATTTTTTCTGCATACGCCGTTTGTTCCTCCTGCCTTGCTGCACGTTTTGCCGCGCGCGGCGGAAATGCTGCAGGCAATGTGTGCCTTCGACGTCGTTGGCTTCCACACGCCCTCGTATCAGCGAGCATTCCTGGACTGCGTTCGCGAGATTCTTCCGGTTACCAGGATCCACGAAGGCGGCTTCATGCATGATGGCCGCCATGTTCGTGCCATCGTCGATCCGATCGGCATAGACGCAGAGGGGTTCGCCCAGGCTGCGGTGCAGGCCGCGGACAGCCCGGAGACCGTGCGATTGCAGGAGAGCCTGAGCGGCCGTGCGCTGGCGCTGGGTGTCGATCGTCTCGATTACTCCAAAGGACTGGTCAACCGCTTCGAGGCATTCGGCAGGCTGCTGGCGAAGTATCCAAAGCATCGTCGGCAGGTCAGCTTTCTGCAGATCGCCGCGCGATCGCGGGAGGAGTCCGGGAGCTATCAGCGGCTACGGCGTGAGCTCGACCGGCTCGTCGGGGACACGAACGGGCGGTTTTCCGAGTTCGACTGGGTGCCGTTGCGCTATATGACGACCACCGTGCGCCGGCAGGTACTGGCCGGGTTCTTCCGATTTGCCCGTCTGGGTATCGTGACGCCATTGCGCGACGGTATGAACCTCGTTGCAAAGGAATACATCGCAGCACAGGACCCGACCGACCCGGGCGTGTTGATCCTGTCGAGTTTTGCTGGCGCCGCCGAGGATTTGTCAGACGCGCTGATCGTCAACCCATTCGATGCGGAGGAGATCGCCGATGCCATGCACGAGGGCCTGGCAATGCCGCTCTCCGAGCGACTGCGTCGGCATGCCGCATTGCGCGAGCGCGTCTGGGACACCACGGCCAGCAAGTATTGTGCGACGTTCCTCGCACATTTGCAGAACGACGAGACGCCAGTACCGCGGCTCAGGCTCCAGGTTGCCTCTTAGTCCACCGCTCCGAGTGTCAGAAACTGTATAGGTCGCGGGCCGCCGACGCGCTGATGTAGCCGTTGCGTATATCGCAGCGCACGTGCTGCGAGTCACGTTGGCGCGGGTCCCCATAACCACCCGCACCGGACAGCCGGAAACTGACCACGTCTCCGCGGCGAAGCCGGGTCACCTGCTTCGAGCCGAGTTCGGTCTCCATACCATCGCGAAGCAGAACAGTGTGCGCTGGCGCGCCCGGTTTGCCGCCGAACAGCCCGTAGGGCTGAAACTTGTGCCGCTCGCCAAGCAACGAAAGAGTCGCATCGTCGCACAGCAGTTCGATGTCTTTGCGCAATCCCGCGCCGCCACGAAATTGTCCTGCACCGGCGCTGTCAGTGATCAGCTCCAACCTGTGCACACGGATCGGATTATTAGTCTCATGCACTTCTACCGGCACGTTCGCGCAGTTCATGACCGGTGACAGCGCCTCTGCGCCATCTTTGTCGGCGCGGCCCCCATACCCGCCGAGCAAGAGATCATACATGATCCACGGGCGCCCGCTGCGTGCATCAATGCCGCCGATGTTCGGATTTCCCCAATGCGAAAACGCCGCCATTGCACGCGATGGATCAGCCTGCGCCAGCGCACCGTTGATCGCCTCGAAGATGCGCACTTGCACGGCGGCACGGCCGCCGCATGGTGCAGGCCATGTCGCATTGAAAAAACAGCCCTCACGCGCGACCGCACGGATCACCCGCTCGATGCCGGCGTTGTTGGGAATGTCGATGCCGGCGAACACCCGGACGGCAAAGCTGGCGTAGGCACGCGTGTAGTTCATGTAGCAGTTGAGCGCCGCGGGCACCTGATCGCTCGATCGGGAGAAGTCGACGGTCGCCTCGCCGCCCTTCAGCATCACATCGACAGCGACACGAATAGGTGGCGTGTCGGGGCCGTAGTCATCCAGGTGGTCTTCAAAGCTGTAGACGCCCTCCGGCAACCTGCCGATGAGTTCACGTGCCCGCTCTTCCGATCGCTGGATGATGACGTCGATGGCTTCCGCCATTGTCGCGGCGCCATAGGATGCGAACAGTTCGCGCAGCCGCTCGCCACCGACATGGTTGGCATTGCGCTGCGCCATCAGGTCACCACGCATCTTTTCCGGCAGCCGGACGTTGCCCAGAATGACCCGCAACAGGTCCGGATCGAATTCGCCGGCATGCACCAGCTTCACCGGCAGGACACGGATGCCCTCCTGGAATGCCTCGGTCACGCCTTGCACTGCCTGCGAGCCTGGCGAGAGGCCGCCGACGTCGACATGATGCGCTGTGGTCACGACATAACCAATGATGGTGTCGCCGGCGAATACCGGCGCAACGAGGAACATGTCGGGATAGTGGCCGCCACCGAGGGCTGCGTCGTTGGTGGCGAGCATGTCACCAGGCCGCAGTCGTTCGGGCGGCACGTAGGCCAATACATTTTGCACGGCATACGGCATGGCCCCGAGATGACCCGGCGTGAAGTTGCCTTGAGCGATCAGCAGACCAGAGGAGTCGAACAGGCCGGTGGAAAAATCCTGGCCCTCTCGCACTGCTTCCGAGAACGCGGTGCGTCGAAGGGCACTGCCCATCTCCTCGGTGATCGAGTTGAGGGTACCCCAGATGACGGTCAAGGTGATCGGATCGATGGTCACCGGGCGGCTCCTATATCGATGATGAGGTTGCCATGCGCTGTTGCGGTCACACTATCGCCTGGGAGTACCAACGTCGTGCACTCGGGTTCCTCGATCAGCAAGGGGCCTTGCATGGGCGCGCCGGGTCCAATGCTGCCGCGATCGAATACCGGTGTTTCCACCATGCCTCCGACTTCCGGAAAGTAGGCGGGGCGGGTCGACCCACTTCTGCCGGCTCCCTCTCGCAAAGGAAGGGCGAACCGATCAGGAGCAGCACCAATCGTGGCAACGACAGCCCAATCGGTGACTTCAATCGGCGTCTCGCGATCGACATAGCCATATTCCTGCCGGTAGCGGGAGAAGAACGCTTCGCGTATCGCCGCAATGTCCGTCACGTCGTCTGGCAGCTCGACGCGGATCTCGAACCCCTGCCCCACGTGGTGCATCGACGCTGCACGTGACAGAGCACGAACACCGTCGGGCATCCTTACCTCCATATCCGCAAAAATCGCGGCGATCGTGTCGCGTGCGCTCTCCTCCAAACGCAGCACCCGTGTCAAACTCGCATCCACTTTGTGCTCAGCGGTCAGCAACCCGAGCGCCGACCCAACGCCCGCTCCGCATGGAACGATCACGCGTGGGATGCCAAGCGCTCGTGCCAATCGCGCGGCATGCAGTGGGCCGGCGCCTCCGAATGCGACAAGCGCATACCGTCGCGGATCGCGGCCACGCTCGATCGAGACGACCCGCATGGCGCGCTCCATATTGGCGTTCGCGACGGAATGAATGCCCCACGCCGCTTGATGCAGCGACAGACCAAGCGGTGCGGCAAGATCGCGCGCCAATCCTTCGGCTGCAGCCTCGGCATCGAGCCGCATGGCACCGCCGTTGAAATAATCCGGATCGAGATACCCGAGCACCAAGTTGGCATCGGTGATCGTGGCAGTCCCGCCGCCTCGGCCATAGCAGACTGGGCCAGGATCGGCGCCCGCGCTGTCCGGGCCGACCGAAATCATCCCCATCCGCGTACGCGCCAGGCTGCCGCCGCCGGCGCCAATCTCCAGCAATTCGATCGCGGTGACGTTCAACGGCAGGCCACTGCCGGGACGGTAATTCACCGCATCGACTTCGAACGTCGGTGTCACCACCGGAACGCCGTCATCGATGGCACCAAGTTTGGTCGTGGTGCCTCCCATATCGAAACTCATCACATGCGAGAAACCCTCCAGCCCGCCGATGCGCGACGCCATCAGCACACCCGCCGCCGGGCCGGATTCGACGCACCGGATCGGTGCCTCGCGCGCCTGACGGGCCGACATCAGGCCGCCATTCGATTGCATCATCGCCAGCTCCGGGCGAACGCCGAGTTCGCTCAGCGCAGCTTGCAGCGCCGCAAGATAGGAGGCGACGATCGGTTTGACATATGCGTTGGCAACCGCGGTGCTGGTGCGTTCGTATTCGCGGAATCTCGGCGACAGCTCGGACGAAAGCGTCACGGCGCAATCCGGCATGAGGGAGGCGAGGATGTCCGCCATCTGTCGTTCATGTGCCGGATTGGCATAAGCGTGCAGAAAGGCAACAGCAATGGACCGATAATCTGCTTGACGTATCTGCATCACCACGTCGCGCGCGCTCTCTGCGTTAAACGGCGTGACGATCGATCCATCAGGCGCCATGCGCTCCGACACCTCGAAGATGTCGGCCCGCTCGATCAGAGGAGCCGGCTTGTCGATATGGAGGTTGTTGGTGTCGTGACGCTTTTGCCGCCCAATGATCAGCACGTCGCGAAAGCCGGACGTGGTGATCAGCGCGGTGCGGCTGCCCTTACGCTCAAGAATTGCGTTCGTGGCGATCGTCGTCGCGTGGAGAACGCGGGCGATGGTCGAGGGGGCGAATGCGCCGGTGGCGATCCGCTCGGACAGGCTAGTGATCACTGCGGCGGCCGGCGCGTCAGGCGTCGTCAGCACCTTCCACACTGTGAGTGCGCCCTTGTCGGGATCCGCCAGCGCAAAGTCGGTGAACGTGCCGCCGATGTCGAAGGCAAGCTGTGGCATTTCCTCACGGTTCCTTCACACGGTCGTGATAATCAGTGCCTAGGGTACGCCATGTTTCTTTGCTGCACTGACTATGAAAAGGAGACACCATGCAGCGTTCCATCGCACTGATCGCAGGCGCACTCGGGATGACCCTGGCGCTATCCGCGTGCACGAACCCTTACGATCCCGGCCAGCGAGCGGTTGGCGGCGGTCTCCTTGGCGCTGGTACTGGGGCGGCGATCGGCGGTCTTGCGGGCGGCGGTCGCGGCGCTGCGACAGGCGCGTTGATCGGTGGGGCAGTCGGCGCAGTCGGCGGGGCTGTAACGACGCCGCAGCCACCTCCACCGCCGTCGTACTATGCACCCCCGCCCCGAACCTATTATGCGCCACCACCTCCACCACCGCCGCCGGGGTACTACACTTACTAGGCGTCGGCGAATATGCCGACCGGTGCACCAGACACTGGCACGGCAATACGGAACAGGCCGCCCATCGTCGGATGTTGCTGCAGCACCTCGGCGGGGCGGCCCTCGCGCAGCGATGTCACGTAGAGGTGCTGCTCGACGAAACATGGCATGGTAGGGCCTGGCACCGGAAACTGCAGCTTGCTCAGCAGTGTCCCATTTGGCGAGAAGCGGTTGACGCACGCGGCCGAAGGTCCGGCTGACCAGTAATTGCCTTCAACATCGACCGCTGCGCCATCGGGTCGGCCTTCCTCGTTCGACAAGGTTGCCAGGACACGGTGATTGGCGAGCGCGCCGCTTCTGATGTCGAAATCCCACGCCTCGATGATGCCCGCCGTCGAATCCGAATGATACATGGTCCGCCCGTCGGGCGACCACGCTAACCCGTTCGACACCGCATAGCCGTCGGACTTGCGTTCGACGCGGCCTTGTGGCGTGACACGGTACAAGGCGCCCGTCTTCTGGCGTGGCGTGTTTTCATCCATGCTGCCGACCCAGAAACATCCGTCCGGGCCGACCTTGCCGTCATTGAACCTGTTGGTGGATGGCTCGTTGACCGGTTCGGTCAAGTTCTCGAGCTGCTTGGTGCGCGGATCGAACAACACCACCCGATGGCGTAGGGCAACGACGAGTCGACCTGAGCGGCCGAGGCCGAAACTGCCAACCACTTCCGGGAAGTCCCAGTGGCTGCGAGTGCCGTCATCGACCGACAGCACGTTGATGCGCTTGTCAGGAATGTCGCAGAACAGCAGCCGCCGCGTGGATGCATCCCACACTGGTGACTCGCCGACGCCACAACGAGAATCCCAAACGAGTTCGAATTCGCTCATGCTCAGCTCCGCCTGATGTTCCAAAATACGGGACTGCCTTGCAGCATGCCGGTCAGGTTCGCCTGGTAAGCCGTAGGAATGAAGTACTGCCCCAGCGGGATGTAGGGAACATCCTCGAACGCCTGCAATTGTATCTGCTCCGCCAGCGCCTTTTGCGCGCCAAGATCCGGGGCGCGGAACCAGGAGTCGCGTAACTCCTCGATCCTCGGGCTGGTCGGCCAGCCGACGGTGGCCGCTTTGCCATTGCCGCGCAGGAATACATGACCGGCAGGATTGATCGTGTCGAGGCCACTCCAGCCGGTATGGAAAATGCTCCAGCCGCCCTGCTCTACAGGGTCCAACTTTGCCCGCCGTTGCACCAGCGTTGCCCAATCCATCGCTTGCAGCTCAACATTGGCGCCGACCTTGCGCAGCCATTCGCCGGTAATCTCTGCCGCCGCCTTGGACCACGGTATGTCGGATGGCATCAACACGACGATCTTTTCTCCGCGATAACCCGCGGCCCCGAGGTCATGCCTGACCTTCGCGAGGTCACGCTTGCTGGTGAACACCTGCATGCCGACGTCGCTGGCAAGCGGTGTGTCGGGGCAAAAGACGCCGACCTTGTCGCGCCACAGCGTCCCGTCCGTACCAACCGCACCGATCATGTAGTCGGCCTGCTCGATGGCCCCCAACATCGCGCGGCGGATCGCCGGATTGTTGAACGGCGGGTTGAGATGGTTGAAGCGCAGCGTCGCGATCGTGCCGGTCGGATTGACCGTCTCTACTTTCAGCCGCTGCTGCTTCTTCAGCAATGGCAACAGGTCGGCATTGGGCGTCAGCCACCAGTCGATCTCGCCATTCTGCATGGCCGCGGCGACAGTGCCTGCATCAGGCATGATGCGCCATTCGATGCGCTCAATGTGCGCGATCTTCGGGCCGGCGGTACCGTCCGGTGTGCCACTCGTCCGCGCCACATACTTCTCGTTTCGCTCGTATACCACGCTTGAACCCGGCACGCGTTCGTCGGGCTTGTAGCGATATGGGCCGCTGCCGACCATCTCGCTGACCTGCTTGTATGGGTCGGTGCTGGCGAGACGCTCAGGCATGATCGGGCACATGCTGGGCGGCGTTTTGGCAAGCGCATCGGGTAATAGCGCGAACGGGTATTTCAACCGGAACTGAATTGTTCTGTCGTCCGGCGCGCTGAGCTCGTCGGTTGCCGCAAGCAGCGCCTGACCAAACCCGTCGCGCGCGCCCCACCGTCTGATCGAAGCGATGCAGTCGCGTGCCAACACCTTCGTACCGTCGTGGAACATGAGGTCTGGGCGTAGCGCGATACGCCAGGTCTTGCCGCTGTCCTCAGCGACAGCGCCTTCCGCCATCTGCGGCTGAGCCCTGTACTGGCTGTCAAGGCCAAACAGTGTGTCGAACACCAGGAAGCCGTGGTCACGCGTCTGGTAGGTTGTCGTCCAGATAGGATCAAGGACGGCCAGATCCGCTTGCGGAACAAATGTCAGCACACTCGCGCCTGCCCCGCGCGAGATCGCCGGTGCGGCCAGCACCGCGGCGGCGGATGTCAGGAAGTTGCGGCGACGCATGGGGGCTCCAGACTAAATCGTGCAAAGCCCACCATTGCACTCGCAAAGAGCGTCGTCCAATCCTGGTCACCTCTCTTTATGCGCTTGGTCAACCACGGCCCGTGGCTGCCCAGACCCATCCTGTGGCTCCCCGACAATAGCGGGCTCACACCGAAGCCGATACGCGCCGCTGGCCCGGCTGATCGACTTGGTGCCACCGACAGCTACAATGGCCGCGGAGCAGCAACCGTGGCAAGTACACTCCGTCCGGCTGTGCGGAAGCGGCTACGTTGGAGAACTACTTTGTGTCGTCCGAAATAAGTCGGGCAGATGTCATATCAGTTCCAATGTTTTGAAAGATATTGACAAGCTCGGAAGTCGAGCGAGCTTGGGACGCGCATGAGCTGCCACCTACTTTGTCTGCAAAGAACTTGTTACTGTCGGACGCGATCTGTCGCATAGTGTCGCATGCAGAGATTCGCGGCGAATCCGTGCTGCAACTTGATGTTGCAGATGTCGATGCACCATAGGCAATCGAATAGACCCAAGTTCCCGCAGCAGCCGCACTTCTCGCCGCCGTTATGGCATTGTGACATTGATTGCTCACTGTGCCCAAAGTTGTCCCGGTCGGCATGTTCGCCACATCCATTTTGGCCTGTTGCTTCTTACCATTCCTGTCCAATACGTAGTGTCCGTCCTTGTCCTTCAAGTATACTGGATTTCCTCCTGCGTCCACTTCGTCATACGTTATGCTTTGCGGTGCATTGGCATCACCATCGCTCAACAGGATGATTGCCTTTTGCACGCCTGAGCGGCCATTCGTTTGGAGCACTGTCTGAGCAGCGGTGATCACATCTGCGAAGAAGGTCTTCACCCCGCCCACAGCGGTGACACCTGTGCAATTGGGTTTGCCTCCGGCTGCTTTAACCAGAGGATCGGACTGACTGAGCGGTCCGGTTTGGGCTCCAGCCGGAACAACCTGATAGCTGGATTCCAGCGGTATGATCACGTACTGCGGCGATGCGGCATAGTTTGCAATATCGGACACCGTGTCAGACTTCGCGACATTATAGTTTCCCGTGTTGGACGGTGTCGATGCCTGACAGTCGTATTCGAGTCCAACCGAGACAGTACTCTTCAATCCCGGATAGATCATCAGGCCAACCTGGTCAACGGACGGCCAAAAGCCACCTAGCAGCGCCCGCACTCCCGCCAGCGCACAGTCGAGCTTCGTCGCGTTATTGATTGAGCAACTAGAGTCGCTGCTGTTCATCGAAGCTGTGGTGTCGAGAATGACAACCGCATCTACTGGAGTGGACTTTCCCCCCTTGGCACTCGCGGTTGCAGAAGCGGACAGGCTTACCGAATCTATCCCCAGCACCTTGGCAAAATAGGTGGGCGCGTTTGCCTGTTGTATTACGGATATCGCGTTGGATGCCGGACTGCCAACGCACGAAACACCCGTGCTGCTGAGGCACTTTAGCATAGGGTACCCGCTCGCCATGGTGACTGAGAGGTTGGTTTGGGCGTTCTTTTGTCCACTGATGGCGCTGTAGGATACTGCCGTCGCGATCGGATCGGTCGTGGATCCAATAACGCGCGCTCCGGCGAGTGCTGCTGCATCGGTTGAACCCTGCAGCTGTCGCTTGGTATTGACGACGTTTCCAATGTCGACGGCGAGCGCTGCCATGCCAAGAAGGGCAACCATGGCACCGCCAGTAATCAGAGAAACACTGCCGCACCGATCTCGGCACAAGCTGTGGAAAAGGTGGTGTGAAAGGAGGATCATTCAACGCTCTCGGTCACCTGTGATGTTAAGGTGCATGGCTTGGCAAAATCATATCCGAAGAAACTCAGGCTGCACGGGTAGGATATTGTCAGAGTGGCTGATTGCCCGCCTTGGTTGCCGGGCAGCAACTTCTGACACGAACCGTCGTCGGCGCAGGGCTGGCCAGAAACCGAAACCTTTATGACAAACTCGGTCGAATTAAGATTGGGCGCCGCCTGCTGCAATGCGGTTGTCACGTCTGTATATGGTTTCGGTCTGCCGCGGCTGAGTGACAGCTGCCGTGCCGCCGCCTGGGTGGCACCAGTCAGCATCTCGTAGTCGTTGATGGTCAATCCAAACTGTATTATGCCAAGCAGAATGAAAATAAGAAGCGGGACAACGAACGCGAACTCGAGCGCTGCGGTGCCACGACAGTCGCTAAGTAAGCGAAAAGCAGGAAGAGAAGCCACTGGGGACATGGTCGCAGACACAGATCTGACTGTGTGGTCGTTACCACAAAATGTTTGCCAGAACGTTGACGTGCATTCCTTTCGCCGTGACGTCGGCAGCGGAGCAGGCTGTGGGCGCCGCTAAGCGGACTCATGCCAGCCACTCGCGAGGCTCGGACGGATGCAAGAAAGCAATCGCTTGCACCGGTGACAGAAGATAGACTAAGCACCTCATATGCCGTAACGGCAACGCCGAGCTCATAATCCGAACCATAGCCTGCGCTTATGTGTTGATTACCTCGAACACAGACCCGGGGCTGCCCGGCGAACATGCGCTACTATCAATGTGTGATAGTTCCCAAAGACCCCAATAGCTGGGTTACAGGCTGACCGAGCAGCACGATGAAAAGACACGGCAAAATGAAAAGGATCATAGGCAAGACGAGCAATGCGGGGAGTTTGCCTGCGCGCTCCTCGAACTGAGTGATGCGCTCCTGGCGCATTTCTCCTGCCAGGGTGCGCAACCCCTGGCCAAGCGGGGTACCATATTTCAGCGTCTGCGCCACGGTGGCGGCAAATCGCTTCAGGCCAGGCTGTCCAGTTCGTTCAGACAGATTTACCAGAGCGATCCTACGGTCCGGAAAGATGCGCATCTCATGGTTCAGCAGTGCGAACTCCACTCCGACGGCTCGGTTTGTTTCCTTCATCTCCGTAGCGACCCGTTCAATCGAAGATTCCAGGCCAAGTCCCGCCTCGGTGCAGACCACCATGAGATCAAGTGCATCAGGAATGCCAGCTCGCAGCGCTTTCCAATACGGTCGTCGAATCAGGGTCACTATCCAGTTCGGAAGCATCAACGCTGGTAACAGCGAAAACATCACTCCTAGCACTTGCTTGCCGCTTGGGTATCCGCCGAGGACTGCACCGACATACGTCAAGCCCGGTATAGCAAACAAACATACGAATTTTGCGCTGACGAAAATGGGGATAGCTTTGGCAGGCTCGAGACCAGCGGCCGCAAGCGATTTTGCCAGCACCTCGGTATCGCGAGCGGATAACATCTTACTACGCAGGCCATCGCCGATGCATCGCATCAGCGACATGAAGTATAGTAAGAAGTGGGACTGAGGACGTGCTACCACCGCGCCTTCATGCAGGCGCGCAATGCGGCGCGCTAACTCGCGTTCGGTGGTACCCAGGGAAAGCAGAAGCGCTGCCGCTGCGACAAGAGCGAGCGCCCCACCTCCGAATGTGGTCAATAGCAGCAGCTGATCGTGGGTCATGGAGCAAGGCTCCGGCGTATCATCTGACGCATCACCAGTATACCGGCCCCCATCAGACCGATGGCGACGAGGAGCAGCCGGTTGCCGGCTGCCGTGTTCGCGAAGAAATCGACGAATCCGGGTCTGACAAAACTGAGAATCACCGCCATGACGAACGGCAGGCAGCCAAGAATCAACGCCGAAAACCTTGCCTCGGCTGCAAGGGCCTTGCCACGCTTGGAAAGCGCCACGCGCTTGCGAACTATGTCCTGCAGGTTCTGTAAGGTCTCGACGAGGCTGCCTCCGGTTTGTGCCTGGAGACCAATCGTCACGGCAAAGAAACCGTATTCCGGCAACCCCACGCGGCCATGCAGTTTCCATAGGGCATGTTCCAAAGACTGACCGATCGTGATCTCGTTAATCACGCGGACGAATTCATCGCGCGAGGGGTTGGGTATGTCTCTGGCCACACCACGGATCGCCTCGCTGAGTGGAATGCCCGCCCCGACAGCGCGGCAGATCAATGCCATGACCTCAGGAACCTGCTCGAGGAGCGCCTTCTGGAACCGCGCCCGCTCCCAGCCGAAGACGATACGCGCTACGAGCAGTGCCTCGATCGGTGTTGCAAGAACGGCGAGCGGCGTCCCTAGAAACGCCCGGCCGTAGAAGAACCCTAATATCGCCGAGACGCCAGCAATCGCAAACACAACTTTCCATGGGATGATATTCTGATGAGGAAGGTCCGGATTGAAGCGCAGAAAATGCATGAGTTGGCCCAGGCGTTCGCTGCGGGTCGCACCGGCTCGCAAGGCCAGAACTCCAGCTGCTACGGTTGGCGCTGAATCCTTCGCGTTGGGCCGGATATTTTCAACGCGCTTGCGGAGATGGCCGGTGCTAACGTCTCGGGCCAGCAGCGCTATACTGGTCGATACGACGAGCAACAGGAGCACTGTCGAGAGCGTGAGAATGCCCGGCATGTTAGAGGCCCTGCAATGCCTCCATCCAGGCGTTCTCCAGGCCAAAATATCCGAGCTTCGCCGCAAACGACGGTCGTGCTCCGGTCGTGCGGTAATGCCCCTGGATCTTGCCGGCGGAATTTTCTGTGTCGAACTCAAAAGCCGCCACATCGTTCATTATGACGACCTCGCCTTCCATGCCACAGACGTCGGCGATCTCTGATACACGGCGCACGCCGTCACGCATGCGTTCGATCTGCACGATCAGGTTTACCGCAGAGGCGATCTGCGTGCGGATCGCACGCGCTGGCAGATTGACCGTTGCCATCTGCACCATATTTTCCACTCTCGCCAGTGCGTCACGCGCAGTGTTGGCGTGTACCGTGCTAATCGAGCCATCATGCCCGGTATTCATCGCCTGTAGCATGTCATAAGCTTCTGCGCCACGAACCTCACCGACGATGATGCGATCGGGACGCATCCGCAGGGCATTGCGCAGCAGTTCCCGCTGATTGATTTCGCCACGGCCCTCCAGGTTCGCGGTTCGTGTCTCAAGGCGCACCACATGCGGCTGCTGCAGCTGAAGCTCTGCCGCATCCTCGATAGTAATGACGCGCTCGTCGTGCGAGATCAGACGACTCAGGGCGTTCAGCAGTGTCGTCTTGCCGGAGCCAGTGCCGCCGGAAATCAGAATGTTCAACCGGCATCGTGCCGCAATTTCCAACAAGCGTGCGACCGCGGGCACCATGCTGCCATTCGTTACCATGGCCGAGAAATCGAGCTTCTTCTTGGTAAACTTTCGGATCGAGATGCAGGGCCCGTCGAGCGCCAGCGGTGGGAAAATCACATTGACACGGCTGCCGTCCGGAAGACGCGCATCGCAAAGCGGGCTTGACTCATCAACGCGGCGGCCGATGGTTGCGACCATTTTTTGCGCCACCATGGCGGCATGCTCGGCGTCCCGGAAGTGCACTTCGGACTTCTGCAACTTACCGGCGACCTCAATGTAAACCGTATCCGGTCCATTCACCATAATGTCGTTGATCGTGTCATCACGCAGCAGCGGTTCCAGTGGTCCGAAGCCGACCATGTCGTCGGTCAGTTCCTGGGCGAGCTGTTCCTGATCACGGGCTGATAGTTGCACCCTCTCCTTGTCAGCAATTTGGTGTATCACCGGCTCCAACTCGGCGCGTAAAACCTCTGGCGGCATCTCGGCCACGGCGCCCGAGTCGAACTGCTCCATGATCTTGGCGCGCAGTCGAAGTTTCAATCCGAAGTCCTGGGGCGCTACAGCGATCGACTGGCGCCGTGATGGCGGCGCAAGCTGTGGTGGAGGCTCGACCTCGATGCGGCGGCCGAAGGGCTTCATCATCGGCGCATCCAGCGGAACAGCGAGCGACGAGGTGTTCTGCTTGCCGGCGCGCCGGATAATTCCTGGGCCAGGAGAGCGATTCCTCTCTTGAAGAGCGTGCACTCGGATAGCGCGGGCTTACCAAGGTTGGCAGCGCGCCCAAGCTGTTTGGCCAGCTCCGGAATCATGATGGTCGGTTTGGCGTTGAGACCCTGTTCGATCAGCGGCAGCTTCAGCCCACCAGGCATTCCAAGGCGGTTCAGCACTGTCGTGGTGTGGCTGGTGCCAAGGTTCGCGGCCAATTGTGTAAGTCGATCAACGTCACGGATGCTGGCAAGATCCGGAGTCATGACCACGACGAGATGGCGCCCACCTCGAAGCGGCTGCATTTCGGCAAGCGTGCCAGGCGTCGGTAAGTCAATGACGATATAGTTGAAGCGGCGACGTAACAACTCCAGCACACCACGAACGCCATCAGTGGTTGGTGCGGGAGTACTGTCCAGCGGCTCATCAGCGGCGATCAGCCGCAATCGTGGGCTGATTTCCACCGAAACACGGTCGAGGAAAAGTGCATCGGCACGTTCAGGTTGCTCGAGCGCGATGCGCAGGCCGTTGACTGGCATCACGCCGAGCATGAGTGCCGTGGTGCCCTGTTTGAGATGCAGATCCAGCAGGGCTACATGGGCTCGCGTTGAATCGGCCAGTTGTAGGGCAAGATTCACTGCAATCGTTGTTGTACCGACGCCGCCGCGAGCACCACAAACGGCAATTACACAGCCGCCATGGGACGCGCTGGGGTCCGGCGCGACACCGATGATGTGCGGCACGAACAGCCGCGCGACCCGGTCGCGCGTTAAGGGTTTGTGCACGTATTCGGCAATACCGATGTTGCGGACAAGGTGGCGATAGAGACCGATCTCGTTGAGGTCTCCGACCACCAGCACTCTGACGTCCGGCGAGCATACGGTGGACAGATTATCAAGCTCGGTCAGCGGGTTTGCAACACCCGCGATGTCGACAACCAGTGACCTTGGAGTCGGCTCATTCGACAGATGCTTGATAGCATGCAGGATTGTTCCACGGCGAATATCACAACCGGACACCGCGTTGAGAAGGCCGCCACGCAGCGCCGTTTCGGTATCGTCATCCGCCACGAACGCCAACAAGGGGACTCTCGACTGGGCGGAGTCTCGGATAGGCGTCGTGTGCAGGGTTTCGAGTAGGACGGCCGGTGCTTCGGTTTCTGACATGATCTTACTTTCGCGTGCAGGCGCACCTATTGTGATTGCGTCGCTAATTCGAAAGTTACATCTCGAGCATCCTTACCCTCGATCACTCGCATGCGAGAGCTATTCTGCGGCCCGCCTTCGGCAAGGGCTGGCGATACATCGCCACTATAGACACCGCGTCCGTTGACGTTCGTCACGCCGTCCACGGCACGAATTGCAAGTGTGATCCTGCCTAGTCGATCAGCCACAGCAGCGCGCTCCGCCTGTTGCGGGGTTACTTCCAAGGTGACGGTGTGGGCGATGCGACCGGTCGCGTTGTCACCGTTGGCGACAGCGCCTTGCGCAATGGTTTGATCCACCGCGACCACACGCACATCATTCAGCACCGTCTCTCCGACAAATCGCTTCGCCAGAGGCGTATCCTTTGAATCAAGCTGCTGGGTCAGAATTACGTCGACTCTGTCACCGGGCCAGATCAGCCCGCCATTTCCGGTCACTGCGTCGACGCCGAGCGAAATGGCGCGCGCGCCGGGGGCGAGAACAGCGGCGAGAAAGCCCCGGTCACGCGGATGCAGTATGTCATCCTGCATCAGCACGTTACCGGCTTCGAGGTAGCGGCGGAGCAGAGCACCGCGCAGTTCGGCACGTTGGTCAGTCGTGTCCCTTACTGCGCCTGCCGGAATGTCGGCCACAGGCAGCGAGCGCTTCGCGAAGTCATCGTCCTTCATCAGCGTGCCAGCGGGCAGGCTGTGCGCGGCCGCGAGCACGTCAACAGTCTGCGGCGGAAGGGCAGCTTCGGGCACGGCGGCTGGCGTGACCGTCTTGGGTGATTTCGCTGCCTGGTACCCCACGAGCCCGAGGCCGAGCGCGGTCAGCAGGAGCAGGCCCGCAAGGAAGAGGCGCAGCGGCATCGTCAATAGCTCCGAGCTTACAGCAGCACAAACGCGCCACCCGCAGCGATAGCAACCGCATAGGGTAACGGACCGTGGCGACGAATGCGCCAGCGTTCGACGGCTAGGATACGATGAAACAATGACCGACGCGTTATTGTGTATTGGCGCCGCTTCAAGCGTGAGAGCAGAAGATACCCGATTGCAAGCAGGCCGCCGGAAAGAGCAGTTGCAACGACCAAACGGTAGCAGTCGTATGGTGCAAGTCCGACGGCGAGGGCCGTCAGAAGCTTGACGTCGCCGCCGCCCAGCAGCCCACGGGTGAACAATACGAAAAGAAGGGCAAACAGCAACAGAGCGGTTACAGCAGAAGCAGCGATCGCCAACACGCCATTATGGAATTGACCGAAGCCGCCAGCGGCGAGGAGAAGAACGCTTATAGTGTCGGGTATCGTGCGGGTTATGACATCACGCCACGCTGCTGCCAAAAGAAGCGCAAGCATTGCGGTAACGAGCATCTCTGACACAGCGGCTTCCGAAAAGATGGCATTTGATTGTTGCTGCTCCAGGCAGAACGCATGAGCGACGCCCTGCCTGGATGAGCTGGCGCGATTATTAGGAGAGTGTGAGTTTGCCGCCGATGGCGGTGAACAGCGTTGTCAGATGGCCGGCTACGCCACTGAACGCGACTCCTAGAACACCGACCATGACGGCTGCCATGATGCCGTACTCAAGTGCAGTGATACCCTTCCGATCGGAACGCAAACGATGAAGCTCGGCCTTCGCACGTTCGAAAACAGCGAAGCTATATGCAAACATGGGTTGTGACTTTCGTGCCGGTCAGCCATTGGGCCGAAGTTGTGAATGAACTTGCCCGTTCTGGGCTGCAGCGTGCATTGCCAGCTTGATTGCTTTTCTAGTCTCTGGCAGCTGTCGCAATTAAAGCAGCAAAGTATAAACGCTCAATTAATTTTTTGTGCTCGTTTTGTGCATAATGCCAAGCGGCAGGAATACTATAGGATGTAAATCGGTACTCTCGCGTCGTGTATAAACCCCGCTGAATGAAAGTGTTTCGGCCGCATCTTCATAGGTTGTGCAAACGGCAAATCGACCGACGATTTTTGAAATCGCGGGACTGAAAAGGAGTAGACATGCCGGCGCTGGGCCACCGGAATGCCGAAGGAAATGTTACTGCCTGACGAGTCTTGGTCTTACAACGCTACCCAACCGGGTCGAGTACGACCACCGGGATCTCCCGCTCGGTCTTCTTCTGGTAGTCGGCATAGGGCGGCCAGAACTCCAGTGACTTCTGCCACAACCGCGCGCGCTCTTCGCCTGCCGCTGTCCGTGCCCGTGCCTTTATCTTCTTGGTGCCGACCTGAACCTCCACCTCGGGATTGGCGAGAATATTGCGATACCAGCCAGGGTGTTCGGGCGCGCCGCCCTTAGAGGCGATGACGAAATAGCTGTTCCCGCTTTCGCCATAGAACAGCGGGAATATGAAATGCTCGCCGGACTTGCGTCCTGTGGTCGTCAGCAGCAACGACGGCACGGTTATCTCCGGGCGTCCCGGCTGCGTCATCTTGTACTGGTGCCCGTCCTTGCCGCCGCTTGAGAGGTAGCGGTTTGCGTGCTCCACCATCCAACCTGGTAGGTTAGGGGCGAGTTTTGCTTCGGCCATATCCGGCTCCTTTCCCGAGACCGCCATCAGTTAACCCGGACCCGCCCGGCTCGCGCAATGTCGCCGTGCCTGCTAATGCCAGCTCAATGCGTATCCTGTTCGTCACCTCCAACCGCCTTGGCGACGCCGTGTTATCGACTGGGCTGCTGGATCACTTGATCCACACCCACCCGGACGCGCGCTTCACCATCGCGTGTGGGCCGGTGGCGGAGGACGTATTCGCGCGCATGCCTAATCGCGAGCGCACCATCGTGCTCGACAAACTTCCCTACCGGTTGCACTGGCCGCCGTTCTGGGCCTCGGTTGCCCTCACGCGCTGGGACCTGGTGGTGGATATTCGCGGCTCGACCATCGCCTGGATGGTGCCAACGCGCCGGCGTGCCGTCATGCGGCGCCGGCCAGGTCACAAGATCGCCCAGCTCGCTGCGGTCCTAGGCCTCGACCCGCCGCCACTGCCGGTTGCCTGGACCGCCCCCGAGGACTGCTCGCGTGCCGCAGCTCTGTTGCCGCCCCATCAGCGGTTCATTGGTCTTGGACCCACCGCCAACTGGGAACCCAAGACCTGGCCCCCCGCCCGCTTTGCCGCCTTATATCGGGCCCTGGCTCGCGGGCCGTTGCCGGGAGCACGGCCAGTCATATTCGCTGGCCCCGGCGAGGCGGAGCGCGCTCTGGCCGCCCCATTGTTGGCTGCACTGCCCGAGTCCGTCGATCTGGTCGGACGTCTCAGCCTGCCGGAGGTCGCCGCCTGCCTTGCGCGCTGCGCGGTGTTCGTTGGCAATGACTCTGGCCTGATGCACCTGGCCGCATCCGCCGGTGCCCCGACGCTTGGCCTGTTCGGGCCGACGCCAGCGGCCGAGTACGCCCCGGCCGGGCCGCGCGCGGTGGCGGTGGTGTCATGTAGCGCGTCCATGCAGGACCTGTCCGTGGATAGCGCGGTGGCCGCGGGAGTACGCCTGCTCGGCGACACTGGCGCTCCCGCCGCGCTCTCGCTGTCAGCCCCTGCAGCCTGAGGCCCCCCGCGCTCACCCCGCCGCAAGCGTTCGCATCGCCGCCGCCTTCTCGAACAGCCGCAGCAGTATGCGTATGGCTCTCCCCCGCCGGCTCGCCAGCTTCGGATCCTTACCCAATAGCACTGCAGCATCGCGGTTCGCCATATGCAGCAACGGCTCGTGCTCGATCGGGTCAGCCAGCCGGAACCCGGGCAGACCTGACTGCTTCTTTCCCAGCAGGTCGCCACCGCCACGCAGCCGAAAATCCTCGTCAGCGATAACGAAGCCATCGTCGGTATCGCGCAGCAGCGTCAGCCGGCGCTTGGCGGCGTCGTTCACCCACTCCTCGTGCAGCAGCAGGCAAAAACTTGCCGCCGACCCGCGCCCGACGCGGCCACGCAGTTGGTGCAATTGCGCCAGGCCAAAGCGTTCAGCGTGCTCGATGACCATCACCGTCGCGCCCGGCACATCGACACCAACCTCCACCACCGTGGTTGCCACAAGCAGGCGGCACTCGCCACGCCCGAACGCCGCCAACGTTGCATCGCGCACCGCGGCGTCCTGACGGCCGTGCGCAAGCCCGACCACGTCGCCGAACCGTTGGCGCAGTACGGCGAAACGGGCTTCAGCCGCCGCCAGGTCGACGGCCTCGCTCTCCGCCACCAGCGGACAGACCCAGTAGACCTGCGCACCCTCGTCGAGCTTGCGCGCCACTGCGTCCGTCAGCTCGGGCAGCGTGCCAAGCGAATGCAGCGAGGTGCGCACGCTTTGCCGGCCGGGCGGCTTCTCAGTAAGGCGGGATACGTCCATCTCGCCCCACTGCGTCAGCAGCAGTGTGCGTGGGATCGGCGTCGCAGTCATGACCAACACGTCGGTCAGTTCGCCCTTGCTCCCCAGCAACAGCCGCTGATCGACACCAAAGCGATGCTGTTCGTCGATCACCGCCAGCGCCAGATCGCGATATTCGACGCTCTCCTGGAACAACGCATGGGTGCCGACGACCAAGGGCACCGATCCATCCTTCAGCCCACGCAACAGCTGTGCGCGCGCCCGGCCCTTCACGCCACCGGTGAGCAGCGCCACCGGTGCTGGCGACAGGCGCGACAGATTGCGGTGGTGCTGTTTCGCCAGCACTTCTGTCGGCGCCATCAGCGCCGCCTGTTTGCCGGCCTCTACAGCGCATAGCATGGCCAGCGTCGCGACGAGGGTCTTGCCGGACCCGACGTCACCCTGCAGCAGGCGCAGCATGCGGCGATCGGAGGCGAGATCAACATCGATTTCCGCCAGCGCCCGCTGCTGCGAGCCAGTGAGGTCAAAGCCGAAGCGGTGCAGCGCCTTGGATCGCAGGCTGCCGTCTCCGATGAGACTGTGCCCGGGCCTGGCGCGCAGCCGGCCCCGGACAAGCGCGAGCGCCACCTGATCCGCCAGCAGCTCGTCGTATGCGAGCCGAGTTCGATTCGCACTTGGCGGGATCGCGGAGGGAGCCTGGATCGCGCACAGCGCCTCGACAAAGCCAGGCCATTTTTCGCGCAGCAGCAGCGCGGGGTCGTGCCATTCAGGCAATGCTGGAAGCCGGGCAAGAGCCTGCGCCATGGCGCTTGTGACCTGGCGAGGCCAGAGGCCCCCGGTGAGCGGCCAGATCGGCTCGATGGTCGGCAATAGGTCGGGCCGATCCGCCGGCACCACGTATTCGGGATGCGAGACGGTGCGTCGGCCGCCGAACAAGTCGATCTTGCCGGACACCAATAGCCGGGCGCCCACCGGCATCTGCCGCTGCCGATTGAACTTGAAGAAGACCAATTCGGCGGTCCCGGTGGCATCCTTCACTATGACTCGCCAGGGCTGGCGATCATTCGCTGGTGGTTCTATGCGCACCACCTCCACCGACAGCGTAACGATCTGGCCTGCGCGTGCCTCGGCAATGGTCGGTCGCTGGCGCCGATCGACATACGATTCGGGCAGGTGAAACAGTAGGTCGATCAGCCGCTCACCACCTGCTGCCTTGGCGATCAGCGCGCCGACCGCTGATCCGACGCCCTTGAGCGTGGTCAGCGGCGAGAACAGCGGCGTAAGGAGATCATGGTCCACGGGCTGACATGCGGTTATCGCGCGGCTATATGACACTGCGTCCATGAGCGAACCAGAATCAGCCTCGCTGGATACGAGGCGCCGGCGGCTGTTGTATCGCGCCACCCACCGAGGGACGCAGGAGAACGACATCCTGTTCGGGGGGTTCGTCCGGCGACACATTGGGACTCTTGACGAATCGGAGCTTGCCGCCGTGGAGGCGCTGCTGGACGTGCCTGATAACGAATTGGCTGATTGGCTGACCGGCCGCCTCCCGCTGCCAAGCGAGGCGCCGGAGATGCTTCGCCGGGTGTGCGATGAGGCGAGTAGAGGACCTCAATGGGCCCCCTCCCCCCGACCCCCTCCCGCACGGGGAGGGGGAGGATGAGCGCAATGACAGTCACCCCGGTTTTCGGCGCTCCGGAAGGCTGGGACGCGTTTCTGCTCGCACGGCGGCGTGGTGAGTTCGCCGGGCCGATCCTTCATGTGACGCGCGACGATGCGCGCATGGCTCGACTGGCTGAGGCGTTGGCCTTCGTGGCGCCGGAAGCCGAGGTGCTGCGGTTCCCCGCGTGGGACTGTCTGCCATACGACAGAGTTTCACCGCATCCGGCCTTGGTATCTGAGCGCATCGCGACGCTGACACGGCTGCTGGAGAAAGCAACCAGGCCGCGCATCGTGCTGACCACGGTGAATGCGCTGGTGCAGCGGGTCCCGCCACGCACTGCGTTCACTGGCGCCAGCATAGAATTGCGCACCAATGGCACCGTGCATCCGGATAAACTTGCGCGCTTCCTTGAAGCCAATGGCTATGGCCGGGCCGGCACCGTGATGGAGCCAGGCGAGTATGCCATGCGCGGCGGTATCATCGACGTCTTTCCGGCCGGCGAGGCCGACCCGGTGCGCCTCGACCTGTTCGGGGACACGATCGAATCGATCCGCGTTTTCGACCCGACCACGCAACGCAGCGCCGATCGCCGTCAGCGCCTGACGTTGCGACCGGTCTCGGAAGTGCCGCTCGATCAGGATGCGATCTCGCGCTTCCGTTCTGGCTGGCGCGACCTGTTCGGTCAGCCCGCGGCGGAAGAGCCGATCTACCTGTCCATCTCGGATGGGCGCCGGCATCCGGGAATGGAGCACTGGGTGCCGTTGTTCCATGAACGGATGGAGACGCTGCTGGATTACGTGCCCGGTGCATCGGTCAGTCTGGATCATCAGGCAGACGAGGTATTGGCAGCGCGGCTGGAGATGATCGCCGATCACTACGCGGCACGCCGCATGCTGCCTCGTGACGGGGAAGTGCCTTATCGCCCGCTGCCACCCGAGCAACTGTATCTGGACCAGGATGGCTGGGACGCCATGCTGTCTGAGGGACCCTTGTTTGCGTTCTCGCCGTTCGCGCGGCCGGACGGCGTGGTGGGCATCGACGGCGGGGGCCGTCCCGGTCCGGTGTTCTTCCAGAGTGGCGGCGGTCCCGGAACCAACGTGTTCGACCAGTTGCGTGCCCAGGCGGAGCGTTGGAGTGGCGAGAAGCGGCGGATCGTCGTCGCCGCATGGACCCGCGGATCGCGTGAGCGGCTTGCCAACCTGCTGCGCGAGCACGGCTTCAAGGATTCGGCGGCGCAGGACGATTGGACTGCGGTTCAGCGTCGGCAGCCAGGCTCGGTGTCGCTGGTCACACTGGGAGTAGAGCGCGGCTTCATCGCCGATGGGCTTGCGCTGGTCGGCGAGCAGGACCTGCTGGGTGAGCGCATCAGCCGCCCGCCGCGCCGGCGCAAGCGTGCCGATCAGTTCATCGCGGAAGCAACGGAGATCGCCGAGGGCGACCTGGTGGTGCACCAGGAGTACGGCATCGGCCGCTATGACGGGCTGGAAACACTGACCGTAACCGGCGCGCCACATGACTGCCTGCGGCTGATCTACGACGGCGCCGAAAAACTCTACCTGCCGGTGGAGAACATCGAGGTGCTGTCGCGCTTTGGCTCGGAGGGCCAGGGCGTGGCGTTGGACAAGCTGGGCGGGGTCGGTTGGCAGTCGCGCAAGGCGCGCATGAAGCAGCGCATTCGCGACATGGCAGACCAGCTGATCCGCATTGCCGCCGCGCGCAAGCTGCACGACGCGCCGACCATGGCGCCAGGAGAGGGCGCGTGGGACGAGTTCTGCGCCCGGTTCCCGTTCGCGGAGACCGACGACCAGTCGCGCGCGATTGCCGATGTGCTGGAGGACCTGGCGAGCGGCCGGCCGATGGACCGGCTGATCTGCGGCGACGTTGGCTTCGGCAAGACCGAGGTCGCGCTTCGGGCGTCGTTCGTTGCGGCGATGTCGGGAGCGCAGGTGGCCGTGGTGGTGCCGACGACGCTGCTGGCGCGTCAGCACTATCGCACATTCGTCGAGCGCTTTGCCGGGCTGCCGGTGAAGGTGACGCAGCTTTCGCGCATGGTGGGCGCGAAGGAAGCGAGCGAGGTACGCCGCGGCATCAAGGACGGCACAGTGAACATCGTGATCGGCACGCACGCACTGCTGTCGAAGTCGATCGAGTTTGCCGATCTTGCGCTGTTGGTGGTCGATGAGGAGCAGCATTTTGGTGTGGCGCACAAGGAGCGGCTGAAACAGCTCAAGGCCGATGTGCACGTGTTGACGCTGACCGCGACGCCGATACCGCGCACCTTGCAGCTGGCGCTGACCGGCGTGCGGGAGATGAGCCTGATCAGCACCCCGCCGGTCGATCGGTTGGCTGTGCGCACCTTTATCATGCCGTTCGACTCGGTGGTGGTGCGCGAGGCGATCCAGCGCGAGCGATTTCGTGGCGGCCAGGTCTTCTGTGTGGTCCCGCGCATCGAGGACCTGCCACGTATCGCCGAGAGGCTGTCGGAGATCGTGCCAGAGGCGCGCATGGCGCAGGCGCATGGCCGACTGCCGCCAACGGAGCTGGAGCGGGTCATGACTGAATTCGGTGATGGCCGCTATGATATCCTGCTGTCCACCAACATCGTTGAAAGTGGACTGGACATGCCGGCGGTGAACACGCTAGTGATTCACCGCGCGGACATGTTCGGGCTGGGTCAGTTATACCAGCTTCGTGGGCGCGTCGGACGTGGCAAGCAGCGTGGCTACGCCTATCTGACCTGGCCGCCAAACATGCGTCTTTCTGCCGCCGCCGAAAAGCGGCTGACAGTCATGCAGACCTTGGATGCACTGGGAGCCGGCTTCACTCTCGCGAGCCACGATCTGGATATCCGGGGCGCGGGCAATCTGTTGGGTGACGAACAGTCGGGACACATCCGCGAAGTCGGCATCGAACTTTACCAACAGATGCTGGAAGACGCGGTTGCCGATCTGCGCGCCGGTGAGGGCAGGCGCGGCGGCCAGGAACGCGACTGGACGCCGAACATTTCCTTGGGCCTGCCGGTGCTCATCCCGGAAGATTATGTGCGTGACCTGCCTGTGCGGCTGGGTCTCTATCGCCGCATTGGCGCGCTGGCATCCGATGCCGAGACCGAAGCGATGGCGGCGGAACTGGTGGATCGGTTCGGCGCCTTGCCGCAGGAGGTGGACAACCTGCTTCAGGTGGTGGCGCTGAAGCGCGCCTGTCGTGACGCCGGCGTCGAGAAGCTGGAAGCAGGGCCGAAGGGCATGTTGCTGAGCTTCCGTGGCAATGCATTCTCAAATCCGGCAGGACTGGTGGCCTGGCTCGCCTCGAAGGGAGGACTGGTGCGGCTGCGGCCGGACCATAAGCTGGCGATCTCGCGCGAAATGGACGTCGCGACACGGCTACGCTTCGCGCGCGACACACTAGCAAATCTGGAGCGGATCGCGGGGCAGGCGAAGGCAGCGTGAGGCGCTCAGAGTTCGGCTGCTTCGACAGCCGCAACATCGAGCAGGCGCTCGATCACCTCGGGCTCCTGCGCCCCGGCAATGGCGTGACGGCCCGAGATGACAAAGCACGGCACGCCATTGATACCGAGCCGATGTGCCCGCAGGTTATCGGCGTGCACCGCGTCGCTCTCGTCTGAGCTCCCCAGGAAACGGCGCGCTTTGCCGGCATCCAGCCCGCAGGCGGCAGCGACTGTCACCAGCAAAGCGGGATCGCCGATGTCGAGGCCGTCGGTGAAATGCGTCGAGAACAGCGCGTCCACCATTGCGTCCGCCTGGCCGAAGCGCGCTGCGAACCGCACCAGCCGGTGCGCATCGACGCTGGAGGGCGTCCGGCGGATGCGGTCGAAACGAAACAGGATGCCCTCGGCGCGACCGATCTCGGTAATCGACGAATAGAGGCGCCGGGCACGATCCTCGCCACCGAACTTGCGGATAACGTAATCCGGCCGCGCCATGCCGCTACGAGGCATATCGGGGTTGAGCAGAAACGGCCGCCAGGTCAGATCGAACAGCAGGTCTGGTCGGCGACGCAGTGTGCGCATCAGCCGGCGAACGCCAAGAAAGCACCAAGGGCAGACCAGGTCGTGGACGATCTCGATGCCAAGGCGCGCCTTCGGTGGCGCGAGGATGTTCATGACCCGCGCCGCCGTTGTGGTGGCGAATTGGCCCGGGTGGCTGAGAATAGCCCAGTATGCAGCATTTCTCTCCCTCGCGGCTGATATGTATCACAACCCCGGCAACAAGGGGAGCGGCGCATAGCAATCACTATGCATGATCTGCCCGGAACGAGACCCCGCGGGTTTAGGCCCTCTTGCTGGCGAACCAGGATGCCCGGAGCGCACAAGGGGCCGGTAATCGAGCTATGCTGGACTTGTTCGACGGTCCGGGTCGCAGCGGCAACCGTTTAGTGAGCATCACTCGCCGATCAGATGCAGTACCAGTTCGCGGCTATGCGGTGCGGCGCGATGCTCGAACAGATAGATCGCTTGCCAGACACCGAGCACGAACTTACCCTCGTCGATCGGGATTGTCAGCTGCGTCTGAGTCAGCGCCGTTTTGATATGGGCCGGCATGTCGTCGGGACCTTCGTCCTCATGCCTATAGCCGGCGTGCTTGGGCACCAAGCGGCGGAAGAACGCCTCGAGATCCGCGCGCACATCCGGATCGGCATTCTCCTGCACCAGCAGCGAAGCGGAGGTGTGGCGACACCAGATCGTCAGCAGTCCGGTTTGGATCTCCTGCGCATTCACCCAACGCGAGACCTTGTCGGTGACATCGACCAGCCCCTGCCCGTTGGTGGCAACCGTCAGCCGATGGAGCGCCTGTCGCATGCGACAGACTTGTGCCGGGCCGGCTGAACGCGCAAGACATCCGATATGGCGCCGCGCTTTCACCGGCTGACGATCAGCGAGATCCGCCAGGAGACGCCTGATGCGGTTTCGCTCGCTTTTCTCGTGCCTGCGTCACTGCGCGACGACTATCTCTATGCGCCCGGCCAGTACCTGACATTGCGCGCAACGATCGATGGCGAGGACGTGCGACGTTCCTATTCGATCTGCTCCGCCCTGGACGACGGCGAATTGCGCGTCGTCATCAAGCGGCTGGCGGGCGGCGCGTTCTCTGGCTGGGCCAGCGAGCGATTGCATCCCGGCGACAGCCTGGATGTGATGACACCCGACGGACGGTTCGGGGTGCCGATCGAACCCGGCTCGCTGCGTACGCTGGTCGCGTTTGCGGCCGGATCCGGAATCACGCCTATAATGGCCATTCTGAAAACCGTGCTGCGACGTGAGGCCGGACGTTTCTTCCTGTTCTATGGCAATCGCACGACGGCTGACATCATCTTTCGTGAAATGTTGGAGGACCTGAAGGATCGCTATCTTGCGCGGCTCTCAGTATTCCATGTGCTGTCGCGCGAACAGCAGGATATCCCAATGTTGAACGGCCACCTCGACCACGAAAAGGTCGGTGTGCTGATGCGTGCGGTGGTGCCCGTGTCAAATGTCGATCACGCCTTCATCTGTGGACCGCAGCCGATGATCGAGGGCCTGGGGACGGCGCTGATCGAACTCGGCCTGCCACGCGAGTGTGTGCACATCGAGCGCTTTACTCCCGGCGTTGGCGGACGGCCACGACCGGTGGCATTGCGGCCGACTGCACCGACAAGGGCAATCGCGTCAGTGATCAGCGAAGGCGCTCGGTTCGACTTTCCGGTGGCCGATGGTGAGGCGATCATCGATGCGGCGATCCGCGCCGGCCGCAGCCTGCCTTACTCGTGCAAGGGCGGAATGTGCTGCACGTGTCGCGCACGGCTGGTGGAAGGGCGAGTGGAGATGGCGGTCAACTATTCGCTGGAGCCTTGGGAATTGCAGGCGGGGTACGTGTTGACCTGCCAGTCGAGGCCGATCACCGAACGCGTGGTGCTCGATTACGATCAGGTGTAAGCTGGCGAGGCGGGAACCGGTAGATCACGCGACGCGCTCAGCTGTACAAATCGGCACTCGAACTGTCTGACAGTGTCAGGTGCATGAGCGTCAATCGGCGATCATGATGGTCCGGCACTGCATGGCCGACCTCAAGCCCGGCGTCTTCGACGCCCCGCTCCGCGGCTGCCGCGCTTGACCTCGCCCACGCACCGCCAGTCTGGCATTGATGCCGTCGTCGCCAAGCTGCTTGCCCATCGGAGGGAAGTATCGAGCGCGTTCGACGCTGTCTGGTGAATCCAGTTCAGACTTTCTCAGCTCAGCCACGCCTTTGCCGCACGCATGCTGGCAAAGTCGTAGTACTGGCCCTCGCAGCCTGTCTCAGCAACTGGCATCGCATAACCACGTGCCTTGAACGGCTGCTGTTGCTGAACTCGCTTAATGAGACGCTTTCGACAAGGACTTTTTCATCAAATAGATACGATACAGGGATGGGGTGTGTAGCAGTTTCAACA
>JBKPSV010000221.1:0-19085 GCA_046735215.1 Pseudomonadota bacterium | reverse complement strand
GAGCTGGCAGCCGCTCGCCAGCAGGATGAGCAACGCTCCGACACCGACCGACGGCAGAGTGACAGGATCGTCAGCGGCAGGATATAGCTCTCGTACAGTATGCCGAGAACGATGTAGACGGTGATGAGCGCCGCCGCGATCAGTTAAGGCTCGGAGCCGAGGGAGCTCTGGAACCCCTGGGCGGTCCCCTGGAAGCTGCCTTGCAGGGTCGCCGGCACTCTCATCTTCTCTTCGGTTTGGTGGATTGAAGTACTGCGCCACCTCGCTGAGCGAATGCATCGTAGAGACCGGCGCGAAGACGCTCCTGCAGACCCGCTAACTGACTGCAAACTTCGACGGATAAGGATAGAGCATGCCTTCTGCGGATGCATCAGCGCGCTCGCCGACCATCACGCACAGCATCAGCCCGGCCACAACACCGGGCTGTTCCCCACGGTGAACAGCTCCGCGATCTCGGTCACCACCAGTGCCGTCCCGGCCCAGGCCGAATGCGCCATCAAGGCGTGCTGCAAGGCCGCACGCGCAGCGGCGTGAGAGCCACGCGTTCGGCCGCCGACGTGATCCTGGCTTCCTGCCCCACGTATGCGCAATGATAAGTGCACCACGCCTGCCCGCCTGCCGCCCTGCTGCCCGCACAACTGAGGACACCGGCTGCGATGAGCAACATCGAACTGTTCGAGGCGATCCATACAGCACGGTCGCTGCGGCGGCTGAAGCCTGATCCCGTTCCCGAGGCGCTGATCACTAAGGTGCTCGACGCGGCGATCCGCGCACCAACGGGCGGCAATGCCCAAAACTGGGCGTTCCTCGTCGTGCGCGATGCAGAACTTCGCCGCTTGCTCGGTGCAATCTACCGCAAGGGCTCGGACATTGCCGCCAAGATGTATGCGGCCAAGGGCCGACCGGCACATATGACGGAACGGCAATATGAGCGCATGATGACGACGGGCGTCCATCTGTGGAACCACCTGGGCGATGCCCCGGTCATTTTGGTACCATGCCTCCGCCGACCGGAAGTGCCGGATGCACCGGGCGTTGATCTTGCAGCCGAACGTGCCTATGCCGAGAGGATTCGCGGCGCCAGCATCTACCCAGCGGTGCAGAATATCATTCTGGCGTGCCGAGCACTGGGACTGGGCACCACGATCACCACCAACCATCTTCGCTGCGAACACGATGTGCGCGTGCTGCTACGCCTGCCAGACGATGTGGACAGCTTTGCCCTGATGCCAATCGGCTGGCCGATCGATCGCTTCGGTCCGCTGTCACGCAAGGCACTTTCCGAAGTGGCGCACGCCGATCGCTGGGGCAATGCGTGGCCAGGCTGAGTTCAGGCTATTGCCAACGCGGGGGGCCTCGTCCAGGCCGGCTGACGCAGCACAGGACGCACATACTCGTCATTCTCCGGTGAGTGGGCGTTGGTCACCGCCATCCAGGGCATGCCGCGCTCCAGATCAATGTCCAGGGCGCCAGATGCTGATCCGTGTGGCACCGTGACTGCGTTCGGCAAGCACTTCGGTTGCCGGCGGCGGTTCGTCGCGCGCTGTTTCGGCAATCAGGAGAGCGCGCGGTGCAATGCGCTGGACGGCGATCAGGCGCGCAACCGCGCGCGATACAAGATCCTGACGATAGGGGGGATCCAGAAATATCAGATCCGCAGGGTCGCCAGGAGGAATGGCCAACGCATCAATCGGCAGTACTGTGGCGCGATTGTGCGCCCCGCAGGCTGCAATATTCGCTGTGAGAACGGCCAGTGCCGCGCGGCCATGTTCGACAAAGGTGGCATGTGCCGCACCACGCGACAACGCCTCTAGGCCAAACGCACCGGTACCAGCAAAGACATCGAGCACACGTCCATCGTCCAAAATCTCGCGGCCTCCCCAAGGCGCGTGCAACAGCATGTCGAACAAGGCCTGGCGTACACGATCGGCCGTCGGGCGGGTGGCGGATCCTCTTGGTGCAGTCAGCCTATGGCCGCGCCAAAGGCCGGCAACAATCCTCATTGGGTGACAGTAGTCGCGCGCATTATGACCCAGCGACGGGAAAGGTCAGGCGCATTCTCTCGCGATCAGGAAATGCTGCTGCTCGCTGCTCAGTTGAAGAACACCCATGTTCCCTTGACCTCGTGCAACAAGCCACATGGATCACATGGCGCGTTGGAAACCAGGACATGGACCATTCACTCCGGGACAAGTAATGCTCGCTCCTCCTCGACCACGAGCACCTCGGCAGTGTCATCATCAGCTGATTGAATCATTCCCGAGACCATCTCCTCAAGTGCGAGGTCAAACTGCGTCGCACGAAGCACGCGCTCATCGCGCCTGATCTGCCGGAGGACTTTATGTATTGAGAACTCCTCCCGCGCGGCGCGCTCCGCTCTTGCGGCCCATACCGATCGCCTCAATCCCAGTTCGGCCTGCCAAACGGCCAACTTCTCGGCCGCAATCAGCTTGCAGGCCAAGGTTGTTCGAAGCGCACGAGGATCATGTGTCAAGCGCCAGTGCCGGAGCCATAGTCCCCAAACCTGCAAGGCTCGAACATAGGCATGCGCGCTCGGCGTCTTCATCCGGAACCACCTCACGAATTGCAGCGAAGTGGTAGCCTTCCTCTTCGCTTATCAGGCGAAGGATTCCTTTGGCACAAAGTTTTTGACGCAAATTTGATCCAGTCCGGCCATCATAGGTTGTATCAGTCTCCAAAAATATATGTTTACTCCCGTAAGTCGGATGCGTGTGCCCCATCGGTGCGGAAGATGAACACTCTTTGCGCCTGGTCGTTTCGGAAAAAACTCGCATGGCATAGTTCGCCCCGATGCTAAGCCGCGGCATTCGGTTCATGCGTTACTCAATGCGTGGCAACTGATCGCGCAGCACGCGCGCCGGGACCTCATCCACCGCTCCGCGCGGAAGAGTACCAAGCTGGAACGGGCCGTAGGCGATGCGGATCAGCCGGGTCACTGCCAGTCCCTCATGCGCCAACACACGCCGCACCTCGCGATTGCGGCCCTCGCGAAGGCTGACGGTGAGCCACGCATTGTCGCCTTTGCGGGAGTCCAGGCCAGCCTCAATCCTTCCATAGGCCACGCCATCGATGGTGACGCCGCGTTCCAGGGACCTGAGCCTGCGCTCATCGACAGGCCCATGCACACGCGCCCGGTAGCGCCGGACCCATCCGGTAGCCGGCAGTTCAAGCTTCCTCGCCAGTGCGCCATCGTTGGTCAGCAGCAGCAATCCCTCGCTGTTCAGATCAAGCCGACCGACGCTGATCACGCGCGGCAGGCCTGATGGCAGCTTGTCGAATACAGTTGCCCGGCCCTGCGGATCACGATGTGTGGTGACCAGTCCGACCGGCTTGTGATAGCGCCACAGCCGGGTACGGTCGGGCGCGTCCACAACGGTCCCATCAACCACCACGAGGTCGCCGCCAGAAACAAACGTTGCGGGATGCGACACTGGCGCATTGTTCAGCCTGATACGCCCCTCTGCCAACAATCTTTCCGCGTCACGTCGGCTGGCAACGCCAGCCCGCGCCAGCCACTTCGCAATGCGTTCCCCTCGCGGCGCTTCAGACATGGCTTATGCACGCACGAACGGGCAGCCTCCCTCATTAAGGGGGCGGAACGCCTGATCGGTGGGTATGGTGCCGACGAGCTTGTATACATCGCCAGGGCCACGCGATTCGGCCGGGCTCTTCACCTGCCAGAGATACGCGGGATGCAGCTTGCGCCCGTCTTCGCGGATAGATCCCGGGCCGAAGCAATCATCGTCGGTCGGCATGCGCTTCATCGCATCAACAACCTCGCGACCCGATCCTTTGGCGCGCGCCGGACCAATGGCCTTCACCGTCTTCAGATAGTGCAGCGTGCCCGCATAGTCGCCAGCCTGCAGCATGTTGGGAAACACACCAGTTGCCAAGCGCGGCTTCACCCGGCCGTAGAACGCGCGTGTGCGGTCGTTGAAGTCCCAGTAGAAGTTTTCGGTGATCAGCAGACCCTGCGCGACCGGCAGCCCCATACTCAAGACGTCGGTGATGAAACCGGTCATGCCGACCACGCGCGCCTTCTTGGTCAGGCCGAATTCCTGTGCCTGCTTGATGAAGTTCACTTCGTCCGCCCCACCGATGGCAAACACCACCACATCAGCGTTGCTGCTGGCGGCCTGCACGATAAAGGACGAGAAATCGGTGGTCTCAGGGAACGGAAAGACCGCCGCGCCGAGAACCTTGCCGCCTGCGGCCTCGATGAACTTCGTGGCGTCGGCCTGCAGCGCCTTGCCGTATGCATAGTTCGGCGTGACGAAGAACCACGTCTTGCCGCCAATCTTGATCACCTGTGTTGTCGAGGAATGCGACAGGTTCCAGGTGTCGTAGGTCCAGTGCACCAGGTTGCGTGAACATGATGGCCCGGTCAGCACCGAGCTGCCGGCCGAGGTGTTGATGCAGACCTTGTCCTTCTCGGTGATGATCGTGGTCGCAGCAAGCGCAACTGCGGAATTGGTGACGTTCAGCACCATGTCCACACCCTGCTGATCGAACCATGACCGCAGGACAGAAACCGCTATATCCGGCTTGTTCTGATGGTCGGCGCTGACCGTCTCCACCTTGATGTCCGGATTCGCCGCGGTGAATTCGGCGACGGCCTGTGCCAGACAGGCGACGCTGGTGGGACCATTGATATCGCGAAACGGGCCCGAGAAGTCACTGAGCAGGCCGATGCGAATGGGTGCCGCCTGCGAACGGGCAGAGCTGATCGCGAGCGTGGCCGCGCCGGCACCGATGGCGGCGCGTCGAGTGAGCTTCATGCAGGTCCCCTTGTCGTTGCGACGACTGTCGGGGGCCAGGGGAGACGCGTCAACTCAAGCGCGGCAGGCCGCGATCAGTGCATCGAAGATCCGGCGGTCACCCGGATCGATAAAGAACTCCGGATGCCATTGCACGCCGAGACAGAAGCGATGGCGTGGGTCCTCTAAGCCCTCGATCACCTGATCCGGCGCCATCGCGTTCACCACTGCATAGGGCCCTGGTTCGCGCACCGCCTGGTGGTGCGATGAGTTCACCTGCATCTCAGAGCTGCCCACGATCCGATGCAGCAGCGTGCCGCTGCGCACCGCGACAGGATGCCCGGGTTCATGACGAGGATTGGTCTGCTCATGCTCCAGCGCGCCGTCGATCGCATCGGGGATGTGCTGGATGAGGGTGCCGCCGAGCGCGACGGCAAGCAGCTGCTGTCCCCCGCAGATCCCCAGGACCGGCATTTCGCGCGCCAACGCATCCTTGGTGAGCGCAAGTTCGGCCGCGGTGCGATCTTCCTTCAGTGTCACAGTCGCATGCCGGTCGGCATCGCCATAGAGCGCCGGATCGACATCGAAGGCACCCCCGGTGACCACCAGTGCGTCGATGCGGTCAAGATAAGCGTTCGCAAGTGCGGCGTGGTGCGGCAGTGCAATCGGCAGGCCGCCGGCAGCCACGATCGCATCGGCATAGTTCTGCCGGATCGCGTACCAAGGATACTTGGAATATCCGCCAGGTTGCTCCGAATCCAGGGTAATGCCGATCACAGGAAGGTTGCGCATGCCGGATTGCTAGACCGCGCCGGCTCGGAAGAGCAAGGTTTATGAAACGCGCGACCGCCGCTCGCGCTCGTCACTCGTCAGGCCAGGTCGTTGTCCCCAATCACGTTCAGCCTGTCGCCCCCGTTTCCCCAACGGCTCGCCGGTGCAGCCGACCTTCGATGCAATCGAAGCAACCGTGGCCACTGCGAGACCCTTCGCCGGTGCGCTCCAACGCCAAGAGCACCGCACGTTCTTGACCTCCGGACACAATCAAATTGATGTCTGCTTCCTCATAGCTCCACGGTCTCAAGCCAAGGAGCTCCGGCAAACTCCGAGCGGTTCGCTCTCCGCGAAGAAGCCGAGCTCGATAGTGCACGCAGGTGCGGCTGACTGGCTCGAATCTTCCGCCAGTGTGAACAGGCTCATATCGGTTGTTTACCTACTAGGGCTTGCTGCGTTTTGGGCGCGGTGCCAACCGTTGGTGTCGTTCCCTTTTTTAAACAGGAGTATATACCTTGAAAGAACTTGATACGACGAAGCCGATGCTACCCGTCGCGCTGACCGACCGTGAGGCGCAAGCCGTTGCGGGTGGGGCGCTTGTGCTCGCACGCATGGGCGGTTGCCCAGGCTGCACGTCTGGCGGTTACCTCGATGCCAAGGCTGCGCTTGGCGCGATCGTCAACCCTGTGACGGAACTGGCTGCGGCCAAGGCCAACGCTTTCTGAGCCATGCTGATAGCGATGCTGGGCACGGCCGCCATACCGCGCTCAGCATCGCGCATTCTGATCTTGGAGGTTGCGTGGCCATGTGTCCCGGGCCTGATCCCTTGGCTGACCTGCCCTGCCTCGGCGTGGGCCTGCTGTATAACGCGTCGCTGCAGCGGTTCATGGAGACTGACCTCGACAGCATCGATTTCGTAGCGATCATGCCGGACATTTTTCGTACCGATCGTGGGCCGGGGGTCAAGCCGCGCTTCCTGCCGTTGGAGACGATCCCACACGTGCTTGATCAGTTCGCAGCCAGGCGACCAGTGGTCGCGCACAGTGTCGGTCTGTCAATCGGCACTGCTGCATTCTTCGATACCGAATACGTTTCCGAGATCGCGCTGTGGCAAGCGCGCTATGACTTCCCCTGGCATAGTGAGCATTTGTCATTCTTTCGCCTCCCAGGCGCGGAAGGCGGCGAGCGACACACTGCGCTGGCCCTGCCCGTGCCATATGACCACGAGACTTTGAGCCTGATGGCGGAGCGGGTGATTGCAATTCGGCGCGCAGTGCCAGTCCCGTTCCTGCTGGAGAACAACGTCTACTTCACGGACATCCCCGACCAGACGATGACCGAGCCTGAATTCTTGAATGCACTCACTGCCGAGGCGGGCTGCGGTCTGTTGCTCGATTTGCATAACCTCTATGCGAACGCACGCAATCATGGATTTGACACCTATGCGTTCCTCGAACAGCTCGATCTCTCACGGGTGGTCGAGGTTCATTTGGCAGGCGGCAACGAAATGGACGGGATCTATACCGATTCGCATTACGGCCCTTGCCCTGAAGAAGTTTGGGCCATGCTGCGCACCGTGGCACCCCGTTCCCTCAATCTGCGCGCTGTCACCTTCGAGTTTGATGAGGACTATTGCGCCGACGTGGGCGCGTCCGGCATCCGTGCGCAGCTCGACCGAGCTCGAACGGTGCTTGGCACATTACGCTGAGCCTGCCGCTGTGTCGCTATCTGCTTTTCAGCATGTGCTCGGTGCGCTGATCGCCGACCGTGCTTTCTGCGCGGCGGTGCGCCAAAACCCCGCTGTGATGCTGGCCGGCCGTGATCTCTCGACGCGCGAGGCAAGTCGGCTTGCCGCCATGGCAGGCACGCGTGGAATGACGGCGAGCGGCACGCTCTATCGGCTCAACCGCTTGGTGCCACTGCGTCGCTGCCTCCCGCGGACCCTCGCAGCTCTGGGTCCGGTTCTGCCGGAGCTTATCGATGAGTTTTGGCGCGCTTATCCGGAAACGCGACTGCAGTTCGAGCAGGAGGTGACGCGGTTCACCACGTTTGTCGAGGCGCAGATCGCAGCCGGCGCACCTATCCCACCACTTGCCGCCGATACGCTCGCTTTTGAGGCTGCAGCGTGTCGCCTGTCATTCCGCATTCGCGACCAGGCAGCGGTGCCAGCCCACGACTTAGTCGGAGTAAGGCTGGACCCGTCCGTTGCCGTCGTGCGGTTGCGAATGGAACCGACTGCCGTGTTCGCGGGACATGCAGGCACGGGTTCGCCGGGTGAGTATTATGTCGTGCTCGATGCACGCGGTCCGGAGCTAAAGGCGACAGCAGTGCCCGTTGCCATGGGACGCATGTTGGTGTCGGCGGTGGCGGGGCTGGCAATGGCTGATGACGCCGCCAGTCGTTCGGCGCGCGCGGCCGGATGGTTGCTCAACTGATTTTCTGCGACAGCTCTAAGCTTGTCGCAAGGGCCGACCTCAGCCACGAAGTGCACCGCTCCGGAAAGCCAGTGCGGTGGAATCCTTGTCTATGGCTTGGACGTGAGATCCGGCTTGCCGGTGTCGAGATCGACCGGAACCGAGATGTGCTCCTGCACAATCACCCACCTGCCTTTAAGCTTCCGATATACATCGGTGACGCGCGTGGTCAGATCGACCGGCTGGCCCTTGGTGTTGGTCGCCACAACCCGCTGGATCGAGTGTCCATAGCCTAGGTCGCCCACCGTCGTGACCACCACGTCCGTCACTTCATACTTGAGCGGCCCCTTGAGGCCGGCGAGGAAATCGCCCCAGTCCTCGCGAAACGCCTTGGCCCCGACGTATTGCCGCGGCGGAATGACGTCGAACACGAACAGGCTCTCGTCAGGAATGTAGGACTGCATGATCGCATCGACATTTCGTGATGTGATTGCGGAGGCCAAATGCTGCTCAAGCGCCTTGATCTTGGCGACATCGTCGGCGCTTGCGCGCGAAGCAGACACAAAGCCAAAGGTGGCAACACATGCCATGAGGATGCTGCGTACAAGCACTGCTCACCTCGCTCAACGTATCTCGTATTCAGGCGGCAGGTCGGATGTTGTGGTTGATCCGGAACAGGTTGTCAGGATCGTATTTGCGCTTCACCTGAACCAGCCGATCATAGTTCGCACCATATGCGGCCCGCGTGTGAGGATCGGCTTCCTCCTCAAGGTAATTGACATACGCACCCGGGGCCATGAACGGACGCATGGCATCCCAACATTCGCGTGTCCATTGGATATTGTGCGCCGCCTCCGACGGTTCCGACCAACTGGACAGCACCAGGAAATTGAACGGGTACCGGCGATGCGCAAACGCGGTGCTGGCGGCATCGGTCCGCGAAACGGCGCCGTGCACCGCTTCGAGCCACGGTCCGGTAGTGTAAGGCGAAGGCGCAGTCATCGCGAAGCGGTGGAAAGTGTCGATCGCTTCATCGGGAAGCTCACCGAGGAAGTTGGCTTTCCAGTAAGCCTGACGTCCAGGCGGAAACCACGGGTCGAACATGCTTTGCATCTGCCGGTAGCTCATTGGTCCAAACAGATCGGCCACAGGCGAGCCAAAGCGACGAAGCGGCGCAAGCACCTCCTCGGCATCTTCCGGCGAGCCGCAGTAGCAGGCGGCAACAGCGACAACCGGAACGCCGTCCAGTGTGCAGATCCGCCCCATTTGCGTGCTCAACTCGTCCGGGCCAGAGGATGCGAAGTCACGGTAGAACCGCAGCACTTCGCGCGTCTGATCGACCGGATACAGCACACCTCCCCCAAACACTGGGCCGAGTTGGTGAAGGTGATATTCGAATGACGTGACGATGCCAAAATTGCCGCCACCGCCGCGCATGCCCCAGAACAGATCCGCGTTCTCTTCCTCACTCGCCTTGAGCAGCCGCCCATCTGCGGTAACGACATCCAGCGCGATCACGTTGTCGCATGCCAGGCCATGCTTGCCGATCAGCCACCCCATCCCGCCGCCAAGGGTCAATCCCGCAATGCCGGTAGTTGAGATGACACCCATGGTGGTCGCCAAACCGAATGCCTGCGTCTCAGCGTCGAACTCCGCGATTGTGAGCCCGGGTTCGGCGCGAACCGTGCGCGTTGCCGGATCGACGCGGATGCCCTTCATGGCAGACAGGTCGATCATCAGGCCGTCGTCGCAGATTGCCTTGCCGGCGATGCTGTGTCCACCGCCACGCACCGAGACCGGAAGCCTGTGCTCACGGGCAAAGTTGACGCAGGCGATGACGTCTGCCGCGCCGGCGCATCTTGCGATCAGCGCGGGACGCCGGTCGATGACGCGGTTAAAAACAACGCGCGCCACATCGTAACCGGCCTCGCCCGGAACGAACGACGTGCCGCGCAGCGATGTCCTGAAGGCATTCACCGAAGTTTCGGAAAGCATTGCGTCGCAGCCCCCTGCTGCAGCCCTGTTCAATGCGGGCTGGCATTGATCGTTGTGCACGTGGAGCCGGATACGATCGGCAGTCGACATGTCACGAAGCCAGCAGCGACGTGCAATATTTGCGTACTACCAGATTCCGATGCGGCACCTCAAGCATCCCGGAAAGCCGCATCCCGGAGTAGCCAGGGCAGGCACCACCGCGCGCTCACATCGCCTGGATACTTCGGATGAGAGGTTGGAAACACGGATAACCAGAGCAGATAGAGCCAAACGAAGATCAGCTTCGGTCCGACCACCTTGGCGCTGCACCAGGAGCAATGGTCGAACCGCCGATCGATCCACCATTGCGCTGAGGGCAGATGCGGAGCAGGCGGCCAGACCATAGACAATCCACCAGCTTGATCGTCATGCCCGCCGCCGACCCGGATGCCGATGCACGTCGCACGCTGCGCCGCCATCGCGCCTTCGCGACCGGGCTACTGGTGCTGATGGCGGCGCTCACCCTCGGCACATACGCACTGCCGCCCGGCGACGCCACCGACCTGCTTCAGGCTGCTGCCAAGGCGGGCTTCGTTGGCGGAATAGCCGACTGGTTCGCAGTAACAGCGCTGTTCCGTCACCCGCTCGGCCTACCGATCCCGCACACCGCGATCATCCCCCACCAGAAGGAACGTCTCGGCGCCGCACTCGGCCGTTTCGTCGCCACCCACGTATTCACCGCCGACGAGGTCGCCGGGGTGCTGGCACGCCTGGACCTGCCAGGCATCTTGCACCGCTTCCTAGCTGACCCGGCCTCCGCACGCCCGGCCGCGGTCGCGCTGGCGGGCACTCTGCCGCGGATCCTTGCCAGCGTAGAGGATGGTCGCGCGCGCCGCCTGATCGCACGGATCGTGCCTCGGCTCCTCGGCGGGCCTGGCGCAAGCCAGGTTGTCGCCCGTGCGCTGCACAGCCTGGTCGAGGGGCGCCGCCATCAGGAAGTATTCGGCTTCATTCTGGGACAACTTCGGACGCTGCTCGCCAGCAAAGAGGAAAGCATCCGCAATGCGATCGAGGAACGCGTCCGCGAGCAAGGCGGCCGCCTGGTCGGCTGGGCGCTGGGCGCCTCGATTGCGCGGCGTGTGCTGACGACCATCAACGGCGAACTCGACAAGATGAGCCCTGATGGGTCCGAGCTGCGCGCCGCGTTCGACGAATGGGTGCGGACCGAGATTGCGCGGCTCGAGCAGGATCCGGCACGCGCTGCCGAACTGGGAGCTGCCATCCGTCGCGTTGCATCACATGAGACAGTGCAGGCGTGGCTGTGGGACGTTTGGGCGCGGCTGCGGCTGGCACTGGAAGCAGATGCTGCCAAACCGTCCGGCCGCACCGTCGACTATATCGAAGGGGCGCTCGCCAACCTGGGGGCCATGCTCGAGTCTGATCCCGTCGCGCGCGAACGGGTCCACACTGCGGTGCAAGGCATGGTGGCAAGCCTGTTGCCGGCAGCTCAGGCCAAACTTTCGGATTTCATCGCCCAGGTCGTCGCCAACTGGGACACCGACACCATCGTGGAGCGTCTGGAGCTCCGCGTCGGCAAGGACCTGCAATTCGTGCGCGTGAATGGCACGCTGGTCGGCTTCTTCGTCGGCGGCTTGCTCTATTGGGCGCTGCGCGCCACGTTTGGCCATGTAAGCTTCTGACGGGAGAGACAGCGCCAAATGGCCATCACCTACAAGGACATGGTTGCCGCCGCCAACGCCGTGGTACCGGCAATCAGCGCCACCGATGCCGCGAAGCTGGTCGACACCGGCGGCGCCGTACTGGTCGATGTGCGCGACGGAACCGAACTGCAGGCAAGCGGCAAGGCCAAGGGCGCGCTCGCCATCCCGCGCGGATCGCTGGAATCGCGCGCTGATCCGGAATCGCCCAACCATAATCCGGCGCTGCGCAAGGATCGCCCGGTAATCCTCTACTGTGCCGGCGGTGGACGCGCCGCGCTGGCTGGCAAGACCTTGCACGAGATGGGCTATACCGACGTGCGCAATCTCGGTGGCTTCAAGGACTGGGTCGCCGGCGGGGGAGCCGTGGAAAAGGTCTGACGTCAAGGCGGCCGGGACGGCAGCATCGTCGGACAATCGAATGGGGAGAACTATGGGACGCAGATATGCCAACATTCTGGAAACTGTCGGCAACACGCCGGTGGTGCGCATCAACAAGCTCGCGCCTGACGGCGTCAACCTCTTCGTCAAGATCGAGGCGTTCAATCCGCTAGGATCTGTCAAGGACCGCCTTGCACTCGGCGTCATCGAAGATGCCGAACGCCGTGGCACGCTTAAGCCGGGCCAGACGGTGATCGAGGCCACCAGCGGCAACACCGGCATCGGGCTCGCGATGGTCTGCGCCGCCAAGGGCTACCCGCTGGTCGTCACCATGGCTGAATCATTCAGCGTCGAGCGTCGCAAGCTGATGCGTTTCCTGGGCGCCAAGGTAATCATCACGCCCGCCAGCGAGCGCGGCTTCGGCATGGTGAACAAGGCTAACGAGCTGGCCGCAAAGCACGGATGGTTCCTCACCCGTCAGTTCGAAAACGAAGCGAACGCCGAGTTCCATTCGCGCACCACAGCCCGGGAGATCGTCGAGGACTTCAAAGACACGCAGCTCGACTACTGGGTCACCGGCTATGGCACGGGCGGCACGCTGAAGGGCGTTGCACGAGTGCTGCGGCAGGAACTTCCGAATACCAAGATCGTCGTCTGCGAACCTGATGATGCGGCGATGGTGAGCAGTGGAGAAGGCCAGAAGCGGAATGCCGATGGCTCGCCCGCCGCTCCACACCCGGTGTTCAAGCCGCACCCGATGCAGGGCTGGGCGCCGGACTTCATCCCGAAGCTGCTAGGCGATGCGGTCGATGCGGGCGGGCTCCACAAGATCCTTCGCATCAAGGGCCCAGACGCGCTGCGCTGCTCACGCGAACTATCGCAGAAAGAGGGCATCTTTGTCGGCATAACCGCGGGTGCGACGCTCGCAGGTGCCCTGCAGATCTGCGCCGAGGCCCCTAAGGGCGCCAATATTCTGGCGATGCTGCCGGACACTGGTGAACGCTACCTCAGCACGCCGTTGTTCGCTGACATCCCTGCCGACATGACCGAGGAGGAGGTCGGTATCTCCAAAACAACACCAGGCAATCAGATGCCGGCGTAGCGCTGTTGGCCCGGAGCAGGTGACGCATCGCTGACGCTGCTGCCATACTGTCCCGGGCCAAAACTGCTCCGAGTCGCGCGACAATGCTGCATCTCACCAAGCTCGCTGTGGGCGTTCGCGACATCGAGCATCTGCGGGACTTGCAGGTCGAGCGTGCGGAGAAAAGTCCCCCATTGCGTCACCGCACACGCAATTTCCCGCGCCGCCACCAGGAGGTTATTAGCGGCGGCTCGATGTACTGGGTGGTGAGTGGCACCATGCTGGTGCGGCAGCGTGTCCTCGACATCGTCGAAGATCAATGGGACGACGGTTCGTCCTGCGCCGGTGTCGTGCTGGATCCGAAGCTGGTTCCGCTGTCTGGCCGGCCTACCAAACCTTTTCAGGGATGGCGCTATCTGCGTCCGGATGACGCGCCGCCTGATCTGCCAGCCGGGCCACGTGCCCGCGGTGTGGCTTCCCTGCCACCGGCATTGCGGCGCGAATTGCAGGTGCTGTGTCTCTTGTGAAATCTGCTTGCACGACTCTGTCAAGCAAGAGGATAGTCACATCAGTTGATTAGGCTTGCCTGTTCAACTCTTACTCAAACCTGTCCCGATAACGCCTGCTACACTCGGAGCCAATCCCGTGATCTCCTCGCGCAGACAACTGTTCGCCCTGCTCGGCCTTGCTCTGCCGGTCGCTGCGTTCACCGCCTCGCCTGCGACTGCTGCCACAGCGAGTTCGTTGCACAAGAAACCGCATGGTCATCACGCGTCGCATAAGACCAGTCAGCGTCACAGCGGCTCGGTCCACCACACGTCACATCGCACCCCGCATCGCACGCCGAAGCCTACCGCGAGTTGACGCCAGGCCTGCTGCGCGCGTTCGCCGCAAGAAGCGCGCGCAGCCCCGCCAAGATGCGCTCCGGGGCGGGTGGGCAGCCGCTGATCAACAGGTCGACCGGCAACGTCGTCCCAACGCCACCGGCGATCGCGTAGCTGCCCTTGAACACTCCGCCATCGACCGCGCAATCCCCCAGCGCCACCACCAGTTTCGGATCCGGCATCGCGGCGTGGGCGAGTTCCAGCGCCTCAATCAGGTTGCGCGTGAGCGGACCGGTGATCAGCAGGACGTCCGCATGTCGGGGGCTGGCAACGAAGCTGACACCAAAGCGCTCGAGGTCGTAGACCGCGCGCTGTAAGGCCCGCAGTTCAACCTCGCAACCGCCGCAACTCCCCGCATCGAGGTGCAACACTGCGAGACTGCGCCCCAGCGGTACCTGCGCCCCGGCCTCCAGCCGTCCGGCTAGCGATGACGCCGTCTCTCCGTCCACCGGCGGGGCCGACGATGCCGCTGGCCGCGACAAGATGGTACGGGCCAGGGTGCGCCAGGGGGTCACAGGTCAACCCCGGAACTTGAGAGCCCTAGTGCGGCCAACACCTGCGGCAGTTCATCGAACGGCCTGCCTGCCATTTGCGCCGCCAGGAGCGGCCAGCGCGCCCAGCCCGGATCGCACATGAACACGCTGGCGATCTGGCCGTGATCGAGACTCATCCAGTGCCAGATGTCGCCCGCAGGTCCAGACGCATGGCCGAGCCCCTCTCCGCTCGCCACCGGCAACGGCACGAGGATTTCTCCCCCGGGCAGTGCCATCAAAGTTGCCTCCAGTCGTTCCGCGTCTGGTTTGCATTCGGCAAGCCGGCGCAGAGCGCGCCCAACGGTCTCGCCGCCACTCGGTGCGATGTCGGCCGCAACTCCACCCGGAACAACACGGTCCATCATCAGCCGATGCCCGAATGCGGCATTGGCGGCGGCGCGCAGCGCTTCTGCGCTCCATGCGGTCAAGCTGGAGGGCTGACCGGCCGCCTCGGCTATCGCGGATGCGCGATCGAGGCGCCACAGAATTTGCTCCAGCCCAGCCATAACTTCGCGCAGTGCTTGTGCACGGGGTGGGACAGCGCAGGCCAGTGCAGCCTCGGCTGCCTGGGCGAAGGCGATCGAGTGAGCCACCGTCGTCTCGCCGACCAACCGTGCAGCGAAACGCGCCGCGGCACGCGGCGACTTGCCCTGCATCAGTGCAAGCACTCCTCTGTGGGTGTAGCCCAGCCACAGCTCCAGCTGTTCGACAGTTCCTCCACGAACCCCCAGCCGAAGATGGGCGGACGGCTCGATCCCGCCGCGCACGGGCCCAAGAAGGATCTTGTCAAGGGTCTCCCCGATGCCGAACTCCGGTGGCGCTGCTGCAGCACGCGGGCCGGGACGGATCGCCATCGGCGGGCTGTGGCTCCACCGCCCATGGTCGAGCAAGGCGCGTTGGTCGGTCGCCCCAACGGCTGTATGCCCCCAAAGGTCGTGCACCATCCGCTCGAACCACGCCGCGATCGGCCGCGCGGGGGAAAGCGCCGGATAGCCACCATCTTCGATGGCGGTGGAGACCAGCAGCACCCCATCCGGCTGGCGCAGCAGCGCAAAGACGGTGCGTGTATCGCCCCACAACGCAATCAACGGAGGCGACAACTCACTCGCCATCCGCGTCCAGTCATCCCGCGTCAGTACCTGACGCAGCGATCCAGCACCGGTGACCGGCCGATCCTCCACGCTGGAAAAAGCGCTCACGTGACCCCCGTCTGGGCGAACAGAAATGCTGCAGCGAGCAAGCCCAGCAAAGCCGCCGCACCGAGCGCCTGGGCTGCCTGCGCCAGATTGATCCGGCCGATGATCGTGCGCACCACTGCCAACGCAACCGCGAACAGCAACGTCCTGCCCAGCCAGGTCGCCATTCCGACCACCCAAGCCGATGCGGAGGCGCCGGCGGGCGCCATTCCGAACGGCAGGAACATCGCCCCGATCAAATTGAACCACAGCAGCAGACGCACGGCCTCCGACATATCAACCAGCGCCAGGTCATGGCCGGCCAACTCCTCCGTCAGAGTTTCTCGGCGCGTCGTATCGACGAGCCCGACCAGCAGCAGGGCAATCAGTGCCAATACAATGCCGATCTGCCAGCCCGCCTCCTGCTGGGTCGCCACGATCAGATCGAGGTTGAAACTGCCGGAAAACAGTGCCGCCACGAGCACCACAAGCAGCATTGCCGGCTCAACCAAACAACCAAGCAGCATGACCCGACTCGCGGCCATTCCGCCGACTGTGCTGCCCACATCCGCGGCGGCCAAGGCCAGCGAGCAACGCGCCGCAAACAACAGCCCGAAGATGAGCAGCAGATCGGCAAACGGCGCGAACAGCATGCCAAGGGCGAAGGAGGGCACCAGGCATCCGGCGACTGCGGTCATCGCGGCGCAGACGATTGGCGCGTGACTGGTCATGGCCGTCGCACTTTCGGCCAGCACCGGCTGCTTCCGCAGTAGCCGAAGCAAATCCCGCCAAGGCTGCAGCACAGGCGGTCCGACTCGGCCGGCCAGCCGGGCTTGCAGCCAGCGCAGCAGTCCGACAAGGCTCGGGGCAATCGCGGCGATCAACCCGACGTGCAGCAACTGGGCAAAAAACCCGAACAGCAGGCTCATGGCGCGATTCGAGCCGCAACGGCACGGAGCAGCCTGTCCCACCAAGCGCCAAGTCGCAGGCGGGCCGCGCCGGTCGACGGCAGCTGGGCGAGCAGATCCTGGATCGGCGCGACGAAGGAACCAGGCCCACATTGCGTCATTGGGTCGCCGAATGGCATCCACGCCGGTGGTGGGGAAAAGCCGCCCGACCAGTCCGGTTCACGCCGCCCCAAACGGGGACGTCGGATGACCTTCAACACGGCGATCCAGGCAATCGCTAGCAAGGCCGCAACGAACGTCGCCGCGTAACCTGGCGTGAGGGATTCCATTCGCAGATCGAGCAGGGAGACGGCCGCCGCGCCGTCGCCCCAACGGAACGTCGGCAATAACGCAAGACCTGGAAACGCGCCCAGCACTCCGAGCAGCGCCGCGAGCCCCAGGAGTACTGATCGGACCGGATGATCCACCTCATCGGCAGCCGCTGCACGTGGCGTGCGCGGCCGGCCAAGAAATACGACGGTCGCCACCCGCATGGCGGCCAACGCTGCCAGACCGACCGAAACACCGGTCACCAGCGTAACGGCTGCGATCAACAGCCCAAGCCCGAAGCTGCCGATGCGCGCAACCGCCGCCAGAGACGAGAACACCAACCAGAACGCGGCAAAGCCAAGGCCGGGCGGCAACACGGCAATCGTCCACAGTCCGGTCAGACACGCACCGGACGTCATCGGCATGCGGTGAACGACGCCGCCGAGACAATCGAGCCGTCGCGTCCCCGCGCCGCTCTCGACCGCATCGGCACAGCGCAACAGCAGAGCTCGACACAATGCATGGCATGCAATCGCCAGCCACGCGGCGTCCAACGCGTGCGAGGCGACGGACGGCAAATCGACACCCCGCGCGCACAGCGCCACACCCAGGCCAATTACCGCCAGGCCCATCTGGTGCAGCGATACCTGCGAAACAGCCGCGTCGAGCAATTCCGACAACGCGCCACGTAACGACGCGATCATTGCGATGCTAATTCCCGCCAGCAGCAATGGCACTCCCCACCAGAGCGGCTGTCCGGCACCGCATAGATCGAACAGCAGCCGGATCATCACATACGCCGCCATCACCGGGCTGAAGCTTGCCGTGGCCGCAGCACCGGTGAGCGTCAGCAGCAATATTGCAGCAGCACGCCAACCTTCTGGGGGCGTCGCTCTGATCGCGGCGAAGTCGATTACCGAACCCGCCAGCGCCAGCGCAACGAGGCAGCCGATTGCTGCCAGCGCCGCCGGTCGCATCGATGCAAAACCGCCCAGCAGCATTAGTCCAATCGCGAGCGTGAAACCATTCGCGGCCGACAGGATCGCGATCGTTGCTGCCAAGGGCAGTGGCGCCAACGTGATGCATGGCGTCAGCAGCAGAAAGCTCGCCGCCATCGGGTCCAGCGCCAGCTTGATTTCCATCCCCGAGACACCCAACGGCACGGCGACTTCTGGCATGCCGCCAATAGCAAGCAGGACCACTGCCACTGCGACAACGACGACGCAGGCGCAAGTTCTGGTGGCAGCTAGCCTGATGGACCGCGACTCGTTCACGCGGTGAAGGATAGCAGGATCCACTGGTCGAGAGCGCGCTTCGCGCTTTGCCGGCGATCCGGCCTCAGGCGATCACTTTAGGAAATGTCGAGCGACTGCTTTCCAGCCGGCGGTGGGTGCGCTGCGTCGATGGCCGCTATGTCTTCCGGGCTCAGCTCGATGCCGTCGCTCGCGGCATTGTCCCGTACATGCGCCGGATCGCTCGCCTTCGGGATGCTGATGACGTTGCCGTGCCGCATCGTCCAGGCGATCGCGATCTGCGCCGGTGTCGCCTTGTGACGCTTGGCGACGTCGACCAGAGCCTTCGATCGCAGCAACCGAGCGCCCTGCCCTCCCACCGGCGAATACGCCATGATCGGCAGCTGGTGCTCGTGGCACCAGGACAGCAGATCGTATTCGATGCCGCGGCTGCCGATATGATACAGCACCTGGTTGCTGCTGCAGTTCCCCCCGCCTGGCAGGCGCGCCACTTCATTCATGTCGCGCGTGTCGAAGTTCGACACACCCCAGTAGCGGATCTTACCCTGGACCCGCAGCTTCTCGAACGCCTCGATGGTTTCGGCCAGCGGATGACTGCCGCGCCAATGCAGCAGATAAAGATCGATCCGATCGGTCCGCAGTCGCTTCAGGCTGCGTTCGCAGGCCGCCGGCACGCCCGTGCGCGAAGCATTGTGCGGGTACACCTTGCTGACGATGAACAGCTTGTCGCGCTGACCCTGCGACGCTTCTGCGACGACCTCCTCAGCACCGCCATTGCCGTACATCTCGGCGGTGTCGATCAGCGTCATGCCGAGTTCGATGCCCAATTTCAGCGCCGCGGCCTCAGCCTTCGCAGCATTGCCGCGCTCGCCCATATGCCAGGTGCCCTGGCCCAACGCCGGCACC